>JAURGA010000006.1 GCA_030834095.1 Candidatus Nanopelagicales bacterium | reverse complement strand
TCTGACCTATAACGAGGCGCTCTCTGCGACTACCGCTCCAACCTCAGCCTTTACAGTCTTGGACGCTGGAAGTGCAGTCGCCGTCTCATCAGCTACCGCATCTGGTTCCGCCGTTACCCTCGCACTTGGATCAACGATCAATATCGGCAGAGTAGTAACAGTTTCCTATAGTGATCCAACAGCTGGCGATGATGCAAATGCTATCCAGGATCTAGTTGGTAATGATGCCGCATCTCTAACTTCACAGAGCGTTACTAATAATTCAACGGTGAAGGCAACCCAAACAAACATCACCATTACATCTAGTACCTCCGTTAGCTTTGGCAGTGATCTTTCACTTACCTCAACTGGTGGCTCAACGGGTGGCACCTTTACCTACACAAAGGTTTCAGGTGATTGCACCGTCGTCGGCTCCACTCTTACTCCCACTGCAGCTGGTAGCTGTGTCATTAGGTCTAGCCTTGCAGAGAATGACAATTACCTAGCAGCGCAGTCAGCAGATACAACTATCAATATCTCAACCACCAGCGTTAGCGCCACAATCACTCTAGAGCCAGGCGCACTTACCTACCGCCAAGCAAAGAGCGTTAGCGCAAGCTCATCTGTTGCTGGCAAGGTCACCTTTAAGGTCAATGGCAAGGTAATACCAAGATGCAAGAAGAAGGTAGTTGCAGCAAGCGCAACTGTTATCTGCTCCTACCGACCTTCTACTAGAGGCTATGTGGTTATAACTGCAACGCTAAATCCCACAGATCCTTCATATATCGGAACTACTACAACAACTAGCCGCTACTTCGTGGGTAATAGGAGTGGGGCAAGAGGCGGGTAGTTAGTTGGCAGGTGTTGGCCCTACCCCTAGCAAACTTCGCTACAGTCCAGTTGTGGACTTAAGAATGGTTATGGCGGCGTTAGGAATTCTTTTTGTTTTTATCTATGCCTTCGGTTCAGGAATTTGGGTTTCTTCTTCACCAGGTTGGTATTCAACTCTTAATAGACCGCCGTGGCAGCCACCCAGTGCCTTTATTGGAATTATCTGGCCTTACAACTTTATAGTTTTAGGTGTTGCTTCATATCAAGTATCAAAGTCTTTAACTCGATTGCAGAATATCTCCTGGCTGGTTTTCTTCGGGCTAAGTATTGCCGCAGCACTTACTTGGGCTTATCAGTTCTATGTCCCACACAACTTCGCTCTGGCCACGATTGCATTGGTATTGGCAACTCTTCTTACAATTCCTGTTCTTTACCTAACGTTCAAAGCTTCGCTGATAATGGGACTTCTACTTGTTCCGTATCAAATTTGGGTGGCTGTTGCCGCCACCTTGGCTTGGGGCTACTTAACTAGGAATTAAAGGGGTCGATCCCGTCTGGGTGCCCTCTGGTTGGCAGATTTTGGTCTGCAACTAAACTAGCGCTATGAAAAAGCCCCTGATTGCTCTCTTGAGCTTTTTCTTTATATTCCAAACCTTGCCGGCCCAAGCTTCGGTGAAATGGCTTGCTTGCACTTCTGGATTAGCTAATACAAATTCAAGTGCAGTAACAATCGATATTTCAGTCACGGGAAAATGCATAATCACTTTTAAGACCGGACAAACTTTTACGATTCCAGTTGGTGTTACATCTATTGAAGAAGCACTAGTCGTAGGAGGCGGTGGTGGCGGTGGTTTCAATTCGCTCGGTGGTGGTGGCGGTGGTGGTGAAGTTAAGTATCGAAAAACTTCGTTATCACTTTCGGGCATTACTCAACTCAAAGTAACGGTAGGCGCTGGTGGCCTTGATGGATGGAAAGCTACAAATGATTGGACCCTTGGCGAAAATGGTTCACCTTCGTTTATAACTAATCAATCAGATAGTTTGATAATTAAAGCTGGTGGTGGTGGTGGTGGATGTGGTGCTACTAATTATCAACTCGCTTCATCATTTAGCGGATCTGCGGGAGGAGCTTGTCATCTAGGCACTGCTAGAGCCGCTGGTGATGGCCTAATTGATCCAACGACTGGCTGGGAAAGATTTGCAAACGCTGGAGGTCCGGGTGGTTCCGGTGGTGGCGGTGGCGCCGGTGCAGCTGCAACAGGAGTTAATGGTGCAAACGGAATTTCACTTTCAGGTGGGACTTTTACTGGAACTTATGGCGGAGGTGGGGGAGGTTGGAGCAATGGTGCTACCGGTGGCACTGGTGGCGGAGGAAGACCTATAGCAATCGCTAACTATGAAAGCGCTGGAGCAGATAGGGCAACCGGAGCTGATGGTGTTGCGAATACCGGTGGCGGCGGAGGTGCTGCAAGATGGGGTGGATCTGGCGTAGTCCAAATAATGTATTCAATTCCAAATTACAATCAAACCATTACCTTAAGCTCTCTTGGAACTTCTTCTAAGTCTTATCCATATTCGCAAGCACTTTCAATGAGCACCTCTGGATCAACTGGAAGCGGTGCTATTACCTATGCAATTGCGGCTGGGGGCAGCGCAAGTAGTTGCGCGCTCTCTAACTCATCTGCAACAGCAACTATCTCAGCATCAACATCTGGCACCTGTTTAGTTGCAGCCACCATTGCTGCAGATGATTACTACAACGCGGCCACTAGTAGCGCCCTAACTTTTACCTTTAGTAAAGCTAGCCAATCCGCGCTATCCATTTCATCGACTTCAGGATCATTTGGCACTCCAATCACTCTCGCTACCAATGGTGGCAGCGGGGGCGGCTTAGTTTCATATATCTACGCAGAGGGAACAACAACTTGCACGCTCTCTTCAGGAGTTCTAACTGCCGCAGCCACTGGCACTTGTCTGGTTACTGCAACTAAGGCGCCTGATGATAACTACAGCGCAATCTCATCTAGTCAAACAACTATTACCTTCACAGCAGGATCCACCACCGCCACAATCACGATTGCCGATGGCTCACTTGTTTTTCGCCAGGCAAAGCTAATTAGCGCATCAGCATCCGTAGTCGGCAAGGTAACTTTTAGAGTCAATAACAAAATACTGCCTGGGTGCAAGAAAAAATCAACAACTGGAAGCGCACCAAACATTATTGCTACCTGCTCCTACCGCCCATCTACTAGAGGTTTTGTGACCATATCTGTCACACTCAATCCAACTGATCCCTCATATATCGGAACGGTGAGAACCTCAGATACCTACTTCGCAAACAAGCGAAGCGGGCGAAGGGCTGGGTAGGTAAAATCCTTCCAGCGTCGGTTCAAGTCCGACCGGGGGCACCAGTTGTGCGTAACGTGTCTCGCACATAGTAAAAATAAATCAGCATTTATTTTGCAGTGCATACATAAATGCATACACATCTACCGTGAGGGATTTGAAGGCGATGCCCTGATTCTCGATCCATTTCAGCCCAGCGCACCTGCACTCGAGCAAAGCAACTATCGCTTAGGAGCCATATTCACTAGTTCACGCTCAAATATTTATTTGGCGTTAGTTCTTACTCACTCAATAGTGTGATCTGATTTATTACGCCTTACACTCCTAGAATGAAACAATGTAATAGTCAGCCATTGAAAGAATGGATGAAAACCTCACTGTTTTGTAAAATTACGGAGTTATTTCTACCCCATAGGTCATCAGTCTCTGAAGTGTCAACGAATATTAAAAGAAATCAATCTCTAAAATTTATATCTTTGTCTTTAATATCATCATTTTTATTTACACATACCTCACTTCAAACCACACAAGCTAATGTTGGATGTGTGTCGACTTCTGTAACTTCAGGGTCATACACATTTATCGCTTTTAAAACTTTTTCTGAAACTATGGGCGATTCTGAAAGTACGGATCCTTGCATTTGGAGCATTCCAGCAGGGCTGCAATCTGTTGATTATCTTCTGGTTGCAGGTGGTGGCGGTGGGGGTTATCCGCATGCCGGTGGTGGTGGAGCTGGAGGTTTTTTATCAGGGGATGCTTTTGATGTTTCAGCGCTAGAAAATTTGTATATATCTATAGGTCTTGGTGGGGAAGGAACTAAGGGTTCTACTGGAACTGCAGCTGGTAAGCACGGTGGTAACACGACTTTTGGAGCGAGTCCTGATGTAAGCGATCCAAATACAGTTACTGCAACTGGTGGGGGCGGGGGTGATAGTTACAATGTACAGAGAGGATCGGGCGGAGGAGTTTTTGGTAATAATTCCGTTGGTCGAGGGATTGCGGGTCAAGGAAACAATGGAGGTAAAGGAACCAATGGTTTTCTGACGGATGGATCCAGACAATACGTATACGTAGCTGGTGGCGGTGGTGGCGCGGGAAGTGTCGGTGGCTCGTCTCCCACCTACAACAACACACGGGGTAATTTTCCAGCTGGCGTAGGTGGTGATGGGAGATTTTGGAAATCCGAATTGACGCAAACTATCGGCAATTCCTTAGGTATTTCAAGCAACTTAATTAGCAGCGGAAATTATTTTTTTGCTGGAGGTGGAGGTGGTGGTAACGCTAGTGCTGATTATTATTTCCCATCCACTTCCAGGACTCCAGCCGCGGGTGGGAAAGGTGGTGGAGGAACCGGTGGTCTGAACACAGTCTCGGCATCCGCTACGAATGGAGTTGCGGGCAGTGGCGGTGGTGGTGGCGGCGGTTATGTGAGAAGTAATGTGAAGAATTCAGGCGATGGAGGCTCTGGAATCGCAATCTTTCGATACTTAACTCCTTCAAATTTGGAGTTCGCTTCAGCATCTACGCCACAAGTCTTCGGAAATTTAGCCTATCGAACAGCCTCAAATTTGAGTTTAATTGCCTCTGTAGCTGGAAAAGTTACATTTAGGGTGAAGGGAAAAGTCATTCCTGGCTGTAAAAATAAGAGGGTGAATTCAACTAATGAATACACTGCAAACTGCAGGTTTAAACCATCAAAGCGTGGAAGCATTTCTGTAGTAGCCACTTTGGTTCCAACCGAAGCAAATGATGTCGGGTCATTCTCCGTAGCAGAAACATTCTTTGTTCAAAGGCGGACTGCTCCAAGGTCGCAAACCTAATATTAAACAGCAGGCCTCGTTGCAATGAGTGAATTACCTTGCAGCGCAGTCAGCAGATACAACTATCAATATCTCAACCACCAGCGTTAGCGCCACGATCACTAGCGCACCAAACATTATTGCTACCTGCTCCTACCGCCCATCTACTAGAGGTTTTGTGACCATATCTGTGACGCTCAATCCAACTGATCCCTCATACATCGGAACAGAGAGAACCTCAGATACCTACTTCGTAAATAGAAGAAGCGGGGCAAGGGCTGGGTAGGTAGTTCACCGATCAGGCTCCTTCAGTGTTTCTAAGTGATTTTTAAGGTTTTGAGCGCGGATTTTCGCAACGATTAGGCTTGGCGGAATACCAAAGGCCCAAATTATGTTTATAGTTATTGCAGGAATTTTGAGAAAAATGCCTGCAATACCAAATTACCCCACTAGCAAACAGGAGAAATAATGCAAAGTTCGAACCCAGTTTTCAAACGCGGATATGCCGCTCTCGAAAATCGTGGCGGAACAGCTGTCGCACCATCAACAGAAGAATTAAATGATCTTTATAACGCGCCTGCTGCATCTTCAATTCGCACAGGACGTATGACAATTGATGATGTTGTTGCTCGCACTGCACTTCTATTTGCAGTATTAGTTGGTGTTGGTGCCCTTGCATGGACACTTCAACTTGGTGGCGGCGCACTTCTAATTGGTTTCCTTGGCGCAATGGGACTTGGTTTATATCTTTCATTTTCACAGAAAATTAAGCCGGGCCTAACAATTACTTATGCAGCGCTTCAAGGTTTGGCACTCGGAACACTGAGCCAGATGTATGAAACTGCATATGACGGAATTGTTGGACAAGCACTTGTTGCAACAATCGCTGCAATTGCCGGTGTTCTTTGGGCATATAAGAGCAAGCGAATTCGCGTAACTCCAAAGTTCACTCGGGTTTTGATTGGTGCACTATTCGGATACTTGATTCTTGCAGTTGGATCTTTGATTGGTTCATTCTTTGGGCTTGGAAATGGAATGGGTCTATACGGACTATCTGGTCTCGGACCCCTACTTGCAGTTGCTGGTGTAGCACTTGCAACATTCTTCTTGGTTCTAGATTTTGATCAGATTGAAAAGATGATTGCTAGTGGCGCGCCACAAGAACAATCATGGCGTGCAGGCTTTGGGCTTATGGTCACAATCGTCTGGCTTTACCTTGAAGTATTGCGGTTAATCTCAATACTTCGACGTGACTAGTCGTGACTAGTTTTGCTGATTTAGCTTTCTAGTTTCTGGCATCTTTGCTGACAGCAGCAGTGTTAATGAAAACACTGCTGCTGTTGCTATAAATGCGGGGCGATAAGAGTATGCATCCACTAACCAGCCAAGCAAAACCGGGCTGATGATATTTCCTAAGTCTCCGGCCATCTGGAATAGCGCGATAACTCGGCCACCTTTTCCACCAAAGAGATCGCCAATAAGTGCAGATGCTCCGACTCCTTCAAAGGCACCACCGATTCCAAATAAAGCCATCGCCAAGATGTAATACCACCAGTGTTGAGAAACAATTATGGTTGCAATACCGGTCAGCATTACAAATGAACCAAGCATTAGGGCAAATTTGCGCCCATGAAAATCTGAAATTTTTCCAACATATACCAGTGCGATTCCTTGAACGATTGCGGCAACTGTAAAGCCAAGCCCAATTACTGTATTTGAAGCACCAAGTTTCTCTTCAGCAAAAAGTGGCAAAATAGTATTTCGCATTCCAAAGAGAACCCAGTTTGCTAAGAATGAAATAGCCATTGCTGCTAAAAATGGATAACTTTTTAGCGCTTCCCTAAGCAAAATTCGATCTTCTGGATCTTGAATATTTTTTATTGACCTACCTAGACGTTTTTCAGATAAGAAGAATGAAGTAATGAAAGCTCCGGCGACCAGGGTAAATGCATAAACAAAGAATGGAACTCGAAGCGAGATAACTGAGAGAATTCCACCAAATGCTGGGCCAGCAACTGCGCCGATTAGGAAGCCCCCGTTATAGGTTGATTGCGCGCGCCCTCTGATGCTGTCATCAACGGATCTCATTAAAAGTGAGCTTGCTGAGACCGAGAACATAACTGAACCGATGCCACCAAGGGCGCGAAAAATAAGTAGTTGCCAATACGTTGTTGCTAGACCAGATGCAAAAGATGAAACCGCAACTAGCATCAGGCCAGTTGTTTGAATTCGACGTTCCCCGAAAATATCAATTAACTTTCCGGCCGGAAGTCCCATAGCAAATCTGGCGAGAGCAAAAGCCGAAATAATTGCACCGATTTGTGCATTGTTTACCTGAAACGATTTTGCGAAAAGTGGAATTGCTGGAATAACCATTCCATACCCAAGAGCGACGAAGAAAGCTACGGAAGAGAGGACATAAACCTCTCTTGGTAATAGATTCTCCTTAATTTTTTTAGCCAAGTGCCTCGCCCGCCGCTTCTTCCTTAGCCGCCTGATGTCCAACACCAGTGCGGAGTGGGGTTTCGCGGAGTATAAGTGCAATGAAGAATCCAATAATGGTTATTGGAACCGAAGTTAAGAAAACAACATGGAATGAATTTACAAATGCGTTAATAATCCCAGCTTGCAGTTCTGGAGTGAAAGTTTGAAGAACCGCAGTGTTCTCTTTCAGGGCTTCAAATTTTTCAGGCGTTGCACCAACCAAAGCAGCTGGATTACTTGCCCTCAGTTTTTCAATCTCGATTGGTAAATTATGTGCTAATCGACTTGCATAAACAGTTCCGAATAGTGCAACACCCATCGTTGCTCCGATTGATCTGAAGAAAGTATTTGCACTTGTTGCGACTCCTAGATCTCTGAATTCAACTGAATTCTGTAAAGCAATCACTATGGTCTGCATCGATAGTCCAAGGCCAGCACCAACGAAAATTCCATAGCTTGCTAGCTGCCAAAATGGTGTGGTCTGTGTCAACGTTGAAAGCATGAAAAGTCCGACAGTCATAAGTGAGAGTCCCATAATTGGAAAATGCTTGTAGTGGCCGTGCTTAGTAATTAGTTTTCCGCTCACTATCGACATCGAAACAATGCCGATCATGAATGGAATTAACTTAAGTCCTGCTGAAGTTGCAGAATCGCCCTTAACTATTTGTAGATAGAGCGGCAGCATAATTATTGCGCCAAACATTCCGGCACCAATAATAAAAGCCATAACAGAGGTAACCGAGAATGTGTGATTCTTAAAGAGTGTAAGCGGAATGATTGGTTCTTTAGCTCGACTTTCTTGAAAAATAAAGAGCAGCATCAAAACAATTGCTGCAGCAATGGTTAGTAGGGTTTTTGAATTTTGCCAGCCATCTTGCGGTCCGTAAACCGAGAGTCCTAGTAGTAACGACGAGACTCCAGAAACTAAAAGTAAGGCTCCGAGATAATCAATACTATGTTCGCGCTTAACCTTTGGAATATGCAGAAAGATTGAAGTGAGAATCAAGGCTGCGATTCCAAATGGGAGATTTATGTAAAAAATCCAGCGCCAGCCACTAACTCCAAGAATCTGAGCATGGTCTGAGAAATAACCACCTAGAAGTGGACCAGCAACCGACGAGAGTCCCCAGACGCCACCGAAGTAGCCCTGATACTTTCCGCGTTCGCGCGGAGAAATAATGTCACCGATTATCACGAAGGTAAGTGACATTAAGCCACCAGCACCAAGTCCTTGAACCGCACGAAAAGCAATGAGCTGTTCCATACTTGTTGCAGCACCGGCTGCGAAAGAGCCAATCAAGAAAGTAATAATTGCGAATTGGAAAACTGGTCGTCTGCCATATAGATCAGAAATTTTTCCGTAGAGCGGTGTTGATGCGGTTGATGTTAGAAGATACGCAGTCACAACCCAGGTGTAATGAGCAAGGCCATCAAAATCTTCAACGATACTTTTAAGAGCAGTTGAAACAATTGTTTGATCTAGGGCTGCAAGTAGCAGACCAACCATGAGTCCGCTTAATACGAACATAATTTCTTTGTGTGTGAGACTTTTCGGGGCTACATCGTTCTTATTTGAATTTTTACTAGACACCTTTGTGAGTTTACTATGCGGCAATAGCAATCGAGTAATAGGGTGAGGTTATGAAGTCCATCATCGCGCAAGAATTGGTCAAAACCTACGACAAGGGTGCTGTTAAAGCCCTTGATGGGTTGAGTCTTGAAGTTGAAGAGGGAACAGTGCTTGGCTTGCTTGGCCCTAATGGCGCCGGAAAAACAACAACAGTTCGAGTTCTTGCAACGTTATTGACGCCAGATAGTGGAAGTGCAACTGTCGCAGGAATCGATGTTTTAAAACATCCAGATGAAGTTCGGAAAATAATTGGGCTATCTGGTCAATATGCAGCACTTGATGAAACGCTTACTGGCTGGGATAACTTAACCATGTTCGGTCGTTTGTACCATTTGAATTCTGCAGCATCAAAGAAACGGGCCGAAGAGTTGCTCGAGAAGTTTTCATTAATCGATGCCGCAAAGCGTCCAATTAGAACTTACTCTGGCGGTATGCGCAGGCGTCTGGATTTAGCAGCTTCTTTAATTGTTAAGCCAAAAGTTTTATTTCTAGACGAACCAACGACTGGGCTAGATCCACGAGGTCGTATGGAGATGTGGGAAGTAATCGACGAACTTGTTAAGGGTGGCGTAACGCTGCTTTTGACTACACAGTATTTGGAAGAGGCAGATCATCTTGCAGATTCAATCGCGGTAATTGATACCGGAAAAGTTATTGCCCGTGGTACAGCTGATGAATTAAAGAATCAAGTGGGTGGCGAACGTTTAGAGATAACTGTTGAGGTTGATCAGATTGCGACTGCAAGTAAACTGGTTGAACAAGTTTCTGGAACAACGCCAACTGTAGATTCTGGAATCCGCAAAATATCTGCACCTGTCAGCAATGGAAGTGCCTCGTTAATCCAGGTTCTTCGCTTATTGGATGATGCCAAAATTCATCCACTCGATATTGGCTTGAAGCGACCTTCGCTAGACGATGTATTCATATCTTTGACTGGCCATGTTGCAGAAGTAGTTTCAGATGAGGAAGTAGGTGGAAAACATGCTGCAAAGCGTAGGTGATTTCCTTGTCATAACTAAGCGTCAACTACTTCAGTTGATTCGAATACCTGAAGTATTGATCTTTGCAACGATTCAGCCAGCGATGTTCGTTCTTCTCTTCCGCTACGTTTTTGGTGGTGCAATTGATTCAGGTGTCGAGGGTGGATATGTTCAATTATTGATGCCGGGAATCTTCGTGCAAACCGTTGCATTTACCCTTGCCGCGACCGCCGTTGGTTTAGCTGCTGATATGCAAAAGGGCTTGATCGATCGCTTTAGATCGCTACCGATTTCAAGATCTGCAGTAGTAATTGGCCGCACTGTTGGTGACACTTTGCAGAACGTTGTGACTCTCATTGTTATGGGACTAGTTGGATTTCTTGTTGGTTGGCGACCAAGCAGTGGACCGGTAAAGATTTTTCTCGGCTTCCTATTCTTATTAGCTTTTGGATATTCAATGTCATGGATTGGCGTCCTAATTGGATTATCAGTTCGGGAAGAGCGAGTAGCCCAGAACTTAGTTTTCATGACGGTATTTCCGCTAACCTTCTTATCAAATGCATTTGCACCAACAACCGGAATGCCAAAGGCGTTGCAGTATTTTGCGGAATGGAATCCGGTCTCGACGATGGTTGCTGCCTGTCGCGAGCTCTTTGGAACCGAAAATATATTTGGTGCTACTGCTAATTCTTGGCCAAGTCAGAATCCAATTCTGATGTCGCTGATTTATATGGTCCTACTAGTTGCAATTTTTGCGCCTATAAGTGTGCGCAAGTATGTAAGGGTAAGTAAGTAATCTAGAAAGCAGAAATGTTTAGAAGAAGTTCTTAGCTTCTAAAACTGCAACGCTTATTTCGCGGCCATTTGGCGCAGTGTATGTAACTGTGTCACCAATTTTTGCACCGAGAACTGCTGCACCTAGTGGGGATTTTTCGCTGTAGACATCGACATCGCCACTTGCGATTTCGCGTGATCCCAGAAGAAACTTCATTTCATCACCAGCAATATCAACGGTGACCAGCATTCCAAGTCCAACAAATCCAGATTCACCAGCAGGTGGATTTCCGATGTGCGCATTTTCGAGCATGTGCTTTAGTTGGCGAATTCGCGCTTCAGTTTTGCCCTGTTCATCCTTCGCTGCGTGATAGCCACCGTTCTCTTTTAAATCACCTTCAGCGCGCGCAGCTTCAATCTTTTTAACAATGTCTGCGCGACGTGGACCTTCAAGTTCTGCCAATTCGGCAGCGAGACGGTCAGCAGCTTCTTGGGTCAGCCAAGTTTGGGTAGGTTCGATAGCCATAAGGCGAGAAGTTTACAGCCAAATCAACTCTAAAGAGTCGAGCAAGATTCGATCTGAGCGTTGACCGCTGCTAATCGGGTAGGAATTTGGATAATTCTGGTTTCACTTGAAGTCCCAAGTGGGATTTTGTCATCTATCTGGCCAACAATGTTTAATTCATAATCGCGTGCTGCCAAGCGACAGATTACTTGTGATCCTGGGTCTTTGATTTCTACCGTATAACGAATTTCAATACTCTTGGAATCAATCTCTTTAAATGAAATCAGCGTTGATTTGATATCTGGATATGTGTAGTGGTTTGCCGTCCAGAGCAGCCAGCCGCCACCAATTACTGAAACTAGGATTGCGGTTATTAGCCACTTAGGAAAACGAGCTTTTGAAATCCCATAGCGCTCGCTGAGATATGGGTCGCTTTTAATCGGCTCGGTCATGGGCCTAAGTCTACGTAATCTCATTACAATCTGCACATGAACGGTAGAACTACGATTGATGTCGGTATCGCAGGCTCATTAACAATGATTTTTTTGGTTTCTTCAATCTCACTTCTTATGTGGAGTTTTTATCGCCGATATAAAAAATTATCAGACCGTAATGATGAGAAGTAAGGGATTTATCGCCCAACTGATTGCGGCAATCGCACTCTCAATTATTTTTATCGGTCTGGGTAATTGGCAATTAGATCGATCGCAAGATGTAAAAGCTGCCAGGGAATTTGTGCCAGATAGCCCACGCGTTGATTTAGAGGGCATCGCTTCGGTGACTTCAAATTTAGACCCAAGTGCAATAAATCGCCTTGTAAAATTGAGCGGAAATTATCGCCAGATATTTGTTGCGCCAAATCAGGAATTGTTAACAGAAGGCGAAAAGTCATTTGCAAATTTAGAAGTTAGATTGCTAGAACTATCAGGCAAGCGCGGAATTTTAGTTGTCCGCGGAGTTCAAAGCAGAGAAAATCAAGAGCTAACTGGAGAGGTAAAAATCTCTGGTCGGCTATACCCAAGGCAGACATCAGATTCGGCTAAAGCTTTGGAAAATGAGATTTCACGAATCGATCCAGCGCTTATTGTTGGGCAGACTGACCTTTCGCTATTTGATGGCTATGTAGTAGCAACAGCCGAGATGACATCGCTAGGTGAAGATATAGAGACAACCAGAATTCCGGCGCCACAACTTAAATCAAAAGTCCCTGGCAATTTTTGGCAACATATCTCTTACGTATTCGTATGGTGGCTTATGGCCCTGCTTGTGCTATTTGCGCCTTTCTATAATTCGATGAAAGAGCGCCAAGTTGTCCGTGAAACGGAGGTAAAGTTGTAGCATGACCGAACTCAATCCACGCCAAGCCGCTCTTAACGGGGCGATGATCCGCTTTCGAATTATGGCTATTTATGCGGGCGTTATGTCGTTATTGCTCTGGTTCGTAAGTATCCCAACCCATTATTTTATCTTTAAAGATCTACATGAATACTTAACTTGGATCTCTCTCCTTCATGGCTTCACCTATCCGATATACGTCTTTGCGGCATTCCATTACTGCTTGAAAGCTGGCAAATCATTCAAGAGCACAATCCTGCTTATCCTTGCCGGGACACTGCCAGTCGCATCATTTGTAGCCGAACGTCGTGCCCTTCAAGAATTTAACGCACTAAGGTAATGAAGGCCTTCTTAAAGCCCGCAATTAAATCGGTTCTCTATCCGCTCTACGAGCGTCGGTTATTTGCAAATCTAGATTTCACGCAGACCCCACACCATGTCGGAGTAATCCTTGATGGAAATCGCAGATGGTCAAAGGCAAATCCAGCCGCTGATGGCGACACCTCAACATCTCGCGGCCATAAAGCTGGCGCTGAGAAGATAATTGAATTACTGGATTGGTGCGAAGAATCTAAGGTCGAAGTCTTAACAATCTGGCTGCTTTCAAATCAGAATTTAGCTAGGCCACCTGCCGAACTCGAGCCACTTCTTGAAATTATTGCCGAGACTGTAAATGATCTAGCAAGCCGCAGACGTTGGGAAATTCGACCTGTTGGATCTATGGAGTTGCTTCCAGCAAACTTAGTTGAGCAGTTAAATGATGTAGCGAGCAAAACCAAGGGGATAAAGGGCGTATTAATCAATGTCGCAATTGGCTATGGCGGCCGTAGCGAGATTGCAGATGCAGTTAAATCAATAATTAAATCTCTGGAAAATGTGGGGAAAAGTCCGGCTGAAATTGCAAGTGCAATAAGTGTGGAAGAAATTGGCCGCCACTTATATACCGCAGGCCTGCCTGATCCGGACCTAGTAATCCGAACATCGGGGGAGCAACGCCTTGGCGGATTCTTACTCTGGCAGAGCGCACATTCCGAGTTCTATTTCTGTGAAGCCTATTGGCCGGACTTTAGACGAGTCGATTTCCTTCGTGCGCTTAGAGCATATTCACAACGCAACCGTCGCTTCGGGAAGTAAGAGTCGGAGAGAATTACTTTAAAAATTAGTTAGAAATTTACATTTGAAATAAGCGTGTCGCAGGGCCTAGCCCGCACTCTGGTTTTACCTTTTAGCCACCAGGTTAATCATTAGAAGTTAACCGCCAGGATAAAACTAAAAAAAGAATGCGAGCGCCAATTGGCCAAGAGAATGACTTATGTTCTAGATACCAGCGTTCTACTGGCCGATCCTGCGGCGCTTACAAGATTTGCTGAACATGAAGTAATAATCCCAATCACGGTAATTGGTGAATTGGAGACCAAGCGCGATCATCCCGAACTTGGTTATTTTGCCCGAGCCGCACTTCGCACCCTTGATGACCTGCGAATTGAACATGGCCGACTTGATGAAGATATAAAGCTAAATAATGTAGGCGGCACGCTTCGAGTCGAGCTAAACCACTCAGATTCCTCATCGCTGCCATCAGGATTCTTGCGCGATGGTTCAAATGATTCTCGGATTCTTTCGATTGCCAGAAATATGATGGCTGAATCTAGAGATGTAGTCCTTGTTACAAAAGATCTGCCACTTCGGGTTAAGGCCTCGTCAGTCGGAGTTAAATCCGAGGAATATCGTGCTGAACTTGCGTTGACAAGTGGTTGGACCGGAATGGTCGAGGCAACAGTTGGTGGAAATTTGATCGATGCCTTATATGAAGGCGGCAAGGTCGCTCATGATTTAGGCAAGGAGCACCCATGCCATACCGGAATCGTTCTGCATTCGGATAAGGGCAGCGCGCTAGCCCGAGTCACTCCAGATAAACAACTGCAATTGGTCCGTGGCGATCGCTCGGCATTTGGTTTGCATGGCCGAAGCGCCGAACAACGGGTAGCACTCGATCTACTTTTGGATAATGAAATCGGAATCGTCTCCCTTGGGGGACGGGCTGGAACCGGTAAGAGTGCGCTCGCACTTAGCGCCGGATTGGAAGCGGTCCTAGAAAAGCGCCATCATAAGAAAGTCGTAATCTTCCGCCCGCTTTATGCTGTCGGCGGCCAAGAGCTTGGTTACCTGCCTGGCAGCGAGAACGAAAAGATGTCACCTTGGGCGCAGGCGGTCTTCGATACTTTGGGTGCGCTAGTTAGCCAACAGGTCATTGATGAGGTTATCGACCGTGGGCTTATCGAAGTCCTGCCCTTGACTCACATACGCGGGCGCTCGCTCCACGATTCGTATGTCATTGTTGATGAGGCTCAATCATTGGAGCGTGGGGTTCTGTTGACCGTGCTATCTAGAATCGGCCAGAACTCGAGAGTCATCCTGACTCACGACGTTGCCCAGCGAGATAACTTGCGAGTCGGGCGCCATGACGGTGTTGTCGCAGTTGTTGAATCACTGAAAGGCCATCCGCTCTTCGCCCACATCACCTTGACCAGATCAGAGCGCTCGCCAATTGCGGCGCTGGTAACTGAAATGTTGGAAGAGCCTGTCAACTTTACCCAATAACGGTCAAATCGGATAAATCAGACATCACGGTATCTGACCTGCACTTTTAGTTGCCCACTTTCCTGTGATTAATATCTTTTTTCCGACTCACACGCATTTAAATTTGCCCATGGCCCCCTCGGATGCGATGGTTTTGCCCTTCCCCCAAGCCGCTAGCCCATTTCGGGCAGATGTCGCTTGCCTAGAGAAGGTCCGGAATTCCGGGAAAAGGTTAGAGAGGTTAGAAAGGAAGGGTGAGATGAACAAGATTTATAGATCGACGAAGCTAGTTCTGAGCGCCGCTTTCTTTATTGTCTTTGTCGGCAGTGTCGATACGACCTATGCCCAGGGAAATTTTGACCAGTTCGTTTCAGTTCCTAATAACTTGCCTGCCTTAACAGTTGCTCCCGAGAACCCGATTGAGGGCGATGATGGAATTACCTTAGATCTAAGTGGAGTCACTTCAGTTGATGCCAATGCAATTGCCTTAGTTTCAATGGCCGCTCGCCAAGTTGAAATGGCGAAGAAACCAAAGGGCGCCCAGATTGTGGCAAAACAGATAATTGCAACGAAGTATCGGAAGTGGGATAAGAAGCGACAAATCCAATGCCTTACTAGTCTTTGGAATGGCGAGAGCCATTGGAATTATCAGGCCCACAATTACCGAAGTGGTGCCCATGGAATTCCACAAGCTTTACCAGCAATAAAAATGGAGGTTATCTCAACCGATTGGCGGACCAATCCCGTAACCCAGATTAAGTGGGGGCTTTTATATATCAAGGCCAGATATGACACCCCTTGTAACGCACTTTCAAAGAAGAAGCGCTCTAACTGGTACTAAGGTCTCTTCCCAATAGTAATTGGCTTAGAGGTCTCGGCGAAGAAATCATTTCCCTTATCATCGACAACAATAAATGCTGGAAAGTCCTTGACTTCAATCTTCCAAATAGCTTCCATTCCTAATTCGGCATAATCCAAAGTTTCAACGCTGAGAATGCAATCTTGGGCAAGCCGCGCCGCTGGTCCACCAATCGAACCTAGGTAGAAACCGCCATTATTTTTGCAGGCATCAGTTACTGCTTTAGAACGATTTCCCTTTGCCAACATGACCATTGAACCACCAGCTTTTTGGAATTGATCCACATACGAATCCATCCGACCGGCAGTTGTTGGACCAAATGATCCAGATGCGTATCCCTCAGGCGTCTTGGCCGGCCCAGCGTAATAAACCGCATGATCTTTAAAGTATTGCGGTAATTCTTTACCGGAATCAATTAACTCTTTTATTTTTGCATGGGCTAAGTCGCGCGCAACAATCAGTGTTCCGTTTAGCGAGAGTCGGGTTTTGATCGGATGCTTTGAAAGTGTCTTTAATACTTCTGCCATCGGTTGATTTAAATCAATCTTGACGACGTTATCGTCTAAATGTTCATCAGTTGTTTCTGGCAAGAAATGGGCTGGGTCCCGCTCTAAAACTTCGAGGAAGATTCCCTCTTTAGTGATCTTTGCTTTGGCTTGACGATCAGCAGAGCAAGAGACCGCAATTGCGATTGGAAGAGATGCGCCGTGGCGTGGCAGGCGAACAACTCGGACATCGTGACAGAAATACTTGCCACCGAATTGAGCTCCGATACCAAGTGTTCTAGTTAGTTCTAGGACCTTTGCCTCGAGATCAACATCGCGGAAACCATGTCCAGTTTTAGCATCGCCGCTTCTTGGTAATTCATCTAGATAATGCGTGCTTGCAAGCTTTGCGGTTTTAACTGTGTGCTCGGCGCTGGTTCCACCAATAACAATTGCCAAGTGATATGGCGGGCAAGCTGCAGTCCCAAGTGAACGCAATTTTTCATCGAGCCAGTTCATGAATGAAGTTGGATTTAATACCGCTTTGGTCTCTTGATAAAGGAATGATTTATTTGCACTGCCGCCGCCTTTTGCAATGAACAGGAAGTTGTATTCATCGGCATGCTCGGTATCTGAATAAATCTCAACCTGTGCAGGCAAATTATTGCCAGTGTTCTTCTCTTCCCAAGTAGTAACTGGAGCAAGCTGCGAATAGCGAAGATTCAAAGAGGTATATGCGCCATAAACACCCTTTGAAATTGATTCGGCATCGCTCTTTGAAGTCAGAACGCGCTGCCCCTTCTTTCCCATAATCAGGGCAGTTCCGGTGTCCTGACACATCGGCAAAACTCCACCAGCAGAAATATTTGCATTCTTCAACAAATCTAAAGCGACGAAACGATCGTTTGGTGAAGCCTCTGGATCTTTCAAGATTGAAGCGAGCTGGGTTAGATGCTCTTCACGCAAATAATGATTGATGTCGTGGATCGCTTCCGAAGTTAACTTCTCCAAAGCTTCAGGAGTGACTTTGAGAAATTCCATTCCTTCGGCGCTAAAAGTTGAAACACCTTCAGTTGTAACAAGGCGATACTTTGTTTTATCTGGACCGATTGGAAGCAGATCGCTGTAATTAAAATCTGGCATTTACTTATCCGATTCTGGTTTTGCTGCTGCTAATTTTGCTTTTGCGCCATCAAGCCATTGCTGACAAATCTTTGCAAGCTCTTCGCCACGTTCCCAGAGCGCCAGAGATTGCTCGAGTGTTGCTTGCCCAGATTCCAGAGTTGTAACAACCTTGGCCAATTCATCGCGGGCTTCTTCGTAACTTAATTTTACTGGGTCTTTAACAGAGTCTTTTGCGGCGGCCATATTCGTAATCTACTCCGTAATTGCGCCAACTTCGCCTTGCGCCAATCGCAGTCGAAGTTTCTCGCCGGGCTTAACCTCGCTAGCTTTGCGAAGAACTGACCCATCTGATTTCTGCACTACCGAATAGCCGCGATCCAATGTAGCTTGTGGCGAGAGGGTGCGCACCTGTGTCCGTAGTCCACTTATTTCTTCGGCCGCGATTGCAATCCGGCTAGTCATGCTTCTATGTGATCTTGCAATCAGCCCCGTGATAATTTCGACTCGGGTGGTGACGATTGTTTGGGGCTCGCGCATTATTTGGCGCTCCATAAAACCCTTTATTTTTGAGGCTTCAAAAGTCATCAGATTTTGAAGAAAACGATTTGCTCGATCCTGCAGATTTGAAATATTGGCTAGCTCTTCTTCCATATCTGGCACCACTCGCTTTCCGGCATCAGTTGGAGTTGAGGCTCGCCAATCTGCTACTAAATCAAGAAGTGGAGAATCTTTCTCATGACCAATTGCACTAATTATTGGAGTTTTACAATTAGCAACTAATCGCAGCAATGATTCATCTGAGAATGGGAGAAGATCTTCAAAAGAGCCTCCGCCTCTCGTAATAATAATTACATCTACATCTGGGTTAGCCTCTAACTCACTCAACGCTTCGCTAACTTCAGAAACCGCCGCAGCGTTTGCAACTGCCACTTCGCGAATTTCAAATTTCACACTTGGCCAGCGCCGTTTAGCATTTTCAACAACATCGTTGCCAGCATCGCTATTTCGCCCACAAATTAATCCAACAACATTTGGTAAGAACGGCAGCGCTCTCTTCCGATCTAAATCAAAGAGCCCTTCGCTCGCCAACAGATTCTTCAAAGCTTCCAGGCGAGCCATTAATTCACCAACACCAACTTGGCGAATCTCGGAGATATTAAATGAGAGCGAACCGTTCTTGGTCCACCAAGTTGGCTTAGAACGAATCACAACGCGAGCATTTGTTTCTAGCGGTGCAACTGAATCGAAAACATTCTTAAAGCAGCGGACTGAGATACTCATATCTGCGCTGGTGTCACGCAGCCGCATGAATATTGTCGGCGAACCAGGCCTTACATTTATCTCAGATAGCTCACCCTCAATCCAGACTTCACTTAGACCATCAACGATTGCGCCAATACGTTCAGAGATAGCGCGAACGGTAAATGGTTTCTCTGGCTGCTCGGATTGGTCTGGCACAGGTCGATAGTAATCGGGATACCAATTAGACTTGGCAAATGACTTTAGGGACGAAACGGGTTTTGTTAGCCGCCCCTCGCGGATATTGCGCAGGGGTTGATCGCGCAGTTGTTACCGTTGAAAAAGCTCTCGACCTATACGGTGCACCGGTTTATGTTCGCAAAGAGATTGTCCACAATAAACACGTGGTCGCCACACTTGAAGCTCGCGGTGCAATATTTGTAGCCGAGAATGATGAAGTGCCAGAAGGTCAGACCGTTATTTTTTCAGCACATGGGGTCTCACCAGCAGTTCATGCAAGTGCCGCATCTCGTAACTTAAAGACAATTGATGCAACCTGTCCGCTTGTGACAAAGGTGCACCACGAAGTTAAGCGCTTTGCAGCCGAGGATTTAACCATTTTGTTAATTGGTCACGAAGGCCATGAAGAAGTTGAAGGCACTGCCGGCGAAGCACCAGATCACATTATTTTGGTCGATGGCATTGAAGGTATTGCAGATATCAAGG
Organism: Candidatus Nanopelagicales bacterium; assembly: GCA_030834095.1. Lineage (GTDB taxonomy): Bacteria > Actinomycetota > Actinomycetes > Nanopelagicales > Nanopelagicaceae > AAA044-D11. Next base: position 37,104 of record JAURGA010000006.1, on the reverse strand, counting down.
TCCCGGATGAAAATAAAGTTGCCTGGTTATCTCAAACCACATTAAGCGTTGATGAGACTCTCACAACTGTTGCGGCACTGAAGAAGCGATTCCCAAATTTAATAGACCCACCAAGTGATGACATCTGTTATGCAACTCAGAATCGCCAGGTAGCAATAAAAGAGATTGCACCGAAGGCAGATTTAGTCCTAGTTGTTGGATCGAAGAACTCTTCAAACTCAGTTCGTCTGGTTGAAGTTGCTCTGGAATATGGCGCTAAGGCGGCCTACCTAATTGATTTTGCTGCTGAAGCCCAAGATGAATGGTTTGAAGGCGTAGAAGTTATCGGTATATCAAGCGGCGCATCAGTTCCTGAAATATTGGTAACAGATTTGATTAAAGATTTAGCTAGACGCGGCTATGGTGATGTCGAGACGGTGACTGCAATGGAAGAACATTTACTCTTCTCAGTTCCACCAGAGCTTCGTAAAGATTTAAAGGCAGCTGGAAAGCTTTAAAGCCTGCTTTTTATTTGCGTGAATATTTGCGCATGAGTGCAAAATGCGCGGCCCAAGCAATGACGGCTCCAGTTATCAACCATGGTGCAACTGATGAGAGCGTAGTAATTAATTCGAGTCCGACCTCTCCAGGAGAAAATCCAGCGCCACCAATTGTGGCCATGATTAAAAGCGTTGAAATTAAAAATACGATCGGGGGATTAACTGCATTTGTAAATGAGGTTCCAGGACGTCCGAGGTATAGACCACCAAGGAATGAGACCAAAATTGCTAGGCCGGTGAAGAAGCCAACTTCGGTAAATGTATATTCGAGAGCTTCAAAGATAAAGATAAGTAGAAATTGTAGAAGAATAATGCCAGGCACCTTTAAGCCAGGACCCTTTACCGCCTTTGATCTAACTGCATCCATTGCATTACTCATCTAGCACCACTCATTTCTCATCATCTTCATCCGGAATCTCTTCAACTTCAATAAAATCTTCTGGAGCATCCAAGGCTAATTTACTCTCAAGAATTCGCAAATTTTCCGAGACTTCTGGAAGCGCCTTTAACGGTTTACCGGAAACATCCAACGACTTCATCTTCTTCGCTGCACTTAGAACTGTGGTCTCAGCGGTTGGAATCATGTCGTTGTAAGCCTTAAGGGTGCTCTTCAAACGATCTCCGACAGTAACGATTTTGTCATGAAGCGATGAGACATCTCGCAAGAATTTCACAGCCAGGCTTTGAATCTCTTCGGCATTTGCTGCAACGCGGTTTCGGCTAAATAGATAGCCCACGGTGCGCAGTAGCGCCATCATTGAAGTAGGTGTTGCAATGGTTACGCCAAGACGGAATGAAGTTTCAAGGAAATCTGGGATTGCTTTAACAGCCTCAATAAAGATGGCATCAATCGGTGCATAGAGAATTACAAAATCTGGAGATGGCCCACGATCCGCATAATTCCGCTTAGAGAGAGCTTGGATATGTGCCAGCAAATCCTTTGAATGCTCTACCAATAATTGTTTGCGAAGTGCATCGTCTTCAGTTTCAAAGGCTTCGTAAAATCTTTGGAATGGAAATTTAGAATCGATATAGATAACGCTGCCACCAGGCATATTTATTGTGACATCGGGAATCGCTCCGGAGTCACCAATTTTTTCTGAGGCAGCTTGTCTAGTGAAATGTTCATTCTCGATTAAGCCAGCGCTCTCTAATAATTTTTCAAGATGAGCCTCACCAAATTTTCCACGAGTCTGCGAACTTGCGAGCGCACCAGCAATCGCACGAGTCTGCTTCACTAAATTCTCATTGTGGGATGCCATTGATTTAACTTGTTCAGTGATTTCGGTTTCTGCACGGACTCGACGTAAATCTGCCGCCCCTGCAGCGTCAGTTAATTTCTCAACCGTCTTCTTCATTGTTTCTAATTCATCAGTCAATTTCGTTGCGGCCGCTGTCGAATTCTTCTCGCGCTCTAACTGCTCTTTGAGATCTTTGATTAGCGGATTATCGGCAGAATCAGAATTTGATCTGCCACTTTTTACGAGAAATCCAATAAGAATTCCAAGAGCCAGCCCGATTATTACGCCCAAAATTACATCCATGCCCGTATCGTGGCAGGAAGCACTGACAAACCCGCGTAGGCTCTACTCCTTGTGAGCCTCTCTATTGGAATCGTCGGACTGCCAAATGTGGGCAAATCGACCCTTTTTAACGCGCTGACCAAGAACAACGTTCTGGCCGCAAATTACCCCTTCGCCACAATTGAACCCAATGTTGGCATGGTCGGCGTCCCAGATGCCAGACTTCCGAAGCTTGCTGAAATCTTCTCCTCTGAAAAAATTTTGCCAGCCGTTGTTTCATTCGTGGATATCGCCGGAATCGTTAAAGGTGCATCTGAAGGTGCTGGACTTGGAAATAAATTCTTAGCAAATATCCGCGAGACCGATGCAATCTGTCAGGTAATCCGAGTTTTCAATGACGAGAATGTAATGCGCGAAGGTGAACGTGCCGCGGCATTCGTTGATCCAGCATCAGATATCGAAGTTATTAACACTGAACTTGGACTTGCAGATTTACAGACAATTGAAAAGGCGCTGCCACGTCTCGAGAAAGAAGTGCGCATCAAGAAAGAAGTTGCGCCCATTCTTGAAGCGGTAAAGCAAGCCCAAGAAGTTTTGAATGCCGGCAAATTACTTTACGGATCGAAGGTTGATTTAACTTTAATTGCAGATTTACATCTTATGACTGCTAAACCATTCTTATACGTTTTTAATGTTGATGCAGCCGAACTTGGTGATGCCGAACTCCGCAAAAAATTAGCCGCACTTGTTGCACCATCTGAAGCAATTTTCTTAGATGCAAAAACCGAATCTGAACTTGCTGAACTCGATGATGCTGATGCAATGGAGCTGTTATCTGCAATCGGATTAGAAGAGCCAGGACTTTCAACACTGGCACGAGTCGGATTTAATACTTTAGGTTTGCAAACTTATTTAACTGCAGGTCCAAAAGAAACACGTGCTTGGACTATTCATAAGGGAGATACTGCGCCAGTAGCAGCCGGTGTAATTCACACCGATTTCCAAAAAGGTTTCATTAAGGCCGAAATCGTTGCATTTAACGATTTAGTAGATGCAGGTTCCATGGCGGAAGCCAAGGCCCGCGGTAAGGTCCGGATGGAAGGCAAGGAATATGAAATGTCCGATGGCGATGTAGTGGAATTTAGGTTTAATAACTAATGACAAGAATAAGATACGAGAAAAGCCCATATATAACTGGCGAACTCAAGAAGCGCGATGAACTTCGTAACGTTGCAATCATTGCTCACGTAGACCATGGCAAGACCACGCTGGTCGATGCGATGTTGACTCAATCCGGTGCGTTCTCCGAGCACCAGAAAGAGGGCGAGAACCGTGACCGGGTTATGGACTCGATGGATCTTGAACGCGAAAAGGGAATCACAATTCTCGCGAAGAACACATCAATCCGTCGTGGCGCCCAGACTGTAAACATTATTGACACTCCAGGTCACGCAGACTTCGGTGGTGAAGTAGAACGTGGACTTGAAATGGTTGACGGAGTAATTCTTCTCGTCGATGCATCTGAAGGACCACTTCCACAAACCCGATTCGTGCTCCGTAAAGCACTTGAGAAAAACCTTCCAGTAATTTTGGTAATCAATAAAGTAGACCGTCCCGATTCACGTATTCCAGAAGTTGTTGACGAGGCTTATGGCCTGTTCATGGATCTTGATGCGAATGATGATCAAATTGAATTCCCAGTTGTTTATGCATCAGCTAAAGCTGGTCGCGCATCAATGAATCGTCCAGAGAATGGCGCGATGCCAGATCGTGAAAACTTGGATGCGTTATTTGAAGTTATTTTCAATACGATTCCAGCTCCGGTTTATCACGAAGGTGCACCGCTACAAGCGCACGTTACAAACTTGGACTCATCCCCTTACCTTGGTCGTCTTGCACTTTGCCGAATTCGCGAAGGTGTAATTAAAAAAGGCGAGAACGTCATGTGGATGAAGACCGATGGAACTAGCGAACGCGTAAAGATTTCTGAACTGCTTATTACAGATGGTTTAGAGCGGGTTCCGGCGCTAGAAGCTGGTCCTGGCGACATCGTTGCTATTGCAGGAATTGAAACCATTACCTTGGGCGAAACTCTTGCTGACCTTGAAAAGCCACATGCGCTGCCTCTAATCATCGTTGATGAACCATCTATCTCGATGACAATTGGTATCAATACTTCGCCAATCGCAGGACAAGAAGGAAAGCTTCTAACTGCCCGCCAAGTTAAGAACCGTCTCGATGCTGAACTAATCGGTAACGTCTCACTTCGTGTAATCAATACTGAACGTCCAGATACTTGGGAAGTTCAAGGCCGTGGTGAATTACAACTTGCAGTGCTCGTTGAGATCATGCGCCGTGAAGGTTTCGAATTAACTGTTGGTAAACCACAAGTGGTTGTAAAAACTGTTGATGGAAAACTACAAGAGCCGATGGAACGTTTGAGCATTGATATTCCAGATGATTATCTTGGAGTTGTTACCCAACTTATGGCGCTTCGCAAAGGCCGTATGGAGCAAATGGTAAATCACGGAACCGGTTGGATCCGCATGGATTACAAAGTTCCATCACGAGGTCTTATTGGATTCCGTACCGAATTCTTAACTGAAACTCGCGGAACCGGTTTGCTGCACCATGTATTTGATGGTTATGAAAACTGGAATGGTGAGATTCGCACACGACTTAGCGGTTCACTTGTCGCTGACCGTCGTGGCATTGTTACTGCTTATGCAGTTGATGGTGTGCAAGAGCGCGGAGTCATCTTCCTTGAAGTTGGAACTGAAGTTTATGAAGGAATGATTGTCGGCGAGAATTCTCGAACCGAAGATATGGATGTAAATATTGTTCGCGAGAAGAAGCTTACAAATATGCGTTCATCTGGTGCCGATGATGCGAACCGAATTATTCCGCCAAGATTGCTTAATCTGGAACAAGCTCTTGAATTCTGTCGCGAAGATGAATGTGTTGAGGTAACCCCAAAACACGTCCGCGTCCGCAAGACAATTCTTGATCAAAATGAGCGAGCTCGTAACGTCGGTCGCGCTAAAAAGGTTAACCAGAACGCCGAATAGCGCTGCTTTGGGGATTTTGTTGGCGCCCTTGGGTTAGATAGGCCCATGGCCCGGTTTGAGGAAAAAGCGCGAAATGCGCGAACAGCACACAAGATAGAGCTGATTCGCCCTGTCGTAGCGCCTTCGGATTTTGCACCAACCGATGAACAGAAATTGGTCATCGATTCCAAATCACCGCGGCTAATAGTTTTTGGTGGTCCCGGCACCGGCAAAACTTCTACGCTGGTTGAAACTGTCGTCTCACTAATTAAATCCGATGGTGTTAAACCTGGCAATTCTGGCATAGATCCGAATTCAATTCTGGTTTTAACTTATGGTCGCGAACGGGCTTCAGAGCTTCGCGACAAAATAGTTATTCAATCTGGTGCAAATGCATTCGAGCCAATTGTTCGAACATTTCATTCACTCGCATTCTCTATTATCAATACCCAGTTAGAAGCGGATGATCCAAAGTATGTTCTGATTTCGGGTGCCGAACAAGATTCTTTTATTCGCGAACTCTTAGCCAATCCTGAACATTCGCCACAAGTCAAGTGGCCAAAAGTATTAGAGCCTGCGCTTTCAACTAAGGGATTTGCACGAGAACTTAGAGATTTGATTCTTCGCGCTAGTGAGAGAAATTTCACCTATAAAGAGTTAATCGAAAGAGGTCACCTACTAAATGAACCATGGTGGGAGCCAGCTGCAAACTTCTGGAAGATTTATGACCAAATCCTTGGTATTCGATATGGCTTTGTTTCGGGTGCTGCAAAGCGAATTGACTCGAGTTCGATTATTTCGCAGGCGATCTTTGACTTAAAGAAGAGAACGAAGATTCGCGAATCTTTCCAGAATAAATTTAAAGTAATCGTCATTGACGAATTTCAAGAGAGCGATAATTCACAGCGCGATCTTCTAGATTTACTGGCAAGTGATCGAGTAATTTTATTTGCTGACCCGCAATCTGCAATCGGCCAATTTAGAGGTGCAGATCCAGAAGGTGTTCGGTCCTATGCCGCTAACAACAACTTTGAAGCACTAGAACTAACCACTGCACTTCGGATGCCGAATTCAATTACCGAACTTTGCAATACGGTGTCAACAAAATTTAGAAACCCCGGCAAAACAATTGAGGTTAGTAAAGAGAACGATGAAGCAAAAGGCGCGAAAGACGCTACTTCTAGAATCAATGCGGGAAAAATAGATGTAGCAAAGCTGGCCAGCCAATCAGATTGCGCGAATTATATTGCTCATGCATTTAGAACTGCCCACTTGCGAGATGGAGTTGCTTGGTCGCAGATGGCGGTAATTCTGCGCTCACCTGGCGCTGGAGTATCAGCAATCTCTAGAGCATTTTCCCTAAACAACATTCCAGTTCGAATCGATTCAGATGCGCAGGCACTTGGCGAGAATCCAGCGATTAAACCAATTTTAACGATTGCTCAAATCGCACTCGGCACAATCAAGTTGGTTCCTAGCAACTGGGATTTAATCGAAGAGATTCTCTTCTCCGAATTTGGTGGGGCGGATGCACTTTCACTTCGTCAGATGCGTATCGATCTTGGAAAATTACGTGAACCCGGTGATGAGGCAAAGCCTTCGACGCAAATAATTCTAGAAACCATCGACAACAATGATGCCCCACTGCCATGGGAGCAACTGCTTTCATTAAAGCGAATCGCTGATGTTATTGCTGAAGCTCGCAAAGTTGTCCGCATGAATTCCAAGGGTTCAAAGAAGGTTGATATCGCAGATTTAATCTGGGCCATCTGGAGCACGGCTAAGAATTATGAAGGTGATTCACTTGCAACCACCTGGCGAAATCGAGCGCTTAAAGGTGGAATGCGTGGGGCAGCTGCAGATCGAGATTTAGATGCAGTGATTACGCTCTTTGAATCTGCACGGCGCTTTGCTGAACGTATGCCAGATTCAGATCCACAATTATTCTTGGACCAAATTCTTAGCGAATCAATTCAAAGCGATGCAATTGCGGCCCACGGCCAACGTGGTGAAGTTGTCAATGTTATGACAGTCCACAGCGCAAAGGGTTTGGAATGGGATCTAGTTGCCATAACTGGTCTGCAAGAAGGAGTCTGGCCAAATCTAAAAGCTCGAGGCTCTTTGCTTGGCAGCGAAAGGCTTGTTGAATCAGAACGGACTCAAGCAACTGCGCGCCGCGAGATTGAAGCTAGTGCTGCTAGTGCGTTAGTGGAAGATGAGCGAAGGCTCTTAAAAGTGGCTATTTCCAGGGCGAAGCAGGCCTTGGTTGTTACGGCATATTCAAAGGAAGATGATTCCGAACCTTCACAATATTTCGAAGAGATTTATGAAGCGGTTCATGGAATCTCTTCGATTGAAGCCGAAGTTCTCGACCTTCCAAGATCGTTGACACCACAAGCTTTAGTTTCAACTTTGCGTAGAAATCTTGAAGATTTTGATGAGTTCTCCGCCAAACTTCTGCAAACTTTGGCTGCTAGAGAAATTCAGAGCGCAAAAGTTGAAAATTGGTTAGGTGGATTAAGTCTGAGCACGACTGAACCGATACTTCCGCCTGATGCCGAAGTTTCAGTTTCACCAAGCAATCTTCAATCCTTCTCGGAATGCGGACTTAAGTGGTTTATTGAAAAGAGTGGTGGTCGTGATGGCGATTCCACAGCGCAATTGCTCGGTATCGCAATTCACTCACTAGCTGCAATGTTAAAGGGCGAACCTGGATTAACTTTTGATGAACTTGCTACTCGACTCGAAAATGGCTGGCAGCTGATTGATGGAAATAAAGGTTGGGTGCGAGATTATCAATTTAAATTAGCGCTAGAAAAACTAGAGAAATTCTATAAGTGGCATTCAACAAATAAATCAAATAGAAGCCTATTTGCCGTCGAAGCTGATTTTAAAAAGGTAATTGGCCGCGCACTATTTAATGGAAGCGTTGACCGCGTAGAAGTTGATAGCGAAGGTCGCGTCTATATCATCGATCTGAAGACTGGCGCCCCGGATATTTCAAAGAAGAAAGCTGAAGATCATAAACAGTTAGCTGGATATCAACTTGCAGTTTATGAAGAGGCATTTACTGGCGAATCTCCTGGCACCGAGAGCGCAGGCGCAGAACTTTTATTCTTGGGCACAGGTGGCAATTCCGCTTCTGCGAAACCACAACCAGTTAAAGATCACGAAACAATCAAAGCCGAAGTCATTGCAGCCGCTGATGGGATGTCGGCAAATGAATTCATTGCAACTGTGAATGATCGCTGTCGAGTGTGCGCGGTTAAAGGGATTTGCCCCATCCAGCCCCAAGGGCGGACGGTGATTGATAAATGATAGATAACGAGAAAATTAAGTATTCGGCTAAAGATATCGGCAACGCACTTCGCACAATAGATCCAAAATTTAAAGGTCCAAGCGATGAGCAAATCCCAATTATCGAATCACTTCACCTTGGACCAACAGTTGTGATCGCAGGCGCTGGCTCTGGCAAGACCGAAACTATGAGTGCTCGGGTTCTCTGGTTAGTCGCAAATGGAATTGTTAAACCAGAGGAAATTCTTGGCCTAACTTTCACCCGAAAAGCAGCTGGCGAACTTGCCTCACGAATCCGAAAACGGTTGCGCCAACTTCGCGCAATTGGGCTACTTCCTTTAGATAATGTCAGCAAGAGCGAGATTGATATTGCAGTTACGGTTTCGACTTATCACTCTTATGCAGGTCGAGTTTTATCCGAGCATGCGATTCGAATTGGCGTCGATGCGACTTCTGATCCAATCGGCGAAGCAGCGGCTTGGCAGATTGCAAATAACATCGTTAACAATTTTGCAAGCGAAGCCACAAATAGCAGCGACATCTCGCACTCTGCAAAGACCATCGTAGATAAAGTCATGGGCTTATCTGCCGCTCTTGGCGAACATGGAAAGAGCACAGCCGAAGTTCGCGAATTCTGCGAATCGATTCTAGATAAGTTTTCAACAATTTCAGATAGTCAATCAAATGACCCAGTTCGTGACTTGCAGTCATCGCTCAAAGAGCGCCTAGCAATTCTGCCGATGGTTGATGAATATGAAAGATATAGATTTGAACGCGGGCTCCTTACCTTTAATGATCAGATGTCACTTGTGGCAAAACTGGTTAATGGCGAATTTGGCCAAGAGATAATCGATGCCGAGCGCGCAAAATACAAGATTGTTCTGCTTGATGAATACCAAGATACTTCTGTAAGCCAAGTTAAATTCTTATCCGCTTTATACGGAAATGGACACGCAGTTACAGCCGTTGGAGACCCAAACCAAGCGATTTACGGGTGGCGCAGCGCCAGCGCGCAGACCCTTGATACTTTCGGCGCTCACTTTGTCGGAAAATCTTTGAGTGAATGTATCGAACATAATTTGCTTACTACCTGGCGCAATGATGAAAACATCTTAGAAATTGCAAATCAGACCGTCGATAAAATTGGTGAACTCATCGTTGCAAGAGGCGGCAAAGCTGCAAGTGTAAAACGGTTAAAGCTTAGAGAAGGTGCTGGCCGCGGAAACTTGTTATGTGGGCAATATGAAACTCTTGCCATGGAAGCTGTTGGTATCGCTGAACACTTTGAAAAACATTGGTTTGCGCCAGACCGTTTGTCCGATGCAGATTCGCCTCAAACTTTTGCGGTCCTGGTTCGTTCTCGCAAATATATTAGTGAGATCGAACAAGCACTACGCGATAAGAATATCCCAGTAGAAGTTGTGGGACTTGGTGGCCTTATCCATGTTCCAGAAGTTGCCGATATCTTGGCGCTCCTTCGGGTATTAACTTTTCCAGATAATGGTAGTTCGCTGATGCGCCTATTGACCGGGCCAAGACTTGCAATCGGAGCAAAAGATTTGGCAGCTCTAGGGAAATTCTCTAGATCTCTGACTGAAAACTTTGATCAATCGCTAAGCAAAACAGTTGGAAAGATCATGGAGACACCTAATGCGGATGTGATGGATGCCGAAGAATTTGCAGTTGGAAGCGCAATAGAAGCTCTTGAAGTCTTTGAGAAAGCGCCAAGAGAGAAGTTCTCAGAAGTTGGTTATGAGAGATTACTTAAGTTCTCTAAAGAGCTTCGCGAATTACGCAGATACCTAACTGGTTCAATTACTGATGCAATCATGGAGGCCGAGCGCTTCCTATTCTTAGATACCGAAGTAATGGTTCGAGAAGGATTTGCGCATGGTAGAAAACATCTAGATGCATTCTTGGATGAAGCTGCAAAGTTTTCGCGAAATGGTGGCACCATTTCTACCTTCCTCGAATGGTTAAAGATTGCGGACACCGAAGAGGGCGGTCTAAAACCAGTATCAGTTGCTGCGAATAAGCATGCAGTCCAAATTCTCACAATCCACGCAGCTAAGGGATCAGAGTGGGACTTTGTTGCAGTGCCTGGTTTAGTTACCGAGAACTTCCCAAATTCTGGTAAGAGCTTAGATCTATGGACCTCTAATTCAGCGGCACTTCCAATTTCACTTCGCGGGGATGCCAGCCAATTTGATGATTTTGTCTTCCCATCTAATTCACCAAAGCATGTCGAAGTGCGAAAAGCGCTTGATGTTGTTAAAGACTCGTGGAAGAAGCGACGCGAGGAGGAAGAGTGGCGCCTGGCTTATGTTGCATTTACTCGCGCAAAAATTAATCTGCTTGCGACCGCATCTTGGTTTGGCAATGGCATGGATCCAGTAGATGCCAGCGCGCTTTATAACTTAGTTGAAACAGTTGTTGATTCAGTTGATTCAAAGAATAAGCTCTTTGAAATGGATAAGCCAACTTCAGGAAATCCAACCCGAACCACGCCGCGTACCGGGATCTGGCCAACTAAATCTTCTCGCTCTGAAGAGATTGCAAAGTCAATTGAATATATTTCTAAAACTTCACCATTTGCCAGCCCCCAAGAATTACTCGACGCTGCTAAAACACCAGAGGAAATCGGGCTAGCCAATGATGCAATTGCATTGATTGCCGAGGTGGGCGAGCGGGGCGCTGGTTTACAAGTAAAGCTGCCAACACGAATGTCAGTTTCGACTTTAGTAAATCTGGCAGAAGACCCAGATGCACTTGCTTTGAATATTCGTCGCCCGATGCCAAATCACATCGATAAATTTGCCCGCCGCGGAACCGCATTTCATCTATGGATTGAAGCGCAATACAAAGATCCTCAAGTCTTAGATGAAGATGATTTATATGAAGTTGAAAGTGCTCAGAGGAATTCAGATGATCTGCCGCTAGAAGAGTTGAAAACGGCTTGGCTCGCAAGTGATTGGGCTAAGCGAGATCCTGCTCCTGGTGGAATTGAAGTTCCATTCGAAACTGTCCTCGGAGGCATCCTGCTGCGTGGGCGAATAGATGCTGTTTATGAGAAGGATGGGCAATACGAAGTTGTTGATTGGAAGACTGGCAAAACTAAGAGCGGAGATGACTTAGCAGCAGCAGCAATTCAATTAGCGATGTATCGCCTGGCTTACTCAAAATTATTCGGAATCAAAATAGAAAATATCAGCGCAGCATTTCACTACGTTGGTTCAAACGAAACTGTGCGCCCTGCAGATTTATTAGATGAAGATCAGTTAATTTCAATCGTAACTGGCAAGTGATCGCTGATATCGCTCTTCAAAAATATCGGCTCAATCAAAACTTTGCTTGATTTATCCACTGCAAAGTTATCGCTAAGAATGTAATCAAATTGAATCTTCGGCTGCCAGGCCGGATAGCTTGCCATTGAAACTAGGGATTTCCACTTAGAGAATTTAACTGGCAAATCGAAGGGTAGATTCAAATCCCCAAGCAGAATGTGCTTGCCTGGCATTTTTGCTAGCCAACGCTTGACTCGCCACAATTGAAAGAGATTTACAAATGGAACAAATGACAGATGCATATTCACCACGGTAAAGCCATTCTCTAATTGCGCAGCGACTGCATACCTTGGTTCATCTTTTACATAAATTAATCTAATTTTAGGCCGCACATCAGGCCCACCGGATGGATCTGGGAATGCCAGGGGTAAACCAACTACAGATTTACCGAGCGCCAGAACTTCCCACTTTTTTACGGGGATATTTGTAATTAATCCGATTCCATACGAAGGTGGATTGTCATCATTCGGGGATCTGGTGTTGGTAATCAAAATGGCTTCATTGCTTCGGACTTTGCGCCATTTGAATCCCGGAGTCCCAATAACGCAGCGAACAAAGCCATAATATTTTGCGCTTAATTCACTAGCCAAATCTGAAACTTGAAAGACTTGGGCAGAACGATCTTGATAGGCATCGACTTCTTGAACACCTATTGCGAAATCAGAATTACCTACATCTAACGCATTTGCAATAGCCCGTAAATTTTCCGCACCTTGGCCATGCAGCAAGTTCCATGTAGTTATTCGCACTAGCGCACTTTATAAGGGATTTTTCGCTTCGATTTGCCTGCCCTAGTAAGGTCGGCGGGTGAATGTTTTGAAGCTCCCATTGGCCAGCGAGGCGGTAGATCGCTCTGGAGAGCTTCGGCTAAAACCCGATGAATTAGCAAGGCTCTGGAAGAGCGCTCGAATACTTCACTTCGCTTCGGGAAAATTCAGAGTAAAAGAGAGTTACGAATTAGATTTTCAGAGTGCTGATCAGATTGCCCAACTACGCAAAGATTCTAGTTTCGCTGACGGCGAAGAGTTATTTCTAGGAATTGATAATGGCATCTCATACTTCGCTTGGTGCAGTGATGCATCTGATTTTGAAAGTTTTGAGACCCTTGAAAATTACCAAACCTTAAGAACAGTAGGAGATCATTTATCACAACTAGAGATGGGCCTGGCAATTCATTCGCAAGCAATTGCTAATTGGCATCACACCCATCAATTCTGTGCGAGGTGTGGAGAACCAACCTTAAGCGCAAATGGCGGTTCGCTACGTAAATGTTCCTCGGATGGATCAGAACATTATCCAAGAACTGATGGCGCCGTAATTGTTCTAGTTAAAGATAGTCAAGACCGAGTATTGCTTGGTCGTCAAAAAATTTGGCCAGAACGGAGATTCTCTTGCTTTGCTGGTTTTGTTGAACCTGGCGAGACTTTTGAGCAGACAGTTTTACGTGAAGTCTTTGAAGAGTCTGCTATTCGCCTTGATTCAATTACTTATCTTGGATCACAACCATGGCCCTTCCCAGCCTCGATAATGATTTCATTTTCAGCTATTGCGACTAATCCAGAATCTGCGAAAGCTGATGGCGAAGAGATTGAAGAGATCCGCTGGTTTACAAGGGAGCAAATGCGAGCTGCAATTTCAGATCAATCACTTACCTTGCCACCAGGCATGAGCGTTGCTCGTAAGATGATTGAATTTTGGTATGAAAAAGATGGAGCAGATGTTCGAGATTTGATTGGTAAGTAAATGCCGGCAGCCAGTGTTGATCTGATACTTGAAGCTTTAGATCCAGAGCAGCGAGAAGTTGTAACAGCGGTCCGTGGCCCGGTCTGCGTAATTGCTGGCGCCGGAACTGGAAAGACTCGTGTTATTACCCATCGGATTGCCTATGCAATTGCAATCGGTGTCACAGATTCAAGTAAAACGCTGGCGCTGACATTCACGGCACGCGCAGCTGGTGAAATGCGCGCTAGATTGCGCGGCCTGGGTATTCCAAATGCAAGTGCTCGAACATTTCACTCAGCTGCAATTAAACAATTAATGTATTTCTGGCCCTACGCCTTTGGTGGTTCGTTCCCGTCACTGCTCACCATGAAATCAGGAGCAATTGCTGAAGCCCTGAACCGAACTGATTCTTCACTAACTCCACAGACCTCAACTCTGCGAGAGATAGCAAGTGAGATTGAGTGGGCAAAAGTTTTAGAGATTTCGCCAGATGAATATGTTGAATCAGCACTTGGGGCGGGGCGAACACTTCGGATTCCAAATAATAAACCCGACAAAGCAAATTTCGAAGATATCTCAAAGGTTTACCAAGCCTATGAAACTTTAAAACAACAAGAGCGCGCAATTGATTTTGAAGATGTGCTCTTATTGACAGTCGGAATGTTGGAAGAGGATCGCGATGTTCGTGAGCGAGTTCGCGACCAATATCGCTACTTCACTGTCGATGAATACCAGGATGTTTCACCATTGCAACAACGTTTATTAAATTTGTGGCTTGGTAATCGTGACGACATCTGTGTCGTTGGAGATGCGGCTCAGACCATTTACTCATTTGCTGGCGCAAGTTCATCCTTCCTGCTCGGCTTTACAAAGCGTTTTCCAAGTGCCCAGGTAATTCGACTTTCTCGCGGCTATCGCTCGACCCCAGAAATCATAGGAACCGCCAACGCGATTTTGCGCCAAGGCGGAATGATCGGCGAGCATGGCCACGAACTAGCTTCGATGAATGAACATGGTGCTAAACCAGAAATCGCCAAGTTCGATTCAAGCGCTGGTGAAGCAAATTACATCGCCAAGAAAATTTCAGAACTTCGCACCAAAGCTGGCGAACATGTTGAAGTTGCAATCTTGACCCGAACAAATGCCCAATTGGATATCTTCGAGCGCGAACTTCGCAGCGCCGGAATTGAATCCCAGATAAAAACCTCAGAAAAGTTCTTCGAGCGAGTCGACGTAAAGGATGCAATGCGAGTTATTCGAAGTGCATCCGTTCTACCTACTGAAGGCGGAAATTGGTATGACGACTTGATTGCAGTGCTGCGCCCATTTGGTGGCACTGATTATGTTCATGCATTTCTAGCGCTCGCGAAATCGATGCAAGAAGATGCAATGACCGCAGGAAGCACAATCACTTTGCGCACCTATCTGCGCGAGCTCGAAGATCGGGCCGAACAGAACAATCCGCCAACCTTGCCTGGGGTTGTTCTTTCAACATTGCACGCTGCTAAAGGTTTGGAATGGGACCATGTTTTCTTGGCTGGAGTCAGCGATGGAATCTTGCCGATGGGCAACGATATTGAAGAGGAGCGCAGACTCTTCTATGTCGGCCTTACTCGGGCGAAGAGCGAATTACACCTCTCATATTCCGGGGCCCCAAGCCCATTTCTGAGCGGCATCCTTTAATTCCTTTTAACCGCAATTACAACTTAACCAGCCCAAATTAATTAACTTGCGCCATCGATGTGGCGTGGGTTACCCTTCTCTACATGTCATTACAACGCTCATTAATTGCAGGCGCAAGCGGTATTTCTGCTGCGTCTAATTCTGCATTTAATTCGCGATCAACAACTCTTGTTGTGGCATCAGCTAAAAACAAGCCATCAACACATAAGCATTTTGCCTTCGCTGCTACCTATGCAGCCTATGCAAAGCGCGGATCCTGGAGCTCTATCGGCTAACCGATAGTCAAAAGCCCCAGGGCCGCAAATCCTTTCAAAGGATTCGCGGCCCTTTTGCTTTTCTATCAGCCGCGAGAACCCAAGAAATTATCCAACCGGATAACGAGACCAACCTAACCAACCTAACCAACCAAGAGAAAGCCAAACTCGACTAAACGAGAAAAGACGGAGGTGAGAACAGTGACTGTTCTCTTCAGCGAACTATTAGTACCGGGATGGGCCGAAGGCCCAGATGCAAAGATTGGTGTTACTGCTTTTGCAGATAGCGCAACGAAGCTTCCCTGCCATCAGGCAGATCCAGAGACCTTCTTCGCAGAAAGCCAAGCCGAAATTTCGTATGCCAAGGCGCTCTGTGGTGAATGTCCAATGCGAGCTAGGTGCCTAGAAGGCGCGCTATCTCGTGCTGAACCATGTGGGATTTGGGGCGGTGAGTTGTTTGAAGATGGCAAGGTAATTCAAGCAAAGCGAAGCGCCGGCCGACCACGACTTATTCAACTAGCTAGCTAATCAGATAAGACGCTGGCAACCGCAGGCAGGATGTGGTTGCCAGTATCTATAACCGATTCCCCTGTCAGCTAAAGAACTTTGGTTAGCTGAAGAACCCGAATCAATCGGATCGAATAAATTAATGGCCAACGTGGCGCCGATAAGTTTGGCATCAAGATTTTGTGAAGTGCTATTTTCTGAAGTGCAAAATTGAATTACATGCGTCGCAATCAATCCGGTTAAAAGTGCAACCTGAGCCGATGGAAGTTCAAGACCCTTTCCTTCACCATTATCTAGCGCAGCTAACATCTCAAAAGAATTGTGATGTGGAAATTGCTCAGAGCGCCAGAGGCTCAAGCAGTTTAGGCAAGGTGTTTTTCCAGGAATAACAATTGGGCCTAGAACAATTGTGTTTTCAATTAGATTTGAAATCGGCAAGTGCGCAATTGCTTCACTTAGCCATAGCTGCATAGTTTCTTGGGGGATCGATTCGGTAGAGATAATGAAGTCTGGCTTTAGTGGAAACTCCAGCTTTTCGGCTGGAAACAATTGCGAATTCCGCGCCAAGTCGGCAAGAACCAGGGCTTTCCGAAGCCCAACGTCACTCCCGCGGATCGCAAGTCCGCAGACTTCGGATGGCTCAATATGAACTGCCGAATCGTGGCCAGCCGAACCGACGCGATCAGTTAATTTGATTAAAGCAAAACCACTGGCCTGTAAAACTGCAAAGAGCGAAAGTGCTAATCGATTTCGGCCATAAATGATTATCGAGAAATTACGACGTAGGCCAATTAGCGCTTCGGTATCTTTCTTGATCCCAATATCTGGATGCCAGCTATATAAATTCTCTTCAGCACGCATTCGATTAGCAGAGTTAATGAAGTTAGCCGCTAACAACTCTTTCTTTGGTGATAATTTTGGGACTGGTGATGTTCGAAATTCAATCAACCGCTCGTTGCTCAATACCCGCAAAACTTTAGAGGTTAAATCTGTAGATTTCGCACCAGTTTCTATTGCCGAGATGATGCTTCCCAGGGTGCGACTTCCGTCAAATAAGCAGAGAAGCTCAAAAGCAATTTCAAATTTCAGTTCAATACCACGGTGACTAAATCCAATGTAGATGTCACTACGGTCTTGGCCCGAGACCTTGAAGAAATTGACCCCTGGTTTCAAAGCGGGATACTTGGTTAAATCAAACTTGGTTAAATCAAACTTGGTTATGGATTGAGGGCTCATGCAAGCGAGTATTTAGCACTTATAACAGCAGCCGCTTAGTCGCCGAAAATCTTGTGGAGATAGCTCCTATATTTCACCTACCAGTAGTTCCTGGCTCACCAGATAGAAAACGCCCCCGCACTTTCGTGAAGGGGCGCCTTAAATTTTCTAGTGATGATCTGGTGTTGATTAAGCCTTACCGAGAATACGGTTAACTTTTGTTCCGCATACTGGGCAGATGCCTTGTGCCATACGGCGACCAGACTCAGAGACTTTTACGTGGCCTTCAAAAGCACGCTTCTCTTTGCACTTAACGCAGTAGGCCTCACCTTTATATTCTTCAGCCATTATGACCCTCCAGTCTCCGCACTCTCAAAAGCTCGGGGACATCCCAAACCTTGCGTGCGTATGGACTCACCATACCCCCGAACACGCTGACAAGCGGGGATTTCAAGCCTAAATTGGGGGTAACTCCAGTATTTCTTCAGGCGAACCGGCAGATCCGGCCTCATAACCCTCTAAAAAGGCCTCAGCCCGATCCTTTTCCGGATATCGGGCAAGAAGCTCATGAAAGTCATCTCCATGCCCGGCAATGCGCAGATGAATCAACTCATGAAACAAGATATACCGAAGCGCATAGTTGGGCGCAGTATTTAGTCGTTCTGAAATTCGAATTGTTTTATCAACTGTCGTGCAAGATCCCCAGCGCTCGCGCATTACGCGCCACGTTACCGAGATCGGACGTTCATTAAATTCGGGCAGATATTCGGCGAGAAGTAAGTCGCTTAAGTCCAGCAGGGCGTCATCGCTCTTTCGCAGGCGATTCTCTCGCTTCAAAACTAGGTCGATCATCTCCGGAATAACTTCAAACTCTTGGCGCCTGCTCAGTCGGTCAGGAATATGTATTTCGATCACACCATTTTGGCGATAGGCATGAAGTGTTCGCTTACGTCTTGAACTTCTAATCACCCGAAATTCGGGAAGTCTGGAGAGAAGCTCTTCATGCTCTTTCTTGAGAGATTTTTTAGGCTTGAGTTCAGGCATGTCGGGGAAGATATCGGCAAAGATTTCACCTTGAATAAAGTTCTCCACCGACCCCGCGAAATTATTACTTTCAGTGTTTCTATCTCCGGCAGGAATATTGATTTCTGGATTGTTTGGAATCTGCGGGAACATGATTTAGCACGCCTCCGTTATCCCCAGAGCTCAAAGAGTTATCAACTGCTTATACACAAGTTTATCAACAGCCCCTACAGAATGGCTTGCATTGCCTTAGCTTTCTCAAAAAATCTTGCAGTCCATTAATTTATTGATTTCATGGATTGTTTTCGGGTGATTACGGTGAATTGCAGCCCAGAATTCGAAATTGGAATTTATTTAGCTATTAAACAGGCGAAACCCTCAACTAACACTTGAAATTATTGGAATTACTTGAAATTAATCTGCCCAACTAAGTTGATTATGGCTTCTGATTACCTTAGGTTTCGACCACGAAGTTCTCGGATAACCGTTCGTTGTTTGCAAGGGGAAGGCAAACAAAGAATTGTGCGCCCGGGGACTTCGCTTTTTTATCTGATGCTTTTAATGCAGCCCAGAGAGGTCATCGGGAACGATGGTGCTATTCAAGAACTTGTTTACATCTGCAAGATCTTTAGATCTTGGAAGAAGCGCAGGGTCTTCCCAGCGTTGATCGCGTTGAGCCAGCCCAATCTCACTTTCAACTTCAAACCAGAAGAGCGAACATTCGCGCATTTTTCTTGGTGAAACTTCTAGGCCAAGAAGTGTTGCAAATAATTGTTGGGTTGGAGATTTCGTCGCTCGCGCTCTACGCAAAGTTTCGCTAAGCGCAGGATAAGAAGGAAGTCGATCGCCAACTGCCTTTGTTGAAACATAATCAATCCAGCCTTCGATGAGCGCCAAGATTATCTCTAATTTTTCAAGAGCGGCATCTTGAGAAGGGCTCTGTTCTGGTTTAAACAATCCTGCAGAAATTGCTACTGAAATTGATTCTGGATTATTTATATCTAATTCACCAGTTTCTAATGCCCGCTCTGCTTGTTCTTGAATTGAATCGATATCAATCTTTATGCCCGCGCCATAAGCTGTAATCGCATCCTGGATATATCCTGATAACCACGGTGAGTGTGAAAATAACCGTGATGCTGCTGCTTCCCGGACCGCAAGGAAGATACGGACTTCATCAACTGGGATATCTAAACCGTCAGCCCATTTCGCAACATTCTCTGGAATCAACCTGGCCTCGCTCGCCCCAAATAGCGGGATTGCAACATCGTTCGCGCCAGTTATTGAGACCGCTAATTGCCCAATCGAAGTTCCAAGCTGATTTGCAATCAGCGAACCCATAAAGGCCCGCATAATTGGAGCAACAGCCGCCATTCCTTGTTCCATTTCTGCTTCGAGCGGGGTCTGCTTCAAAACATTTGTTAAAGCGCTCGCCATTCCATCCGCGAGCGGCTCAATCATCTTCGCCCAATTGGTAACCGATGAATCTAACCAATCTCGTCGGCTCCATGCCGGAAGATTTGATCTTGAAAGCGCAGGGAAAGTCGTCGCTTCATCTAGCCAAGTATTTGCAATATCCAATGTGACTTGTGAATCCGCAACATCCTGCGAACCGATAGGGCGCTCGCCCTGGCTGGAAATAAATTTGCGCGCCACATCTCGCAAGACATCAGGTGAAATAAGTGGACCAACCGAACCTGCGCTATTGGCAGCAGCAAAGAGAGTCTGCGGATTTAATCCAAAGTTTGAAAGCTGGGCCAAGAGTTCATTGAAATCCGGAAGTTTGTTCTCATTTGAATTTGAGTCATCAGGATCTTCAGGATCACCAGGATTACTGGGACCAAAGCCGAAGTTGTTATTCACTGATTTACCCTCCCTTCCCAATACCTCAAATACTAAAACTGAAAACTAAAATTTAATTCGCATTTACCGAATTCAGTATGTTCAAGAAATCTACAGTGCTCAAGATATCTACAACGCTCAAGAAATCTACAGTGCTCAAGAAATCTACAGTGCTCAAGATATCTAGAACCTTTGACATATCTAAGGTAACCAAGGCTAGTTAAAGTTTCTTCCCCAATCCCTAAGATATTTCAGAATATGTCAAAATATTGTGAAAAGGTGTGAAATTTCTCTTAGCTTTCCCTGATAAGTTCAAGCTCGGCTTCAGGGCCAGAAGGCGAAATTGTCGGCTCGAGTTGTTAAAGTGACCTATTGATTGCAGGAGTTCTCTTGAAAATCCTGGCAAGCGAAACCGGGGGTAGGGCAAGTGCAGGGGTTTCAAGCCGTAGCAGCATCTAGCAGCTCGGTCTTTGCCGCACTTATCTGGTGGTTGATTCCCTTCTTCGCAGTCCTTGGCGCAATCATTTATGTCACCTGGGTTGCAAAGTTCAAAGACAAGTATGCAAATGAGACGAATCGTTCGGTAACTAAATTCCAAAGTTTCCAAGATAGTTTTCGCGATGACTCCGCACCCAATACCTAAATATCTTTCAAAGCCAGCTCTCTATTTTTTAATTTTGGTATTTCTCTTCTCCCTCATGGTTCCAATGCCCTTTGCGATTATTTCGCCAGGGCCAGTCACGGACCTGCTGGATAAAGGCATCAAAATCAGTGAAGGCGTAAATAGCGACCAAGTTTCTGATCCCAAAGGAAAGCTTTTCTCGCTCTCGGTCTACGTATCAAATCCGGATACCAGGCCACCCGGCGCTATGGTTTTAGAAGCATGGTTAAAGGGTGACTCAGTTGTATTGCCAAGTGAGGTTGTTTACAAAGAGGGCGAAACAACCAAATCTGCTAAGGCTCAAGGCGCGAAAGAAATGCTCAAGTCCGAAGTTGCCGCCGCAATTGCCACAGCTAATTTCTTAAAGAATGCACAGCCAGATAAACCTCTAAATTGGAGAGCCTCGGATATAAAATTTGTAATGAAGCGCGTCGGTGGCCCAAGTGCAGGTCTTGCTTTTTCACTCGCACTTATTTCAAAGCTTTCGAATCCAGAATTAATTGCTGGAAGAAAAATTGCGGTAACTGGAACCATTAACGAAAATGGACTAGTAGGAAGCGTTGGGGGTATGGATCAGAAATTGCATGCGGCGCTGGATGCTGGTGCAACAATCGCGGTTGTCCCCAAAGCAAATTGCCGAGATATAACGTTTGCTGAGAGCGGTTTGCAAGTGATGGCCGTAAACAACCTTAGTGAAGCATTTCACGGTTTAATCGACCCCAAGATTGGCCAAAATTTCAGGTGTCCTGCCTAATTTTCGAAACATTTTGGAATTGTGGGTTTTCTTGGTTTTCCAACTATGTAGAGTATGGACATGAGTTCATTTCAATTTCCTGGTAATCCCTTCTCTGGTTCATCAAATCCTCAAAATCCAATGCGCCCTAAACGCCCAGGACCGTTCGCGCTTACCGCGATCGCTCTGGTCATTCTTGGATCGCTGCTCGTAGGCCTTAGCGGTTTTTATGCTGACTTTCTCTGGTTTCGCTCTGTTGAATTTCAAACTGTCTGGAGCACAGTTCTTATTACTAAAGCAGCTCTCTTTATTTTCTTTGGACTCATAACCTCGCTTTTCATAACAACAAACATTTATCTGGCTTACAGAAGTAGACCGCTTTATGCACCAGTTTCAGTTGAAGCGGATAATTTAGAGAGATACCGCGGACAACTAGAACCAATTCGCCGCTGGGTATTGCTTGCAATAGCGCTAGGTTTCTTCTACTTCTCTGGAACTTCAGGAGTCGCTCTCTGGGAACGATGGATGCAATTTAGCAATGCAACTCCATTTGGCGTCAAGGATTCTCAATTTGGTTTAGATATTTCTTTCTTTGTTTTTAAGTTACCGTTTTACGAAGCCTTATTAGCTTGGGCAATCTCTACTCTAATTCTGACGATCATCGCCAGCGCCGCTGTTCATTACTTATATAGCGGAATCAGATTACAAGTTCCTGAAGATAAAACGACTGTTGCAGCTCGGGTCCAACTCTCAGTCTTGCTCGGTATTTTCGTGCTGATTAAGGCAATTGCATACTGGTTTGACCGCTACGCACTTGCACTAAAAGAGGGACGCCTGATTACTGGTCTTTCTTACACTGATGTGAATGCGCTATTGCCAGCTAAAGCAATCCTGGCTGGAATCTCCATAATCTGTGCGCTTCTCTTCTTTGCAAATATCATTCGCCGTTCATGGGTTCTACCTGCAGCCGGAGTAAGCCTTCTAGTTATTTCTTCAGTTCTGATTGCTGGCGTTTATCCAGCGGCTATTCAACAGTTCCAAGTTAAGCCAAGCGAATCTTCAAAAGAAGCGCCGTTTATCCAACGCAATATCGATGCAACTCGTGCCGCATATGGATTAAGTGATGTCGATGTTAGAGATTATCGAGCCACAATCGAAACATCTGCTGGGCAGTTGAAGAATGACGAAGCAACTATTTCAAATATTCGACTACTAGATCCAACCGTTGTTCCAGCTACATTCCGCCAGTTGCAACAGATTAAGCCCTTCTACAGCTTCGCAGATTCTCTTGATGTTGATCGCTACACAATTGATGGCGTCAAGCGTGATTCAGTTGTCGCCCTTCGTGAATTGAGCATCGAAGGCAATCCGGTTCGAAATTGGATTAATGATCACTTGGTTTATACCCACGGTTTTGGTTTCGTATCTGCATTTGGAAACACAATTGACCCAGATGGAAAACCAACTTTTAGCGTTGGCGATATCCCACCAACAAAGGGTCTAGGAGAATTCGAACCTCGAATTTACTTCGGCGAGAATGTGCCAGATTATTCAATTATCGGTGGCGCTAAAGGCGGCGATCCAGTAGAGCTCGACTATCCAGATGATAATTCTGAAAATGGTCAGAGGAACTACACCTACACCGGTAAGGGTGGCGTCCCAATGGGATCCCTATTCACCCGCTTACTCTTCGCAATCAAGTATCAAGAACAGCGCATTGTTCTCTCGAACTTGATTAATTCAGATTCAAAGATTCTCTTCAACCGTAATCCAAATGAGCGCGTTGCAAAAGTTGCTCCTTGGTTGACACTTGATGGAAATATTTATCCAGCAGTAGTTGATGGTCGCATTTTGTGGATACTCGATGGTTACACAACTAGCAACGGTTACCCTTACTCAAAGAAGACAAACCTCGCTGGGGCTACAACAAACACCATCACAACAAACGCTGCAGCGGTTGCATCACTTGCAAGCAGGGATATCAGCTATATGCGAAATTCCGTAAAGGCAACTGTTGATGCTTATGACGGAACTGTGACGCTTTACCAATGGGATACCAAAGATCCAATACTTGCAACCTGGAGTAAGGCATTCCCAGGAACTGTGACTCCAAAGAGTGCAATGTCGAAGTCACTGCTTGATCACATTCGCTACCCTGAAGATCTCTTCGGCGTTCAACGCGATGTCTTAAGCTCCTACCACGTCAAAACTGCGGATGCCTTTTATGGCGGACAAGATTTCTGGCGAGTTCCAACTGACCCATCCTCATTGGGTGCAAATGCCGGAATCCAGCCTCCTTACTACATGACACTTCAATTACCTGACCAAGAGAAGGCTGCATTCTCACTCACAACTTCATTTGTGCCGCGAGGAAATCGGCAGAACTTAACGGCATTCGCCTCGGTAAATTCAGACTTTGGTCCGGATTACGGAAAGATCTCTGTGCTACAACTTCCACGCTCGACCAATATTCCTGGTCCGTCACAAGTTGCATCGAACTTCGAAGCGAAGCCCGAAGTAGCCCAAGCGCTCTCCTTGTTGCGTCAAGGCGGATCTGATGTTGTTCTTGGAAACTTGCTGACACTTCCAGTTGGTGGCGGATTACTTTATGTCCAGCCAGTTTATGTTCGTGCGACTGCCAACAATGCTGCGTATCCATTGCTGCAAAAAGTTCTAGTTTCTTTCGGTGATGTAATCGGATTTGATGACACACTTAAGGGCGCACTGGATCAAGTATTTGGTGGAAACTCCGGAACTAGTTTAAATAACATCTCACAATCAAACTCTGGTGGTTCAACTCCAACGATTAGCAATACTTTGAAATCTGCACTTGACAACGCAAAAGCAGCGTTAGCAGATGCACAAGCTGCACTTAGAAGAGGCGACTTCACTGAATATGGCAAGGCTCAGGATCGTTTAGAAGCGGCGATTGCTGCTGCAATCGCCGCACAAAGGTAATTTCCTAAAAGTAATTTGGGTAATTAAACCTTTCGGCATAAGATTGCCGAACCGACGCGGGGTGGAGCAGCTCGGTAGCTCGCTGGGCTCATAACCCAGAGGTCATAGGTTCAAATCCTGTCCCCGCTACCAATTAAGACCAGTCGATGGCTTACGGAGAACACACCGTAGGCCAGACCATCAATAGCTAAAACAAAAACACTCTGACCGGCTGCATGTGCGCTCTCAACCTGGGCAGATATCTCACTTGGGAATTTAGCAGTGGCTTTCACCATCGCAACGCTTGGACCAAATAGTGCAGTTCTAGATTTTCCATTCAGAATAACTCGAGCAGCGATACCTTGAATTGCAGATTGATTCCATTGAGTGAAAGCAATCGGGGCAATACTTCTATCTTCTAGATATTTTCTGACCGCTTTCATTGCTTTATGTTGATCTGACGGATTCTCAGCCATTTTAGTTAAGTGCTCCTGCAGTCCAAGAATCAAAGTCAGAGTTACAGTTTGCAGAACTGATTGTTCGAAGTAAGTATCTGGATCGTTCTTATATGGATTAGTTTCAATAATCTCATTCTCAACTTCGAAAATCTCTTCGTACTGTGGCTCTTTTTTACCTGGCTTTTTGCCCGACTTATTACTTGGCTTCTCGCCTGAACTTGAACCATGGCTTTTTGTAAGGTAATTAATTATCAAGATGATGAGGACAAAGGCGATAAAACCAGAGAGAACGAGAAGGATTTGTTGAACTTGGGAAGCGCTTAATTCGAGCCCAGCAATCTCAATGTCACTAATTTCAACGCCAGCGATCTCAACGCTAGCCATTCGGAAATTTCCCATTTAATTTATTTCCTTAATGAAATCTCTATGAAGTAGCCCATTACTTGAAATCGCACTCCCACCATGTGGTCCATCTTTGCCATTAAGGTCTGTGAATTTTCCGCCAGCTTCACGAATAATTACATCGAGCGCCGCCATATCCCAGAGGGAGAGTGAAGGTTCAACAGCGATATCAACTGCACCTTCTGCAACCAACATGTGTGACCAGAAATCTCCATGGCCTCGGGTCCGCCACACTCGCTCTTGCAGTGCGACAAATTTATCTTTTCGCTCGCCCCAACCAATCAGGTCTGAATATGAAATCGATGCGTCACCAAGTTTTGAAACCTTTGAAACCCTTAGTTCAGAAATTTCACTAGCGCCAGCTCCAGAATTAACTCCAGAATCAAACTGGGTCTTTGCGCCCAATCCCTTCGCAGCCCACCAACGTCTTGCGAGTGCTGGTGCGCTTACAACTCCGACTACAACTTCGCCCGCAGGATCAATTAACCCAATTAGCGTGGCCCAGGTCGGCACTCCACGTAAATAATTTTTGGTTCCATCAATTGGATCAATTACCCAGTAATACTTACCGGCCAGCGAATCGGGGCTACCGAACTCTTCGCCAACAACTAAATCATCACTCCGAACCTTCGAAATTTCGTTTCTAATTGCACTTTCAACCGCTTTATCTGCATCAGTCACGGGGGATGAATCAGGTTTGGTTTCAATTACTAAATCAAGTGCTTGATAGCGCTTTAGTGAAATCTCGTCGGCAACATCTGCAAGACGTATTGCGAGCTCTAAATCTGATTTTAAATCTTGGACGCGCGATGACATGCGGGAATCCTACTGCACCACTTATGCCAAATTATGTTAAAGGCTTAAGTATCAGGCCTTAAGCAGGCGACGCAAGCTCTCAAGCCTTGACTTGCTTACATCATCAAGATTCCAAGAATTTAATGCGCAACTCTCTTCGTTATGTGAGCAATTCTTCGGGCAGTGTTCTATCGCTTCCCTAAATTCACCGAAGGCAGAAATTACGCGCTTACTATCAACATGAGCGACGCCGAAGGATCTAACTCCTGGAGTATCAATAATCCAACCCGGATTTAGTGCGAGTGCAATTGCAGATGAAGAAGTATGACGACCACGTCCAGTCGCATCATTTACCGAACCCGTTGCACGATCAGCGCTCTCTACTAAAGCATTTACTAGCGTGGATTTTCCAACTCCAGAGTGACCGAGTAAAACCGTGCACTTGCCATCAAATAATTCACGTATTTCATCTAGTTCACGACCCTTTTGTCTCTTAATCTGGGTCTTAATTATTTTAATATTTAAGTCTTTGTATGCTTCTAAGAACTCCTTGCCATCAGATAAATCACATTTTGTCATAATTATTATTGGCGTGATTGCCTGGTCATAAGCAACAACTAGTGCGCGATCAACAAAACCGTGCCGAGGTTCTGGATTTTCGGATGCAATTACAATTGCCATCTGATCAACATTTGCAACAATCATCCGCTCAATTTCAGCGTCGTCATCGACAGTGCGGGTTAGTGCATTTTTGCGTTCTGCCACTGTAACTATCCGAGCCAGAGTTCCGACTTCACCGGAGATGTCACCAACTAATCCAACTGTGTCACCAACCACTACCGAACTCTTCCCGATTTCACGGGATTTCATCGCAGTTATCAGATTATCCGGTTGCAAACTTGTTACTGTTTCAAGCAAGCAAGTTACGCGTCCGCGATCAACCGCAACCACAAAAGCTGTTGCTGCTTTCGAATAATCTGGTCGGTCTTTTGTTCGCGGTCTTGTGCTGCGGGCTGGTCTAGATCGAACATCATCTTCATCGAATTCGCTGAAGTTACGTGGCTCAACCATTGGAACCTAACATTTGCTGCCAGGCGCCCGGGAAGTCCGGAAGCGTTTTCTGTGTAGTAGCAATATTCTCTACATCAATCCCATCAATCGCCAGGCCGATAATTGCACCTGCAGTTGCAAGCCGATGATCATCGTAGGTATGGAAAGTTCCACTGTGCAATAGGGCTGGAGAAATATGCAATGCGCTCTCTTCCTCATCCACATCGCCACCAAGAGCATTTAATTCCGCAGCAAGTGCCGCCAATCGGTCAGTTTCATGCAATCGAAGGTGGCCAATTCCACGGAGCGAAGATGGTGAATCAGCAAGCGCCGCTACTGCTGCAATTGAAGGAGTTAGTTCACCGACATCATGCAGATCAATATCAATCCCATGAATTTTTCCAGTACCAGAAATCTTTAAATCATTTCCGGCAAATTCTATTTTGGCACCCATTTGGGTAAAGATATTTCTAAGTTGATCACCTGGTTGGGCTGTCTTCTTAGGCCAATCTGAAATCACAACTTCGCCACCACAAATAATCGCAGCTGCCATAAAGGGAGCAGCATTTGAGAGATCTGGTTCAATTACTAAATCTTGGCCAGCTAATTCACCGGGCTCGACTCGCCATTCGCGCCAGCCATTTTCATTAACCTTGCTCTCAATTTTTGCACCAAATGTTTTCAACATCGCAATTGTCATTTCGATATGAGGTAGAGATGGCAGAGACTCTCCAATATCTTTTATCGTAACTCCAGTTTGAGTCACGGGACCAATCAGCAGTAAGGCAGAGATAAATTGACTAGAAGCCGAGGCATCGATTTCGAGCGTGCCACCTTTGATTGCACCGCTTCCATTAATAGTTAAAGGAAGAGAGTATTTGCCTCCATGCTCGATGGTTACGCCCAACTCTTCAAGTGCGCGAACTACTGGCCCAACAGGTCGCTCGTACGATCTGGCATCGCCATCAAAGTTAATCAAGCCATTGGCAAGTGCTGCAACAGGCGGCAAGAAGCGCATCACAGTTCCAGCATTTCCAACATCAACACTTGCTGGGCCAAAGAATTTTCCGGGAGTTATTTGCAAATCACCATTTGGCTCTTCCGTAATTGCGCAACCAATTGCCTTAAGTCCAGAAATCATTAGCGCGCTGTCACGAGAATGTAATGGCTTTCTTAAAGTCGATGGTGTTTTCGCAAGCGCTGCCAGAATAAGTGCGCGATTTGTAGCAGATTTTGAACCTGGAATTGTTATTGCGGTGTTGATTGGATTATTTCCTCGAAAGGGTGCGCGCCATAAATCTTCAGCTCTAGATCCAATTTTTTTGCTCACTGCGCAAGCCTACCTCAGCGGGTATTCTTGCCGTTATGTGCGGAAGATATGCCCTAGTTAAATCAGCTGGCGAATTGATTGAAGAATTTGAAATTACAACAAACAGGATTCCAGCGGCGCTTCCTGCAGATTGGAATATTGCACCAACCCGCGAGATATATGTGATTAGGAACCTTAGGAACCTTAGGGATGTTAGGGAGGATGTAAGTGATAATCGTCGTGAATTAGCAACTCTTTCCTGGGGAATGATTGCACCTTGGAGCAAGAATCGAAGTGAAGCAGTTCGGTCACAATCGCAGGCAATTAATGCCCGAAGTGAAAGCGTTCATGAGAAACCAACTTTTCGAAGTGCATTTAAATCTCGACGCTGTTTAATTCCCGCATCTGGATATTATGAATGGGCAACTGAACTTGGAAAATATGAGAGCAAACAGCCCTTCTATATTCAATCTGAAACAGAAGGAAAAACCCTTGCATTCGCCGGAATTTATGATCGCTGGGTTGATCCGAGCGGTGAAATTTTTGAAAGTGCATCAATCATCACAAGGCCTGCCGTAGATTTTCTTGCAAAAATTCATAATCGAATGCCAACCTTTCTTCCCGTCAATCGCTGGGATGCTTGGCTAGATCCAAAGTTAAATTCTGTGGAAGAGATTCAAAAACTTATGGAGCTTTCAGAACTAGCGAAAGGGCTGCGAGCACACCCGGTTTCTACTCGAGTAAATGCCACTCGAAATAATGGTGCGGACCTGATTTCTGAGATCGATGTGAGCGAGCCCAATACTCTTTTCTAAAACCCAATACCCTTCTCTAAAACCCCTTTTCTGGGCAGGCGCCAAACTTGGGTTCGCCAGATTTAGTGGCCGGGAATAAAGTGAGATGGCTCTTTGTTTTAGTGCCAAAGGGCCAATTATCTTTAGTGATACGAAAGTTGAGTGATTCCTTGGCGGTAACCTTATTCCCGATGAACTCCGAAATAGAGATTAGAACTCCGGCCCAACTTCTGGCCACGGAGTCCGTTCTCGAGCGCACATCCCGGTTTGAACGCGATGCAATGCAATATACAAATCAGTTGTATGCGGCGGCCATGCGCTACACAAAAGATCCACATGATGCCCAAGATTTAGTTCAAGATACTTATGCAAAAGCATTTACTGCGTTTCATCAATTCGAACCTGGAACAAATTTAAAAGCCTGGCTCTATCGAATTCTTACAACAACATTTATTAACACTTATCGCAAAGATCAACGACGTCCACTTATCTCTGATGGTGAAGTTGAAGATTGGCAATTGGCGGCATCAGCAAGTCACACAAGTGACCAAGGTAAATCTGCGGAAGATGAAGTTTTAGAGAATCTGCCTGATGGCGATGTAAAGCGTGCACTTCATGAGATCCCAGAGGAGTTTCGTTTAGCTGTTTTCTACGCAGATGTTGAAGGCTATTCATATAAAGAGATTGCGGATATTTTAGGAATTCCTGCTGGCACTGTTATGTCTCGCCTCCATCGTGGCCGTAAATTGCTTCGCATTCTTCTCTTGGATTACGCCAAAGATCGCGGGTTTGGAGGATCTGATGGAATGTAATGAAGTTATGCATGCCTTGATTCTCTTTATTGATAATGAGATAGAAGATGCAATTCAGGTTCAAACTTTTCAGAGCCATTTTGAAGAGTGCCCACAATGTCTGACCGAGATGGAGCACGAGCGCCAAGTTCTGACTCGGATGAAATCTTTATTGTCAGATGCATGTTGCGAAGAGGCCCCAGAGGATTTGCAGAACCGCATCGCCCAGCAGACCGCACTTCTTGCATCACAAATGTTTAGCCCGACCCAAGTCATAACCGAATACC
Organism: Candidatus Nanopelagicales bacterium; assembly: GCA_030834095.1. Classification (GTDB taxonomy): domain Bacteria; phylum Actinomycetota; class Actinomycetes; order Nanopelagicales; family Nanopelagicaceae; genus AAA044-D11. The sequence goes on along the minus strand of JAURGA010000006.1, from coordinate 6,891 downwards.
GCCGAACCGAGACAACCATTAACGGCGAGACACACATTGAAATTGAAACTACTCACGAGATTAGGCGTGATTTCCCGCTAAGTTAGCGGTTATGAATTCAGAGACAGTATTGGGAGCCATCGGAATGGCATCTCTAACTGTGCGTCCCGCCGATACATCGGTAGCCCAAGCGCTAAATGATTTACCGATATTGGCTACACCAACTCTGATCAATATTTTTGAGGGTGCCTGCACTGCTGCACTTTCTGAGCATTTAGATTCTGGCGAAACATCAATAACTTCAAATTTTGCTGTAACTACACATGCATCAGTAGGAGTAGGAATAGAAATCAGAGCAAATGCAACTTGTATTGAAATCGAAGGTTCAATCTGCAAATTCAATATTGAAGTTCATCAGGGCACCAGATTAATTGCATCTGGAGCGATCGAAAGAAAAATAGTAGATCGAGTCTCCTTTGCAGCTCGAATTGCAGCGGAGTCGATTTCAAGAGAAGCAATCTAAATTTGAGATAAAAAAATGAGCCCGCCCTAAGGCGAGCCCATTACTTCAGAACTAGTTACTTCAGAACTAGTTACTTCAGAACTAGTTTTGACTACTTCTTAGTTGCCCAGAAAATCTCGGCAATCTCATCAATCTTTGTAATGAGTTTTTCAGCAACTGCAACATCATTTGAACCCTTAGTTCCACCAGCGCCAGCAAGCTTTGTTGCTTCGTTAAATAGAACATGTAGTTGTGGGTAAGCTTCAAAGTGGTTTGGCTTGAAGTAATCAGTCCAGAGAACCCAGAGATGATGCTTAACTAATTCAGAGCGTTCTTCCTTGATAGCCACAGCGCGGGATTTGAAATCTGCATCACTTGAAGCTGCATATTTCTCCATGGTTGCCTTGATTGAAAGAGCTTCAATCTTCGCCTGTGCTGGGTCATAAACACCACAAGGTAGATCGCAATGTGCGTGAGCAATTGCTTCTGGCTTAAAGAGGTTCTTGAAGTTCATAACTTGCCTTTCATTTGGATTTACCGAATTTATGGTGCGAGACTACTACGCCTATGAGTCGTGTGCATTTAAGTGTTGCGAAATTATTTAAGGCCTTCTTCAAGGCTGTTGAGGTTCGTGGGGAATCAATGTCGCCCAACTACAACGATGGCGATTGGCTGCTATTCCGTGTGCTCCCAGCAAAATCCAAGGCAAATGAACTGATTGGCAAAGTCGTTCTAATCCAGCGCCAATCAGAATTTGGCACAGACTTCTTCCAAGTTAAGCGAGTTACCCAAGTTTCCGATAGAAGTAATAAAACAGAGATTTGGGTCGAAGGCGATAACAAAGGTGAATCAACTGACTCCAGAAATTGGGGCGCAGTTGATTCAAGTGAAGTAATTGGAAAGCTAATACTTCGCTATCGCCGCGCAACTAAGAAATAACTAGCACCTAAGAAATAACTAGCACCTAAGAAATAACTAGCACCTAAGAAATAACTAGCGTGAGAAGGCTTCCATCAATAGCGCCTTCTGCTCTTCTTCATGCAAATGATGTGAACCAGTTGCGGGGCTCGCAGTTGCGCGACGAGATACCCGACGAAGCGTTCGACCCTCGAGTATTTCAGATGTTGTAAGAGCAACAAATGGCCAAGGTCCTTGATTTGCTGGTTCATCTTGAACCCAGAGTAAATTCGCATTTGGGTGTTTAGCTGCAGCTGCTAAGAATTGTTCGGCAGGGAATGGATAAAGTTGTTCTAGTCGAATAATTGTGGTCGAGCTCTCGCCCAACTTCTCACGCTCTGCAACTAGATCGTGATAAACCTTTCCAGAACAGAAAATAACTCGGCTTGCGTTAACAACATTTGGATCCTCAATCAAAGGTTTGAATGTTCCGGTTGTGAAATCTTGTAACCCAGATGCAGCCGCTTTCAAACGCAACATAGATTTTGGTTCGAAGACAATAAGCGGACGACGCGCTGGATTCTTCATGTGCCAACGTAGTAAGTGGAAGTAAGAAGCTGGTGAAGATGGTTGAGCAACAGTCATATTTAATTCTGCGCAGAGTGCAAGGTAGCGCTCGATGCGACCAGATGAGTGATCCGGTCCTTGGCCTTCATATCCGTGTGGAAGTAGAAGGACTAGTGATGAACGCTCGCCCCATTTTTGCAGCGCGGATGAAATGAATTCATCAATGATGGTTTGTGCACCATTGGCAAAGTCACCAAATTGCGCTTCCCACATTACGAGGGCATCTTCGCGTTCTACTGAATAGCCATATTCAAAGCCCATTGCGGCATATTCCGACAAGAGGGAATCAAATACGAAGAATTGATTCTCATCTGAAATAAGTGAGCGAAGCGGTGTCCAGTCAGACCCATTGTTCTGATCAACAACTACAGCGTGACGATTACTGAATGTTCCGCGCTTAACATCCTGACCAGCAAGTCGAATTGGGTGGCCCTCCAAAAGAAGTGATCCCATTGCAAGTAATTCACCAGTTGACCAGTCAACGGTTCCTTCATCAAGCATCTCGACTCGCTTGGCAAGTTGTGGTACAAGTTTTACATGCGGAATGAAACCTTCTGGAATCGCGCTCTGGGTTGCAACAATCTTTCTAAGTGTTGCCTCATCTACTGATGTGTTTACAGTCTCTGGTGCTGGCGCTACTGGAACAACAATATTTGAATTATGTTCTGGCTCAATATTATGAACCGCGTTATAAACCGCATCAAGTTGTGCTTGATAATCTTGTAATACTTCTTCAGCTTCTTCAACCGTGATATCGCCGCGACCAATTAGCGCTTCGGTGTAGAGCTTACGAGTTGAACGCTTTGCCTCAATCAATTTATACATCATTGGTTGGGTGAAACTTGGTTCGTCGCCTTCATTATGTCCACGACGACGGTAGCAAATCATGTCGATAACAACATCTTTCTTAAATGCTTGGCGATATTCGAATGCGATACGTGAAACTCGAACAACACTCTCTGGATCATCAGCATTTACATGGAAGACTGGCGCCTGAATCATCTTTGCAATGTCTGTCGAATAAGTTGAAGATCTAGCTGCATGTGGCGATGTTGTGAAGCCAACTTGGTTGTTTACGACAACGTGAATTGTTCCACCAACACGATAACCCTTTAACTGTGAGAGGTTTAGCGTTTCAGAAACAACACCTTGGCCAGCAAATGCGGCATCTCCGTGCATCAAGATTGGAAGAACGCTGAAGATATCTTTCACATTTAACTTATCTTGCTTCGCGCGAGCAATGCCTTCTAATACTGGGTTTACGGCCTCGAGGTGAGAAGGGTTTGCTGCGAGATAAATCTTGGTGGTTGCGCCTGATTCTGCAGTGAAAGTTCCTGCAGTTCCGAGGTGATACTTAACATCGCCAGAACCATGGACTTGATTCTCAGCGTAATGTCCCTCAAACTCTTGGAAAATTTGGCCGTAGGACTTTCCACCAATATTTGCAAGAACGTTTAGGCGGCCACGGTGTGGCATTCCGACGCACACTTCATCTAATCCGCGATCTGCAGCCGCTGAAATAATGGCATCCAGTAATGGAATTAAAGATTCGCCACCTTCAAGTGAGAAGCGCTTCTGTCCAACATATTTTGTCTGCAAGAAAGCTTCAAATGCCTCAGCACTATTTAGTTTTCGCAAGATTCGAAGTTGTTCTTCGCGTGGAGTTCTTGGGTATCCAACTTCCACATACTCTTGAATCCAGGCACGCTCTAGCGGGTTCTCGATATACATATATTCAACGCCGATGGTGCGGCAATATGAATCTCGGAGCGTTCCAAGAATTCTGCGTAATTTCATGACCGGTTTGCCACCAAAGCCACCAGTTGCGAATTCGCGATCTAGATCCCAGAGTGAAAGTCCATGAGTAACAACATCCAAATCTGGATGTGAGCGCTGGATATATTTAAGTGGATCAATATCTGCCATTAAGTGGCCTGATGTGCGATACGCGTTGATTAGCTCTTGAACGCGAGCAGTCTTGCCAACTTGATCTTCCTTGCTAAAGCGCATATCAACAACCCAGCGGATTGGAACGTATGGAATACGTAGCGCTGCAAAAATCTCGTCGTAGAAACCATTTTCGCCGAGCAACAATTCATGAATTCGTTTTAAGAAATCACCAGATTGTGCGCCTTGGATAATTCTGTGATCATAAGTGCTAGTTAAAGTAATGACTTTACTTATTGCTAGCTCGGCCAAGGTATCTTCATTTGTGCCTTGAAATTCCGCTGGATAATCCATTGCGCCAACGCCAAGAATTAAGCCCTGTCCTTGGACCAATCGTGGAACTGAGTGAACTGTGCCGATTGTTCCTGGGTTTGTAAGTGAAACTGTTGTTCCAGCAAAGTCTTCGACGGTCAGAGAACCACCGCGAGCTTTGCGAACGGTCTCTTCGTATGAAGCCCAGAACTGAGCAAAATCAAGTTCTTCACAGCCCTTTATTGATGGCACTAATAATTGGCGTGAACCATCTGGTTTTGCTAAATCGATTGCGATACCAAGGTTTATATGTTCTGGCTTTCCAATAGCAGGCTTGCCATCCAATTCGCCGAAGAAGGCATTCATCTCTGGCATCTGTCGAATTGCGCTGATCATTGCGTAACCAATTATGTGAGTGAATGAAACTTTTCCACCACGGCTACGTTTTAAATGATTATTTATAACTGTGCGATTATCAATCATCAATTTTGCTGGGATTGCGCGAACACTTGTTGCAGTTGGAACTGTCAATGAAGCTTCCATGCTCTGCACAACGCGAGCGCTCACGCCACGAATTGGTTCGAGAGTAGATGCACCTGGACTTACTAAAGTTGGAATCGGTTTGTTTATCGGATCCGCAGGAGTTGCGACTTTAACTGGAACAACTGGTGTTGCTTGCGCAACTGGTGTTGCTTGCGCAACTGGTGTTGCTTGCGCAACTGGCATTGCTTGCGCAACTGGCGTTGCTGAAACCTGTGTTGCAGCCACTGGTATTTGTAGCGCACTTGGATCTACTACCTTCTTTGGCAGCGGTGGAGTTCCACCCAGTGGTGCGTTATCTAAAGTTGGAATCACTTTGCCATTATTTTGCGCAACAGTCCCATTTGCATTTGGTTTGTAGTCAGCAAAAAATGCCACCCAAGCTGTATCTACTGAATTTGGATCCGCTAAATACTTTTCATACATCTCATCGACAAGCCATTCATTTGGCCCAAAAGATCCACCGTAATGATTAGCAGGTGTATTAGATCCAGTTGCCGACACTTTTGATGCTCCTAAATTTTATTTAAGTCTCGCTTAAGTCTAATAGAGGTATCGGTCCGGTCTATACGCCTGTGGCGATATCTCTGGAAATGCCAAGAATTACATTAATCACATTCCGATTTAGAGCAATTTTGAATCCAGGTCCCTCCGATACGCCTTTGTCGTCCGCGCTATATCCGTGCCAAGTCCTTTTGAAGTCCCGCCAACCACCTTTCTAGCGGAACCAAGGTCTCCGGAATCAAGGCCTCCGACATTCAGGAGGAAATCTCTCAGAAACTTCGGCACAGTTACCACCATGAATTCCAAATCAAATCAACCTCTTGCAGTAGTCACTGGCGGATCTCGCGGCTTGGGTTATGTCGTTGCGAAGGCGCTCAAGGCTGCGGGAAATAGGGTACTAATTATTAGCAAAGATCCAGTGCGAGCAGCGAAAAGTGCAGAAGAGATTGGTTGCGAATTCGAAACGGTGGATTTTGAAAATCTTGATTCAACTAAATCTAAATTTGATGAGGTTCTGAGTAAATATGGAACTCCGAATATTCTTGTTTTAGCGCACGGCGTAATGAGTGAGAAAATGTCAAAAACGCTGCGCACCACAACACAAGAGTGGCGTCGGGTAATGGCAATAAATCTAGATTCCAATTTCATCGCAATAAATACTCTTGCACCAACAATGGCTGAAGCTCGTAACGGTCGTGTAATTATTTTCACCGCATGTTTAGGTCGAATGTCTGGCCCGGGAAATACCGGCGGCCTTGCGCCATATCGAATTAGTAAAGCCGGTGTTAATGCTTTAGTTAGAAATCTTGCTCACGAAACTGGTCAAGGAAGCCGTGGATTTTTAGTAGATGCAATCTGTCCGAATCACAGTCGAACAGATATGGGTGGACCCGATGCACCAAGATCAGCAAAAGAAGGCGCAGCAACTGCAATCTGGTTGGCGACAAGAGAGTTCGAAACAGGCAAAGATTTAACTGGACTGTTCTGGGAAGACCAAGAAGTTATTCCTTGGTAATTATTTTGATTTGCTATTCGCGATAGCCATATAGAGCAGCAACAAAAGTTGTTACTCCAAGCAAGGCAAGGGGAATTCCAACAATTAATAACCCACCAGAAATCATGTAATACGAAACCCCAACAGCGATTGCATTTGCCAGCACCGCAGGCGCTCTTCCATATGATCTGCGTTTCGCAAATCCCATCGATGCGAAAAACAGACCGGTTGCACCAAACAGGGCAAATACGATTTCGCCAATCAGGGCCGATGGCCAAGTTGCGGTTGAAAACACCGATGCCAGAAGCAAGTAGATAACGATTCCAACCAGAATCAGAGATTCAAAGCGCAACAGCCAGACTGCGGCCTTTCTAGAATTCTCATAGAACGAATCCGTAATCTTCATTCTGGCTCCTTTACAATCCCTAGGAAAACTCTATTGCATGGCAATACAAATTTAATGTGCCATTACGCTTAACCCATGGCAGCCCGTGAATATCTGGAAGAAGTTCGCGCTTTACGCGTAACTCTTTCCGCCATCGAACAAGTTTTGAATCTGCCGAAATTGGAAGCTGACTTTAAAACACTAGAAGCAGAAGCCAGCGAACCAAATCTTTGGGATGATCCGGAGAAAGCTCAAGTTGTAACC
>JAURGA010000033.1 GCA_030834095.1 Candidatus Nanopelagicales bacterium | reverse complement strand
CTCTAGTGTGGGTAAATTAAAGAAATACGGTCAAACTACTCGAGTTCTCTGGTCACCTAACATCACACTTGGAATTAACTTCCTAATGATTGCAGCTAAGACTCTTCAGACAATTGCGCCTCATGCTGATATTTCGGTTCTGGAGGAGCATTTCAGGGATAAGCCGGAAGTGTCTGGCACTGCCTTAAAAATTGCAACCACTTTAGGCCTCAACGAAAAGGTTGTTCACTCCGTTAGAGCAGGAGGAATTATTGGTGTCCACGAGGTGTTATTTGGATTTCCCTTTCAAACTGTTCGGCTCAAGCATGAGTCAATTGCAAGAGAGGCTTTTGGAAATGGCGCAAGATTTGGATTAAAGGAGCTCCAAAAACGAGAGGTAGGTTTCTACAATATGGAAGATCTAGTCGGTAAATTTTTTGTGGATGCCAATTCTCACTATGCGACTGACAAAATTGAACCAAAGTTGGGATTCTTTAAGAAGAGAATTGCAAAAGTTCTCTCTAGATTTAAGTAATTCTTAGCGGATACGTAGCGAGTTTGTAACAACCAGAAGTGAGCTTGCAGCCATCGCACCAGCTGCATACATTGGAGTTAAGGCACCAGCCATTGCAATTGGGATTCCGATGACATTGTAGGCAAAGGCCCAACCAAGATTGATTTTTATGATTCGAAGTGTTTTTGTTGCGAGCGCAAGTGAGCCGATGACACCCATCAAATCCTTACCCATCAAGGTGATATCAGCGCTGCCAATTGCAGAATCGGTTCCGGTTCCCATCGCGATACTTAAATTTGCAGATGCTAAGGCTGCGGCGTCATTGATGCCATCGCCGACCATAAGAACGGTCTTGGAATCTCTTTTGAAATCTTCGACAACGCGCAACTTCTGATCAGGCAAAGTGTTGGCAATAACATTACTTGCAGGAATTCCTACCAGTGATGCGATGTGCGCGGCGCTCTCTTGATTGTCTCCGGTAACAAGCCACGGTGTGATTCCACGAGCATTTAGTGCAGATATGGTGGCTTTTGCATCAGCTTTGACTTCATCTGATGTTGTGAAAAGTGCGATTGCAACACTATCCCAGATAAGCACTGAGACGCTCTCGCCGCGGCTGCGGGCTTCTGCAATACCTTCAGATATCTGCGGATCAAGAGGCGCAGAGCTATTTGTAATGGCATCTGGTGTGCTGATTTGAATAAGTGGTGAGAATTGACCGAAATCAACTTTACCTTCGACTCCGGATCCTGGGTTCTGTGTGAAATTAGTGAGAGGCAGAATTTTTGCGCCGTGTGCGCTTGCATGTGATGAGATCGCTTTTGCAATTGGGTGATCATTTGCATTTTCTAGAGTCAGTGCTGCTGAGAGAATCATCTGCTCGGTTATCGCTGCAGAGACCTCTTTTTCAAGCTGTTGTTGGGCTGATGTTGGAATAAGGACATCGCCAACTTTCATCACACCGGTTGTCAGAGTTCCGGTCTTATCGAAAATCGCAATGTTTACAGCTCGTGCAAGTTCTAGGACATGCGGCTTGCGCAGAACGATTCCACGAGAAGCGCCGCGTCCGGATGCGACAACGAGTGCGACTGGTGTTGCTAGGCCGAGCGCGCAGGGACAAGCGATTACAAGAACGGTAATTGCCACTGAAATTGATGTCGATAGCGAACGACCTTCGCCACCGTTTATTGCAGCATCTAAGTAGTAATACCAGAGAAAGAATGTGCCAATTGAAACAAGTGTGACGATTGGGACAAAGACTGCAGATATCCGATCAGCAAGGCGCTGAATTGGTGCTTTGGCACTTTGTGCTTCAACAACCATCGCAGTTATTCGAGCAAGTTCGGTATCACTGCCGATGCGAGTGGCTTTCACGATAATGCGACCATTGTTATTCATCGAAGCGCCGATAACGTGCGAACCTGGTGATACATCTATCGGAACTGATTCGCCAGTAAGCATGGAATTATCAACCGATGAATTACCTGAAATGACAATGCCATCAGTGGCGATTCGGGCACCTGGCTTTACGACAAATTCATCTCCCAGAATTAAGTGCTCGATAGGAATTAGAACTTCGATGCCGTCACGCAGAACAATTACTTCTTTGGCATGAAGTGAGAGAAGTGAAGTGAGAGCGCTACTTGCCCGGTGTTTAGCGCGAGATTCTAGAAAGCGACCGAGGATCACAAAGAGCAGGACTCCAGCAGCAACTTCGGTATAGGCATCGCCGTCACCTGTTGCAGTCGAATAGATCGACCAAGTAAATGCCGCAATAGATCCAAGAGAAATCAAGGTATCCATTGTCGGATGAGCGATATTTCGAATTGCTGCGCGATGAATTGGCCAGGCGACAAATAAAATAAGCGGAGTAGTTAATGCAATTGCTAGCCAAGCCATCATCATTGAGGTGGCAATTGCAGGAACCCCAAAGGCGATTGCCCAGATAAGTGCGCGCCTTGATTTCTGATTGGCCAGTGCTGGCCCTTGACTGTCTGCCAACGGGGTTGCGCCATATCCTGCGGATTTAATCTTGGAGATGATTACATCTGTCGAAAGTTCTTCAGGCGCAAGGACGTGAACAGTTTCGCTGGCGAAGTTGACCGAGGCGCGAACGCCGGCGAGTGAATTAAGAGATCTTTCAACCGATGCCACACAAGAAGAGCAGGTCATGCCTGTTACAGAATAGGTAGTTGCAACCAAAGTGGTCTTATCCAAATCAATTGCAATCTCGGGTTGACGGTGGCGCATTAGGTCAATCGAAATATCTTCAGCCATTGTTACTTTCCTTGATAGCTGCGGATTGCATAGGGGAAGTCTATTTCTAATACTTGAGCGACATCTAGCGATTCTTGGATTGGCAAGACCCAATCATTGCTACCGCTGACGCGCGAGCTAAAGGATTCAATCATTATTTGATAGGCATCAACTGGTGCAAAGACTTCGGTGTGTTCGCCGATGCGCAGCGCAGAACTTTCTTTCCAGGAAGTAAAGGCCTGGCCAGCAGTAAATTCAATTGAGTTCTGATCACCAACAATCTTTAGAGATTGTCTCTCGGGTGCAATAAAGGAGGTCTGTGCAGAGAGTTTTACTAAGCTCTGGCTTAGTGTTATTTCGGCTTGCAAGTCGGTAGATAAATCAGCGCCATCACTATTTAGTGTCTGATTAACGCTGGTAAAAGTTGGTGCAGTCCATGGATTTATCAGTGAGCGCCAAAGTTGAATTTGATAGCCGCCAACATCAAGCAAGCTGCCACCACCCAAGTTTTTAAGTGCACGGAAGTTATCGTTTAGATCTGCAGTAAAAGTGAATTCGGATTCGATTGCGGTAAGCCGACCGATGTCACCTTTTGCAACAATTTCAACAGCGCGTTGAAAGCGTGGATGCCATCTGGTCCAGACTGCTTCAACTAATAATTTGCCACTTGTTGTGGCGGCATCGGCCATCTCTCTGCTCTGTTGGAAATTTAGGGCTAGTGGTTTTTCACAGAGCACGTGCTTTCCCGCATTTAGTGCTGCAATAGCCCACTGGTGATGTTGGTCGTTAGTTAAATTAATATAAATTGCATCAATTTCTGGGTCTTGAATCATTTGGTTATAGCTATCAGTGCCGTGATAGGTGCGTACCGGTGCGAGTGCTTGTGCACGACCTAAGTTTTGGCTTGCAACTGCTGTCAGTGTTGCGTTACTTGCTGCATGAACAGCTGGCGCCATTGCTTTGGTTGCAACGTAGCCGGCGCCAATAAAGCCCCACTTGATTGTCATGCTCGCAATAATATGGGAGTTACTGGCTTTCCATTTTCGAGCGCTGATTCTTCTGCTGCTTGCATGATTGCAACGACATCGCGTGAAGCAGTGACTTGGATCTGCATTGGTGTGCAATTGGTTAAGAAGTTATCGACTGACTTATGGAAAGCGAATGCTGGAGAAATTACTGGGTCGAGCAATTTAGAAGTGCCATCGCTAGTGTGTAACGTGATTTTTGCGGACAGGTCGGCGACTGCGCCGCTGCCACTGGTATCCCAGTCGCCAACAAGTGCGCCCTTTGTTCCCAGAATATAAAACTTTGGCTTGCGGGCAGCAGATAAATCAGAATTTATAAAAGTTGCTTGGATGCCACCTTCGAAATTTATATTTACTGCGGCGTGATCAGCATTTGTTATGTGATGCCAGACGCGCTTTTGATTTAGGCCACTTACAAATTCAACTTTATTTGGAATCAGTGCCAGAATTTGATCGATGTAATGGCTTCCCCAATCAAAAATTGCCCCACCCGAAACTTTCACATCTGAGTGCCAGAAATCGCAGGGTCTTGAATATCCACCAACAAAACTTTCATATGAGAAGAGTTCGCCGATATCGCCGTTATCAATGGAATTTTTGATCGTTAAGAAATCCTGGTCAAAGCGACGGTTCTGATAAACAACCAGAGTTAGTCCGGCGCTCTTTGCAAGTGCCATGAGTTCATCGCACTCTTTAGCGTTAAGGGCCATTGGTTTTTCTAGAATGACATGGATGCCAAGTGCGAGTGCTTTCTTGGCCCACGAATAATGGCTATTTGGTGGCGTTGAGATAACAACTAAATCGATGCCTTTAGATTCCAACATTAAATTAGCATCGCTAAATGCAGTTGCAGTGGGTGTGAGTTTTAGTCCGGCCTGAACGCGGTCGGGATTGGTGTCGCAGATAGCCGCAATTTCTAGGTGGTCACAGGCCGCAATAGCTTTGCTGTGTTCGTCGCCGATTGCGCCATAGGCCAATAAACCAACCCGGATTTTTTTATCAGACACTAATGCGCTCCCTATTAATCGTAAGGTGTAAGTCTAGATGAGTAAGACTGATCAGGCACATTTAAGTGAATCGATTCAGTCTCAGACATGAAAGAAGTAGGATTTAGCCATGAGTTTTGTTATGTATTCGACAACCTGGTGTGGTTATTGCAAAAGACTAAAGTCCCAATTGGCTGATCTCGAGGTAACTTTTGAAGAGATCAACATTGAAGAGGTTCCTGGAACTGCCGAGATAGTTGAGAAAGTAAATGGCGGAAATCAGGTTGTGCCTACGCTGGTTTTCTCTGATGGAACTGCGATGACAAATCCTTCGGCCAAGGCTGTTGTGGAGAAGCTAGCTACGCTTGCTTGATTACCTTATCGGCCCAAATTAGTTCTGATTCACTGCTGTGAGCTACTAGAACAACAGTGGTGCCGCTTACTGCAAGTTTTTGCAGCAGTTTGATAATTCGTTCGCGGTTTTCAATGTCTTGCGCTGCAAGTGGTTCATCTAAAAGTAAAACCGGGGTTTTCTGTGCGATAGCGGTTGCTATTGATACTCGTTGAGCTTCGCCACCAGACAGAGTTGTTACTTGTCGATTGGAAAGTTCGGTTAAAGCAAGTGCTTCGATAATTTCTTTGGAATCGCCAGCCATTTCGATTATTTGTTTAACAGTGAAGCCCAATGTGTAGTTCTGGTTTTGAATTGCCATTGCACGCAGCTTAGAAAGTTGTGATGCTGGGGTAAGTGCAGGATCTGTATCGTCGATTGTGATTGTGCCTTTTGTTGGTTTGATGTCGCCAGCCATTGCATTTAGCAGAGTGGATTTACCTGAACCATTTGGACCAAGAATTACAGTGATTGAAGCGCCAGGGATTTGATCGCTGTAATCAGTAATGATTTGTTTGCTACCAAGATCGATGCTGATTTTGTTTATGGAAATCATTGGGTCTTCCAAATGTTGTTTCTCATTGTGACCAGAGCGATTAGAACCGGCGCACCGACAAGTGAAGTGATTAAACCAATTGGAAGCTCATTTGGTTGGACGGCGCTTCTTGCGATGGTGTCGGCGGCTACGACAAGCAGTGCACCAATGATTGCGGTATGAAAGATTAATTTGCGATGGACCGGACCATATATAAAGCGAGCAATGTGTGGTGCTGCAAGGCCAATGAATGCAATTGAACCAACCGTGCTGACTGCGCCACCTGCAAGAAGTGAGAGAGCGATCAGTGCGAGCAAGCGAGAGCGTGGAACATCGATACCTAAATGAAATGCGGTGGAATCACCAAGTGAAAGTCGGTCAAGGGCTGGTGAAACTCTCCAGGCAATAGCAGCGCCAAGAATTGCAGTGATTGAGATTCCGAGAAGATTTTCCTGGGTTATTAAGGCAAGTGAGCCGAAGTTCCAGAAAGAAATTGATCGGGCATCGGCGCGTGTGACCATTGATGAGAGAAGACCAACTGCAGCTGTGAAAAATGCAGAGACTGCAATACCGACGATGATTAAAGAGAACGAAGAGAGCTTGCTTCGAAGATTGGCTAACTTAAATGTCAGCGATGTTGCAAGTAATGCACCAAGTGCACCGCATGCAATTGCACCGAGAGAACCAACTTGAACGAAGCCAGTTAAGACAGCCAATACGGTGCCGAGTGATGCACCAGCTGTTGTTCCTAAGATTGATGGTTCGGCCAATGCGTTGTTGCAGGCACCTTGTGCGATTAAACCGGCGAGTGCGAGAGATGCACCAACAATAAGCGCAGCGGTGACACGTGGAATGCGGATCTGCCACAAGATTTCGTTGCTGCCGGGGGAGAAAAGTGCGGACCAGAAGTTTTCGATTTGAGCAGCGCCGTTATAGATCGCAATAAAGGTAACGAGAACAAGCAAAATTGTTGGGGCTACCTTCTTCACTTTGTAACCGCTTCGACTGCTCTGGCTAACGCAGTGACAAGTGATGGAGTGCGGGGACCATAAGAAAGTAATAACGAATCGTCAACATCAATTACCGCTTGGTTTTTGCCAGCTTGAGTTTGGGCAACACCAGGAAGTTTTAATAAACCAGAGATACCACCAACAGATTGCAGACCTTTAGTCATAACAATGATGACATCTGGATTTAGTGTGGCCAGGCTTTCGGCTGTCATTGTGTTGTATGGGTTTGGTAAAGATTGGGCACCGACATCTGTTGCTCCAATTGCTTCGATCAAAGAATCAGAACCCGAACCTGGACCACCGATCAAATAGACCGAAGAAGTGCCGCGAAGATATAAGAATGCAATGCGGGATTTAGTGGCGATGGTAGAAGTTTTTAGCTCGTCATTGAGAGCTTGATTTAACAAATCACCTTGCGCTGGTGCACCGATTGCTGATGCAACCACTGCAACCTTTTTTGAGATATCAGAGAGCGTCCAGCTTTCAGGAGTTTCAACAATCTTGATACCTGCAGTTCTTATCTGATCGAGCGCCGCTCTTGGTCCGGTAGAAGCATCGATGATTACGAGATCGGGTTTTAGTTCGATAACTTTTTCGGGCAAAACTTGGTGTCCTGAAGTAACAATTGGAATATCTTTCAAATCTTTTTCAGTGCTGGAAATATCTCGGCCAACCAGAATTGATTTAGCATTTAAAGCATTGATTATTTCGGCTACGCCATTTGCAAGAACTACTACGCGCGAGACTGAGAAATTTGCAGTTGAATCAATTGAAATTTTTGAAACATCGTTCTCAGAAATTGTCTGGATTTGTAGATTCTGTGACGTGCCGCACCCAGTTAGCAATATAGCTAGTGTTGTAATCGCAATCACACCGAATTTCTTCATGGGGATAGTGTGCCAATTCTTTTAACGACAGATACACGTGTCCTGTCGGATAAGTGACTAGAGCTAGCAATTTAGAATTTCGCCATGAAGCGCGCGATTTTCGGAGTTGTTATCGCGCTTACCTTTGCCATAAATCCGGTTGCAGATGCGGCAACAATAAAAGGAGCACAGGGTCAGACCCTAAGTGTTTCGGCAACAACTGTGAAGAGCGGTGCGATGATCAAGGTAAGGGGAAATAAATTTGATGAGACCGTTGGGATCTATCTTGCGTTCTGTGTTGTTCCGAGGAAAGGTCAGCCACCAACACCTTGTGGAGGTGGAGTAAATAAGGCCGGTCTCGGTGAAGCTTCCTTCTGGATTTCATCGAATCCACCGCCATATGCAATTGGTCTGACTGAAGAATTTTTACCAGGAGGACGTTTTACCCAGAAGGTCCGGGTATCAAAGAAGATCGGCAAATTTGATTGCACCAAAGTTAAGTGCGCAATAACTGTGCGAGCAGATCATCTGCGTGGTGCAGATCGAAGTTATGACACGTTTATTCCAATCAAAATCAAATAATAAGGAGAGCAATGAAAAAGATAGTTCTAGTTTTAGCTTTGGCAGCATCAATATTGGTACCATCAGGTGCGCAGGCAGCTGAGACTAAGATTGTTGGTGGACCGCTGACAAACCTTGAAGCCCAAGGCGCGGTGATCAATATCCAACTCTCAGCAGTTCCAGCAAAGGCTGGTCTTTATATCCAGCAGTGCGTGCAGAGCGCAGCGGGTGCGCGTCCAGATATCTGCAACAAAGCGGCCGAGCTCTGGATTTCAACAGCTCGCGGTGCTTCATTTGCACCAACTGCGGCAATTCAATTTAAGCCAACAGCAAGCTTTGTTGCTGGCAGCACAACCATAGATTGCACAGTTTCGAAGTGCGGAATCTTTATGCGCTTTGATCACACTGCAGCTGCAGATCTTTCAGAAGACCAATTCATTGCACTGACATTTAAGTCAGCAGCTGCAGGCACTGTTGTTCTACAGGCTGATGAAATCACCGCAACAATAAATGGCACAGCAGTAAGCACAAGGGCGCCAATGACACTTGGGTATCGCCAAGTTGCAACAGTTGCAGCAACATCAAAGGCTGGGGCCACACTTACATTCGAAGCGATATCTCCGGCATGTGCGTTAAATGGAAGAGAGATAACACCATTGAAAGGAAGCGGGGAGTGCGCAATATCAGTGACTTCAGCTGGAAATGCAGCTGCTTCTAGAGCGACAGCAATCTTGCCGATTCGCTTAACTTTAGGTGTGCAAACAATTGCGGCGATCCCAGCCAAGAAGTCAGTAAAGCTTGCAACCAAAACAAACTTTGGTAAGAAAGTTAGCTACAAGGCGAGTGGAAGCTGCTCAGTTAAGAAGAGCGTTTTAACTGCAAAGAAAGGTAAGTGCACAATAAACGCGAGTGCAGCGGGCCAGGACGGATTGTTTGGCGAGTTCGAGAAGAAGGTTGTGTTGCGCATTAAGTAATTAAACCTTTGCGGCTGCGATGACTCCGAGACACATTTCATCTGAAGAACCTTCGCCCCAAGTTATGTAACGAGGTTCTAGATTCTTTAGTTCTGGAATCTTCTGACGCAGAGTTGGATCAAATTTGCATTCAACGCGGATTGTGTCGCCAGCCCTTACTGCAATTGGAGTCTTCAAGATAGTTGCAGATTGGTCATCGAAGTTGTAGTTGGCAACATTGAGAATAGTTTTCTCATCAGCCTTGCCTGGGTTGAGAATCAACTTTAAGGATCGACCCAAGAGGTGCATGTGAGGCCCTGCTGAGATGACATTGAAGTTATTGTTAATGACCTTGTCACAGTGCGAAATCAGAGATGGCGTTGGCTTGTTGGGATTTTGGCCGCAAATAACATTTATACCAGCAGCTTCAAATGCGCTCATGGTGCTGGTGCGCGATGCCAGATCAATTAGTGATTGACGTCGATCGCAGAGCGGTCCGGTGATTCCGGGTGGGCAGGCAAGTTCGACTGGCGCTGGGAAGAGTTCGACATGCAGCTGCTTAACTTTCGCACCTTTTGCGGGAATCACATCCATCACAATCTTGGATTGATCGGTCTTCATGCCTCCGTGATGTCCCGCAAGTAAGTTGTAGTGGACCTGCAAAACAAATCTTTCACCCTTTTTAAATGGAGTTCCGTATCCCTTTGGTGAAACATCTTTGCCGCGACCAGGCGCCCAAGAACTTAGCCAAGGTGATGTAACAAATGTTGAAAGCATTCCGCCAAGACCAGTGCCACCGAAACATGGCCAGCCGCCGCCCTTGTTATCAGCTTTTATGGCTTCTTCTAAATCAGCATCGGTTACTCGGAAAACAATTGCGTGGTGAACCATTGCTTTTTGCTGTGGAATAAATTCGATAGCTCTGATGATTGAATCTTCAGTAACTTTAGGATCAAGTAAGAAACAGCGATAATCATCGGTACCTTTATTTGGCGCAACGGGCAGGTGCGCTTTCTGCATAGTGACTTTGTAGCGCTTCATCTTCTGGTTCTTCTGGGCTTTTGCCGCATTTGCACTCTGTGGAATTAGTGATGCCAACAACAGGAGAGCGGCTGAAATCGAAATTAACTTAATTTTCATGGTGCAGAGAATACCGAAAACCTCAAGGTGCAGCCCACTTGAAATCCAATTACTGTAGCGCAGTGAAGATTTTGAGAGTTATTGCGGCAGGTGCGCTCTCAGGCTTCTTGGTAATTTCTTTAAGCGTTCCAGTCATCGCAAATGCGGATTCAGTAGTCGTAAAGACAATCACAACAGCGCCTGGAGTTTCGATTGATACCTCCTTATATCTACCCAGCCAATCGCCAGCACCAGCAATACTTATTGCTCATGGTTTTGGTGGAACAAAAGATTCTGTAGAAGCGGATGCTAAATACTTTAGGGATAAAGGCTTTGCAGTTTTAACTTGGACGGCTCGCGGCTTTGGAGATTCAACTGGTCAGATTGAAATGAATTCAATTGGCGCAGAAGTTAGCGATACCCGCGAATTGATTTCTTATTTAGCAAAGAACCGTAAGGTCAAGCAGGATAAAGCTGGCGATCCACTTGTTGGAATCATGGGAAGTTCTTACGGTGGTGCTAATGCACTTTTGACTGCAAGCCAAGACCAACGTATCGACGCCGTGATTTCGGATATTACTTGGAATGATTTACAGAACGATCTCTTCCCACAAGCAGTCGAAGGATCAAAAACACCTGGGCCATTTAAAAAAGTTTGGGCCGGAACCTTCTTCTCGGCAGTGACATTTCAGAACGCTTATCTTGGCGAATGTGGATCATTTACGCAGCAATGGTGCGATGCCTATCGCAACGCTGCAATCAATGGCGAACCTTCAGCATCTGAACGTAAGTTGCTGGCATCAGTGTCACCAAAGAATTTTGTATCAGCGATTACTGCGCCAACTTTGCTAAGCCAAGGTCAGGCCGATTCGCTCTTTCCATTATCTGAAAGTTATGACACTGCCAAGATAATTAAGAAGGCAAAACCAGAGCTTCCATTGTCAATGATTTGGCATGCAGCTGGCCACGATGGTGGTCTGGATCAGAGTGAATACTTGCGTTCGCAATATCTAAATTGGTTTAAGAAGCATTTGATGAAGGAAGAAATAGAGTTTCCGGTCTTCCAATTTACTAAGACCAACGGAACAATTTCGTTGCAGGATTCGACTGTAATCCCAAGGGTTTTCAGCAGTTCTAAGTTGCCGATAAGCGCCGATGAGAGGCAGCTGCAATTGATTACTCCACTTGCGGCAATCGCATATCCAATAGGTGGAATCCCTAGTGCAATATCTGCGCTGCCAGGAATCGGAAGTGCGGGCGCACTTGCATCTCGAGTTGTCTCGGCAGTCTCTGGTTTTAGTCCCGCGTTCTTACCGGGGCAAAGTGGTTTAATCGAATCAGCACCGCTGACTGAACCAATTAGCATTGTTGGCCCATCTTCAGTCAAAGTTCGAATCACAAGCACCACAGGTGATGCGACTCTGTTCTTCTCACTTGTCACTAAATCACCAAGTGGTGCGATTACCCAACCAAATGGAATTGTTTCACCAGTCCGGCTGACGGATATTCCTCAGGCTGGTGTGGATGTAACAGTTCAACTTCCGGCAACAATTGTGGATGCAGCCGTTGGTGATGCTATTGCAGTTGGAATTTCAGGCACTGATCAGGGTTATGAACTTCCAAAGATTTCGCGATATTACACAATAGCTGCGCTATCACCGCTGACTTACAAAGTTACTGATGCAGCAGCATCGGCATCATCTGGTGCAAATTTATTATGGCCAGTTGCAGCGCTAGTTACTCTAGTTGCAGCGGTCTTTTATGTGCGGATCCGACGACCAAAGATTGCACCAAGCCACGAGAACATCACCGCACTTGTCGAAGTAACCAATCTAGGTAAAGTTTACAAAGATGGTTATCGCGCAGTTTCGGATCTTTCATTTACCGTAGAACGTGGTCAAGTAGTTGGCCTACTTGGTCCTAATGGTGCTGGTAAAACCACAACACTTCGAATGATGATGGGGCTGATTTTCCCAACTGAAGGTTCAATTTACATCGATGGCAAACCGGTTTACCCAGGTGCACCCGCACTTGCAAATCTTGGAAGCTTTGTCGAAGGTCCAGGATTCTTGCCACATCTTTCAGGTCGCGAAAATTTGGCACTTTACTGGCGCTCGATCGGTCGCGATGGCGATCAGAATCTTGATGAAGTAGTTTCAATTACCAAGCTTGGAACTG
>JAURGA010000004.1 GCA_030834095.1 Candidatus Nanopelagicales bacterium | reverse complement strand
CAATTGAATTACGTGGCACCCAAATTGCATCATCAGACATTTCACTAATTTCAACTGGAAGTTTTAGCGATCCTAAATCTGAGGAGATCGAAATAAGTTCGCCATCATTGACACCAAGCTTGTTGGCTCTAGCCTTTGAAATTCGGGCACTAGCTTTACGCGCGGTTCCGGCTAAGTTTGCCTCACCATCTTGCAAAGTTCCGAGATCCAATAACAAGCGCCAGGAGGTTAAGTGAAGCATTCCTTCGGAAATAACTGGCTTCACTTCAGAAGTCTTTTCGAAAGCTAGCGCCTTGCCATCCCAATTGCCTAGTGCTGCGATTTCGCGCGCTGTTGCTGCCACTGTTGGCAGATTAATCGGAGCTCCCATTTCATCAGCAATCATCGAGAGAATTCGGACATCACTTCTTGAAAGTGAATCGGCGATTGCTTTATCAAAGTTTCTTGTGCTGCCTTGCCAATCTTGAAATGAACCACTTTTCTCGATAACAGCAGCAACTGGAAGAACGACATCAGCAACCGCAGTTACAGCGCTATGTGAAATCTCAAGTGAAACTACAAAGGAATTCAACAGTTGAGAAAGTGCATCACTCGAAATATCTAGTGGATCAACGCCGCCAATTACAACAGCATCTAAGTTATTAACAACTAGCGCATGCAGAATTTCAGAAGTAGAGCGACCAGGGTTGGCAGGAAGTGAATCAACAGACCAAGCTGCTGCAACATCTACGCGCGCACTGGCTTCAGAAACTGGTCGGCCACCTGGAAGTAGCGTTGCGATTGCGCCCGCTGAAAGTGCACCGCGTTCGCCAGCGCGACGTGGAATCCAAGCTAATTTGGCACCAGACTTTTCGGCTAACTCAACTGCACTGGTCAAGACTCCAACTTTTTCAGAGAGGCGTTCGCCAACCAAGATAACGCTCTTGGAAGTTATTCCAGAGATGGATTTGATATCAGATACAAGTTCTGCATTTAACTTCACAGAACCGCGACTTGCGACAGGAGCATCACTAATAACTTTTAGTGCACGCTTTCTGAACTGCTTATAGATTCGCAGAAATACAATCGGTGATTCTTCTTCTGGTTCAAAGCCAAGCAATACAACTTGATCTGCCTTATCAATATCTTTATAAGTCGTTTTAAGACCGAGTGCTGTGCTGCTTAAGAATGATGTCTCTTCTTCAGAATATGGACGAGAGCGGAAATCTATATCGTTTGTTTTCAGTGCAACTCTTGCAAATTTACTGTAACCGTAAGCATCTTCAACTGTTGCGCGGCCACCAACCAATACGCCCGCGCGCTTGCCCTTTAGGCCATTGGCTGCAAATGCAATTGCTTCTGGCCAAGATGCTTCATGAAGCTCGCCATCTTCACCGCGAATCATTGGAGAAGTTACGCGTTCTCTGCTTGTTAGATACTTAAATGCCCAACGACCTTTATCGCAATTCCACTCTTCGTTGACTGAAGAATCATCTCCGGCCAGGCGACGTAAAGTTTTACCGCGACGAATATCGGTGCGCATTGCACAGCCAGATGCACAATGTTCACAAGCAGAATCAACTGAGACTAAATCAAATGGGCGGGCTCGGAATCGATACGAAGTTCCGGTTAGTGCACCGACTGGGCAGATCTGAACTGTGTTTCCAGAGTAATAAGACTCAAATGGATCTTCTTCGTAAATTCCAACTTGTTGTAGCGCACCACGTTCATTCAAAGTAATAAATGGGTCGCCCGCAATTTGTTCTGAGAAGCGGGTGCAACGAGCGCAAAGAACACAGCGTTCGCGATCAAGTAAAACTTGAGAAGAGATTGCTATTGGCTTTTCAAATGTTCGCTTGACGCCTTCGAATCGAGATTCTGGACGGCCATTGCTCATTGCCTGATTTTGTAGTGGACATTCACCACCTTTATCGCAGACTGGGCAATCGAGTGGGTGGTTGATTAGAAGGAATTCCATGATTCCAGCTTGAGCTTTTTCAGCGACCGGAGATGTCAGTTGGGTTTTCACAATCATGTTGTTCTCAACTGGGATTGTGCATGAAGCTTGTGGCTTTGGAAAGGCACGGCCGTTAATTTCAATATCAACTAAACATTGACGACAAGCACCTGCTGGTTCAAGAAGTGGGTGATCGCAGAAACGTGGAATTTGAATTCCTAATTTCTCAGCTGCGCGAATTACCAGAGTTCCCTTTGGAACGGTTACTTCAAAGCCATCAATTACAACTGTAATCATTTCAACAGCTGTTTGAGTTTCTAGTAGCGCTTGCTCAGGCGTCATTTATGCACCTACTGTTTTGAATAGGGTTGAAGCCACTGGATCAAATGGGCAGCCACCATTGCGTTGATGTGCCAAATATTCGTCACGGAAATACTTAAGTGAAGAGATGATTGGTGCAACCGCGCCATCTGCAAGAGCACAGAATGAACGACCAGCGATATTGTCGCAGAGATCAAGAAGTTTGGCTAAATCTGCTTCAGTTCCCTTGCCATCTTCAAGATCTTGAAGCATCTGAACAAGCCACCAAGTTCCTTCACGACATGGTGTGCACTTGCCGCAAGATTCGTGTTTGTAAAATTCGCACCAACGCAAGGTTGCACGAACTACGCAAGTTGTTTCATCAAATATTTGAAGTGCTTTGGTTCCAAGCATCGACCCAGCAGCCGATACGCCCTCGTAATCAAGTGGAATATCTAAGTGCTCATCTGTAAACATCGGAGTTGAAGAACCACCTGGGGTCCAGAATTTAAGTTTGTGACCAGTGCGGATACCGCCAGCAAGTTCCAGCAATTCACGAAGTGTTATTCCAAGTGGTGCTTCAAATTGTCCAGGATTATTGACATGGCCGGAGAGTGAGTAAAGCGTGAAACCATTACTCTTCTCAGTTCCCATAGCTTGAAACCATTCAACGCCATTGTTGATAATTGCAGGAACAGATGCAATTGATTCAACGTTATTTACAACTGTCGGCTTTGCATAAAGTCCGGCAATTGCTGGGAATGGTGGACGCAATCTTGGTTGGCCGCGGAAGCCTTCGAGTGAGTCAAGGAGTGCGGTTTCTTCTCCGCAAATATAAGCACCTGCACCGGCATGCAATGTAAGTTCTAGATCGAAACCTTTGCCGCCAATATTCTTGCCGAGTAAGCCGGCTTTATATGCATCTTCAATTGCCTGTTGCACACGGCGATAGACATGAACGACCTCGCCGCGAAGATAAATAAATGCGTGATTTGCTCGGATTGCATATGAACCAATAATTATTCCTTCAACCAAAACATGTGGATTTGCAAGAAGAAGTGGCATGTCTTTGCAAGTTCCTGGTTCTGATTCATCTGCGTTAACAACTAAGTAGTGTTCTTTATTATCGCCCTGCGGAATAAATCCCCACTTGCTTCCAGTTGGGAATCCAGCGCCACCACGACCACGCAGCCCAGAATCTTTAATCATTGTGATTACAGCGTCTGGCTCCATGGCCAAAGCTTTTGCTACTGCGCTATATCCACCATTGCGCTTATAACCTTCAATTGTGAATGAATCTTTCTCATCCCAGTGTGCTGAAAGGACTGGAGTTAACTTGCTCATTTATTTCCCACCTTTAGCAATTCGTAATCCAAGCAGAGTTGCTTCGCCCGCTGCTACACCTTCATTTGAAAGTCCATCATTTAATCCAGCAAGAACCTCTGAATTTTGCTTCCAGGTGCGAAGAGTTTTAGGTCCGCGGGTTGGAGCCGTTGGATTTCCGGAGCGAGCACTATCAACTAAATCTTTAACGCTCTGCGGAGTCTGATTGTCATAAAATTCCCAATTGACCATAACAACAGGTGCGTAATCGCAGGCAGCATTACATTCAATTCTTTCAATTGAAACCTTGCCATCGGTTGTTGTTTCATGATTCTTGATTCCAAGGTGATTTTCTAGCGACTCATAAATTGCGTCGCCACCCATAACCGCGCACAAGGTATTGATGCAAACACCAACGTGATATTCGCCAGCAGGTTCAGTTCGATATTGGGTATAGAACGATGAAACAGCAGTTACTTCAGCGGTTGAAATATCAAGTAATTCGGCGATCTTTTCGATTCCGCGTGGTGTTACGAATCCATCAAGTGCCTGCACATAGTGAAGCAGTGGCATTACTGCAGAACGCGACCTTGGATAACGGGCAATTATTGAATCCATAATTTTTAATTGATCAGGAGTGAAGTTCATTAGCGATCAACCCCTCCCATAACTGGATCGATTGATGCAACTGCGCCAATAACATCGGCGATCATTCCGCCTTCGGCCATTGCCGAAGTTGCTTGAAGATTATTAAATGAAGGTTCACGGAAGTGCACTCGATAAGGTCTAGTTCCGCCATCAGAAACCAAGTGAACTCCAGTCTCACCACGTGGTGATTCAACTGCTGCATAAACCTGACCAGCTGGAACTCGGAAACCTTCAGTAACTAATTTGAAGTGATGAATAAGTGATTCCATAGAAGTTCCCATGATTTCGCGGATATGTTCTAACGAATTGCCCATTCCATCGCTTCCAACTGAAAGCTGCGATGGCCAAGCAATCTTCTTATCCGCAACCATTACTGGTTGACCTTCAGTTTTATCTAACTTGTCACAGGCTTGTTCAATAATTCGAAGTGATTGTTCAAGTTCCTGCATCCGAATTAGGAAGCGACCATAAACATCGCAGGTATCTGTTGTTATTACATCGAAGTCATAATCTTCATAACCACAGTAAGGATCTGTCTTGCGAAGATCCCATGGCATTCCAGCCGAACGAAGAACTGGTCCGGTAATTCCAAGAGTTGTGCAACCAGCTAAATCTAAATATCCGATGCCTTTAGTGCGCATCATCCAAATTGTGTTTCCAACTAATAACTTCTCATTATCTTTAAAGTTGTGGCGCAATTCTTTTACAGTCTCACGAATCTTTGCAACTGCGCCCTTTGGCAAATCTTGCGCAACACCGCCAGGACGAACATATGCCATGTTCATACGAAGACCCGAGACCATTTCGAAAACATCTAAGACTTTCTCACGTTCGCGGAAGGCAAAGATCATTGGTGAAAGCGCGCCAAGTTCTAGTGCTCCGGTGCCGAGAGCAACCATGTGTGATGAGATGCGATTTAGCTCCATCATTAGAACGCGAATCTGGCTTGCGCGCTCTGGAATATCATTTGTGATTCCTAGAAGTTTTTCTACTCCTAAACAATATGCAGTTTCATTAAAGATTGGAGCCAAATAATCCATGCGGGTCACGAAGGTAACGCCTTGAGTCCAAGTGCGATATTCAGTGTTCTTTTCAATGCCGGTATGTAAATAACCAATTCCAGCACGAGCCTCAGTAATTGTTTCGCCCTCGAGTTCAAGAATTAAACGAAGCACGCCGTGAGTTGATGGATGCTGTGGGCCCATATTTACAACAACGCGTTCTTCTTTAGTTTGACCAATTTCGGTTACAAGTGAATCCCAATCGCCACCCGTTACTGAATAAACGCGACCTTCAGTTGTTTCGGTTGCAGATGCGTATGCGTCGTGAAGAGTCATCGGTAAGACCTACGTTCAGATGGGGCAGGAACAGTTGCACCTTTGTATTCAATTGGAATTCCACCGAGTGGATAATCTTTACGTTGTGGATGTCCTGGCCAATCATCTGGCATTAAGATCCGAGTTAAACCTGGATGGCCATCGAAGATAATTCCAAACATGTCCCAAGTTTCGCGCTCGTGCCAATTATTTCCGGCCCAAACTTCTACTAGTGATGGAAGATGTGGATCAGAATCAGGAACACTGACTTCTAATCTAATCCGACGATTATGTGTCATTGAAAGCAATGGGTAAACCGCATGCAATTCGCGATCCTTATCTTCTGGATAGTGAACGCCATTGACTCCAAGACAGACTTCAAATCGCAGTGATTCGGTATCACGTAATTTCATGGCAGTTTCAAAGAGCTTTTCGCGTTTAATGTGGAGGGTAAGTTCGCCGCGATCGACAATAACTTTTTCAATCGCATCACTGAACTCTGGGTATGCGCGCTCCAATTCGTCTGCAACTTCATCAAAATAGCTGCCATATGGTCGCTCGCTTGAACCAAAGTTTGCAGCGCTACGAACTAGCCCGCCAAATCCTGAGGTATCTCCGGAGCCGCTGGCGCCAAACATTCCGATGTTTTCGCTCATGTAAGCAGGCCTTTTAGCTGATGAGTTGGTTTTGCGGCAAGTGCTGCGGCTTCAACTTCTCGAATAATTTGCTCGCGGTTTACACCAAGTTTTTCACTGCCGATATGTTCATGCAATTTCAAAATTGCATCCATCAACATTTCTGGACGAGGTGGACAACCTGGCAGATAAATATCAACTGGAACTACGTGGTCAACGCCTTGCACAATCGCATAATTGTTAAACATTCCACCAGAAGATGCACATGCACCCATTGCAATTACCCATTTAGGTGCAGCCATTTGATCATAAATTTGGCGAAGAACTGGCGCCATCTTATTTGAAACTCGACCAGCAACAATCATTAAATCTGCTTGGCGAGGTGATGCTCGAAAAACTTCCATTCCAAATCGCGCAGCATCGTAGCGACCGCCACCAAATGCCATCATCTCGATTGCGCAACATGCAAGACCAAATGTTGCAGGCCAGAGTGAATTCTTGCGCATATATCCTGCAAGTTTTTCAACTGAGGTGAGGGCAAAGCCTGCTGGTAATTTCTCTTCTAGGCCCATTGATTTAATCCCATTCCAATCCGCCGCGGCGCCAAACGTAGATATATGCAACAAAAACTGTTGCAATAAAAATAACCATTTCGACTAAGCCGAATAGTCCTAGCTGATCAAAAGTTACTGCCCATGGATAAAGGAAAACAATTTCAATATCAAAAATAATAAATAACATTGCAGTTAAGAAGTATTTAACTGGGAAACGCCCACCACCAGCCGCTTGTGGAGAGGGTTGAATACCGCACTCATAAGCTTCAACTTTTGCCCGGTTATAACGCTTTGGACCAGTAACTGCAGCTGCAACGATTGAGAAAATTGCGAAGCCGAAGCCAATTGCGCCAATTACCAGGATCGGTACGTATGGGTTCACGGTAAGAGAGTCTACGGGTTTAGGCGTTATAGGTCACAATTTGTAAATGTGAATCCGCAGGGCTTGTAGGAGTTGTGGCATCAATCACGGTTTTACTCCCGTATGAATAGCGACGATACCGAAGGTTAAGTTTTTCCATTGGACGCTTCCAAAACCTGCCCTCTTCATTAATTCTGCAAGTCCATTTTGGTTGGGCCAGGCCAAAATAGATTCGGCCAAGTAAACATATGCGCCGGGATTAGATGACACTTTTTTTGCGACCGTCGGAAGTGCGCGCATCAAATAGCGAAGATAGATTGTTCGAAAAATTCGATTAGTTGGTTGGGAAAATTCAACAACCACCACTCGCCCACCAGATTTTAAAACCCGAAAAGATTCTTGTAGCGCTTTACTTGTGTCAGCTGTATTTCGTAATCCGAAAGAGATTGTTGTTACATCAAATTCATTTTCCTTAAATGAAAGTGCGAGCGCATCACCTTGCATAAATGTTAAATCTGGATGGCGCTTACGACCAGCTTCCAACATTCCTTTAGAAAAATCTAATGAGATTACTTCTGCTCCGGCATCAGCTAGTGGTCGACTTGAAGATCCAGTTCCAGCGGCAATATCTAAAATTCGCATTCCTGATTTTGGCGCAATTATCGAGGTGGCAACTTTGCGCCAGGCTTTGGTGCGCCCAAGGCTTAGCAGGTCATTAAGCAAGTCATATCGACGGGCAACGCCATCGAACATTGCCGAAACCTCTTCGGGTTCCTTACCTAAATCAGCTCTACTCACGCGTATATTCTCGTGGTAGTAGGCTCCGACCACAAATTAAAAGGAATCGAGGTTGGTCAAGTGGTTCAGGTTTCACAAGTAAGCACCCTTAAATCTGCGTTTATCACTCGCTCTACAGTGGCATCACAAATTTCTTTGATTCTTACCGGAACCGTTTTCCTCGCCGTGATGGCTCAAATTGCTTTTCCAATTCCCGGCTCTCCAGTTCCATTCACCGGACAAACCCTCGGAGTTTTGTTACTCGGAACTGCATATGGCGCTGGACTTGGATTTAGCACAGTTGCTTTCTATCTTTTAATGGGCATGGCTGGTGCGCCAATTTTCTCTTCTGGAACTAGCGGAATAGAGCGAATTGTGGGTCCAACTGGCGGTTACCTGGTTGGAATGTTGATTTCTTCACTTGTACTTGGCGCTCTCGCTGGCCGCAAATGGGATCAGAAAATAAATACCGTAATCCCAACAATGATTATTGGAAATTTAATTATTTTTGCAATCGGACTTCTCTGGCTAAATCAATATACGGGTCAAAGCTGGCTCTGGACTTTTGAAAAAGGTTTTACACCTTTTATATTTGGTGAGATCATCAAGATTGCAATTGCCAGCACTGCACTTCCTGCAGTATGGAAATATGTTGCAAAGCGTTCATAATTAAGTTATTGATTAATCGTGCCGATAAATATAACAACTGAACTCCTTGGCGAGCATCCAGCGCTCGAGTTAGCAGCCACAGAATTAGAGCTCACTACTTCATGGATTCGTGGTGGCGATGGCTTAATCGGTTTCGGTGAATGGAGAGGCACCAGCGTCAAAGGTAAGAATCGTTTTGCGGATGCCAGAAAGTGGTGGCACGAACAGCTTGCAACTCTGAAGATAGAAAATAGCGTTCATGGCAGTGGAACTGGTCCAATTCTTTTCTCATCATTTTCTTTTGATTCTGCAGAAGAATCGAAATTAGTCATCCCAGAGATAATCATTGGAAAACGAGGAGATAAATCTTGGATTACTTGGATTGGCGATAAGAGCTCGCCAACAATTTCTGACTTTAAAGGTTCAAAATCTATTGGCGAAATTTTCTTTGAATCCGGGGCGCTCAATGATGTTGCCTGGAAAGAAAGTGTTGCAAATGCAGTTTCCAAAATTAAGAATGGCGATCTTGAAAAGGTTGTTTTAGCACGAGATCTCATTGCCAGAAATACTGAAGTCATTTCAAAGCGAAACTTAATCACTTATCTAAGTAGGAATTACCCTTCAACCTGGGTCTTTATGGTTGCTAATTTAATCGGGGCTACACCTGAACTTTTGGTTCGCTTAAATAAGTCATTGGTTACCTCGAGAATTTTGGCTGGAACTATTAGAAAATCTGGCGATGAAGCAAAAGATCTAGGGCTAGCTGCCTCACTTGCTAAATCTTCTAAGGATTTAGAGGAGCACGAATATGCAGTTCGATCAGTGGCTGATGCCTTAGCGCCTTACTGTTCATCAACAAATGTTCCAGAATCACCATTTGTTCTACACCTAGCGAATGTAATGCACTTGGCTACAGATGTAACTGGAGTAGTTAACGATGCAACGACTCCGGTTGACATCTTTACCTTGATAGCTTCGCTTCATCCATCGGCTGCTGTTTGCGGAACACCAACTGAAAAAGCTACCGCTGTTATCAATGAATTAGAAGAGATGAATCGTGGTCGATATGCCGGGCCAGTTGGCTGGGTAGATACAAGAGGTGATGGTGAGATTGGAATTGCACTTCGAACTGGTGAACTATCAGAAGATCAAAAATCTATGCGCATTTTTAGTGGTTGTGGAATTGTTGCTGGGTCGAATCCGGAAGATGAATTAGCCGAGAGTCAGGCTAAATTGAGTCCAATGCGAACCGCACTTGAAATGCGAGAGTAAGTCTTCGCCAAATTAGTTGCCATAGATTCCCGGTCTGGAACTTCCACAATAACAAAATTTAATCCAGGATTATTCTGAGAAAAAGTAAAATTCAAATCAGAGGCAGTTTTTACTTTGGTCACGCTTATTTGAAAGCTTGAAATGATTTTGGCAAGATCTTGATTTTGTGGAGTAGCGAAAATTTCCTCGAATCCAGGAACGCCAGATTGTGGCAGAGTTGAGAAAATCCCACCACCATTATTGTCAATGATAAAAATTGTTAGATTATTTGTTGGCGGTGCAAGTAAGGCTGTTAGATCATGTAGAAAAGTTAAGTCACCGATGACCGCATAGGTGCGTTCGAAACTATTTGAAATACCGAAAATCGTAGATAGATTGCCATCGATTCCTGCGAGCCCACGATTTGCAAAAACATCAATTCCATCACGGGGTTTAGCAAAAGCTTCGATATCTCTAATTGGGCGAGAGGATCCAACAAAAAGCGCTGAACCAGCTGGCACACCTGCTGCGATTGTCCGCAGAGCGTTCTGCTCGCTCCAACTTTGATCTTCATCAATAACTTTCGTTGCTAGCTTTGAGATTTCGTTCCAATCTGAAATCCAAGTTGGATTTAGCGTTGAAATCTCAAGTTTTGGAATCGTAAAAAACATCTGGGAAGCGGTACGTTTCGTATCAATAGTGGAAATTCTGGGATCAATTACATAAGTTTTTTCAGCAAGAGTCAGAAAGCTATTTATACTTCGAGAAAGCGTTGTTCGACCAATAACAATTGCAAAATCTGGCTTTAAATAATTTCGAATGACCTCGTCGCTCAAAAATGCACTTGCATGACTTATTGAATTTGGGAATGTCAAAGGATCCTCAGAAATCACTGGCAGCCCTGAGGTCTCAATAAACTTAGAAATTTCAGAGGCGTTAAGTGTTCCTCGATCATGGCCGATAACAATCAGACCATTTCCAGTAACTGTTAAAGATTTTGCAGTTTCTTTGGTTTTATCTTGAGGATTAACATGCAACCCGCTTAACCAATCATTTGAATCATTTGGCAGCAGGGGCTCATCAAATTGAATATTTAAATGGGTCGGGCCATTACCTAATTCGAAGTTAGCCCCAGGCACTAAATCAAATGCCGGAATATTTGGAAACATTCCAACTTGATCTGTTGTCTGATTTGCTCCAGTTTTGCGTAAGCGTTCTGGTCGATCTGCAGTGATTGCGATCAATTTATTGGTTGCATGCCACGCTTCGAGAAGTGCGGGGTGAAAGTTGGCAGCAGCAGTGCCACTGGTGCAGATTACTGCGACATGTCTATCGGTTGCTTTAGAAATCCCAAGCGCATAAAAAGCGGCACCTCGTTCATCTAATTTAATATGCAGTTCGATTATCCCGCGCGAATTTGCTTCTTGTAGAGCAATCGAGAGTGGCCCATTTCTAGATCCTGGAGAAATTACGAATTCACTTACTCCGAATTCAATCAATTTGCGGACGGTCTGGCGGGCAAGATCAGTTGAGCTGCTCACTCTGCCACCTTTCGCCAAATCCAGATTCCCAAATTCTCTCAATCCGATTCTGCCACCAAAGTCTACGGTCGGCAGAAGCCAAGTATTTGGCGACGAGTTTCTCGTCAGGTGCTGTTCGACTAACCAATATAGTGCCAGCAGTTATCTCAATTGGCGGGCTTACAACATCGCTTTCAAGCAGTGAAGTTGTTGCCAACCCGCAATCAAAATATTGATCACTCTGACTTGCAGCTAGGGCAAGTCCATGTGAAATTCCAATCCCAGTATCTAAAGCGCTAGAAATAACCACTGGTAAGCCGATCTTTTCGATTAACTTATTGGCGCTTTTTATGCCACCAGACGGCGCCCACTTAATAATTGCGACATCGGCAAATTCTTTAGCATCTGAGAAATCACTTGAAAGCGCCTGCCTAATTGATTCGTCAATTGCAATCTTCATTGGAATCTCTTTTTTTAGCTCCTTCAAATCTTCGATTCGCAAGCAAGGCTGCTCAATGTATTCAAATACTTTGCCAAATCGCAGATAGAAGTTATAGAGATTTAGAAGTGCAGTTTGAAGATCCCAGCCACCATTGACATCTAAACGAACTTTAAAATCTGGATTGAAATCAAGTGCTGCTTCAACCAATTCACTGTCGTTCTCAAAATCGTCAATCTTTATCTTGACGGTTTTTGCACCTGGAAATCTATTCAGTATTTCGGGGACTCGATCTATTTCTACTTTGGGAAGCGTTGCATTTATGCCGATTGAATTTCGCTCTAAATTTGGCCAAGAAATATAGGCACCTTCTAACGCTGCATTTAACCAAGGTTCAGATTGCACATCAGAATATTCAGTAAAAGGTGAGAATTCGCCCCACCCCGCTGGTCCACGAAAGAGCGCTGCTTCGCGAATATTTATGCCGCGAAAATTAGTGCGAGTAGGTATGGCAACAATAGTTAGATCGTTAAAGACCTTATCTAAGTGCCACATTATTTATTACGGACGCTTTGGAAATTTATTGAAATTTGGTTCGCGGTTCTCTTTAAATGCATCTCGGCCTTCTTGGCCCTCTTCGGTCATATAAAACAGAAGTGTTGCATCGCCAGCAAGTTGTTGCACACCAGCTAGTCCATCATCTGCCGCATTTAATCCAGCTTTCAGTAATCGAAGCGCCATTGGTGAATGTCTTAACATTTCACGACACCAAGAAACTGTTTCAGCTTCAAGTTCAGCGACTGGAACAACAGTATTTACTAAGCCCATTTCAAGTGCTTCGGTCGCATCATATTGACGACATAAGAACCAAATTTCACGAGCTTTCTTCTGGCCAATGTGCGCAGCCAATAAACCTGCGCCATAACCACCATCGAAAGATCCAACCATCGGACCGGTCTGGCCAAACTTTGCATTGACAGCAGCAATAGTTAAATCGCAGACAACGTGTAGAACATGTCCCCCACCAACCGCCCACCCTGCAACCATTGCTACAACTGGTTTTGGCAATCTACGAATTTGAATCTGCAAATCTAAAACATTTAATCTGCCAATTCCTTTTTTCGCAAGTGGATCATTTCCTAGATAACCATCATCGCCACGAACACTTATATCGCCACCAGAGCAGAACGCTTCGGTGCCAGCACCGGTAAAAATAATGACGCCAACAGAATCATCATCGCGGGCCAATGAGAAAGCTTCTTGTAATTCGAAGAGTGTTTGCGGGCGAAATGCGTTGCGCACTTCTGGCCGGTTGATTGTAATTTTGGCAATACCTTCGGCCACTTCATAAACAATGTCTGAAAAAGCCTCGCCACCACTTCCGATAATCCATTTTGGAATGGTCCGACTGCCTGGCTCGCGCTTAAAGGGTTTACTCACATTTCCTCCTACAAAATATATAGATAGCCTACGCGGGTCATGAAAACTTCGGTAATTGATATTGGGCTCCGATGGGAGATATCCGCGCTGACGCGTGCTCTTTCCGAGGCGATGGGGCAAGGAGAAGTAACCCAAGTCATCGTAAACACAACTGGATCTTCAGGAATTAAAAAGCGCGTCATTCTCGCTATAGATGCAGTTTCGACATCAGCTCAATTATCAAATGAACGAGTTAGCGCAATGCCTGGCGATGTCTGGTCGTTGCTTCTACCTATAAACCATATTGCCGGAGTAAATGTCTTGACCCGAGCGCTAAAACTTGGAAGTGAAGTTGTGGGAGCAGATGAAAGAGCTGATTACACCGCAATTGTTCCGACTCAATTACACCGTGCTCTTTTTGGGGATGAAAAATTATTAGCGCACTTGCAAGGATGTAAGTCGGTATTAGTTGGTGGAAGCCCAGCAAGTAAAATACTTTTAGAGGCAGCATCGAAGGCCGGAATATCGGTAGTCACCACATATGGAATGACTGAAACATCTGGTGGCTGTGTTTATAACAAGAGAGCGCTAACAGGTGTCTCAGTAATGGTTGATGAATCTGGCCGATTAAAAATTAAGGGGCCAATACTTGCAAGCGGCTATGAAGATAATCAGGAACTTTGGTCGCAGCACTTCAAGGATGGTTGGTTTATTACGAGCGATCTTGGGAAAATCAAGAATAATGAAATCGAAGTGATAGGCCGAATTGATGATGTAGTTATTACCGGTGGCGAAAATGTCTCACTTTTTGCAATTGAAAATGAATTAAGTGCTGGCTTTCCTAACACAAGATTTCTAGCTACTGCAATCCCTGATGCTGAATGGGGCCAAAAAATCTGCCTGATTGCTAATAGTGAGATTGATTTCGATCACCTTTCAGAACTTTTGAAAACTACATTAGGAAAGCAATTTGTTCCAAAAGAATTCTTAGTTATGACGCAAATTCCTGAAATTGGAATTGGCAAACCAGACCGTGTCAAAGCCAGCCAAATATTCATAGATAAGCAAAGATAAGAAGATGAATACTTGGATCGCGGGTGCCAGACCGCGCACACTTCCAGCTGCTATAGCTCCAGTTTTAATAGGAACTTCTCTTATCAATTCTGATGGAAGAGATATCAACTGGGTAAATGCGCTTCTTGCATTAGGTGTCAGTTTATTGCTTCAAATAGCGGTGAATTATTCAAATGATTATTCCGACGGAATCCGAGGCACTGATGAGGCCCGAGTTGGACCTGTGCGCCTTGTCGCAAGTGGTTTAAAGAGTGCAACTTCCGTAAAGAATGCTGCAATCCTTAGTTATCTGTTTGCCGCAATTTGTGGGTTGTTTCTCTCAATTCGAACATCTCCTTTTTTAATTTTAGTTGGAGCACTAGCAATTATTGCGGGTTGGACATATACCGGAGGCAAGAAGCCATACGGTTATCAAGGATTTGGCGAAGTTTCGGTATTTATCTTCTTTGGCCTGGTAGCAACGATGGGCTCTTACTTTGCGCAATCCCAGGAGATTTCTTGGAAGGCGTTCTTGCTTGCGATTCCAATGGGCGCCTTATCTTGCACAATTCTTGGATTAAACAATTTGCGAGATCGGCCCAAGGATGAAATGGTCGGAAAGAAAACCTTGGCAGTTAGATTGGGGGACGCTAACGCTCGGATTCTATTGATTCTCTTCTTATTGATCTCCTTCGTTGCCAGTGTTGCAGCATCAGTGATTACGCCTTGGGCACTAATTGTTCTGGCTACTGCACCTTTTTATTACCTACTTATTCGGGGAATAACTGGTGGGGCCCTTGGTGCCAGATTGATTCCACTGCTCGGTAAGGCTGGCGAGCTTCAATTGCTGACTGCGCTGTTGATAACGCTCGCGCTAATGATTACAAAGGTTTAAACTCTTCCCATGCGCCTCCTGATTACCGTCGCTTTACTAGCTCTCACTTTCTATGCCTTCTTTGACTGCGCTCGAACCCCTCAAGAGGAAGTTCGTAAATTACCAAAGTGGGCTTGGCTCTTAATAATATTTTTATTCTCCTCAATAGGTGCAATTTCTTGGTTTGTAATTGGTAAACCTAAGCGAAATCCAGGACCTGGACGAGGCGGCCGTAGGAAGATAATTCCACCAGATGACGATCCCGATTTCTTGCGAAAGCTCTAAAGCCCGCTATAGGTATGTTTGCCAGTTCCCCAAATATTTATATATATGTAATTAAATAGGAACGTTGAGCCGGCGAATAAACATAGCCAGGCAGCTTTGCGGCCACGCCATCCAACAGTTACACGTGCATGCAGATAAGCGGCATAGGCAACCCAAGTGATGAAGGCCCAAGTTTCTTTTGGATCCCATCCCCAATATCGACCCCAAGCGGCCTCGGCCCAGATTGCACCCGCAATAACTGAAAATGTCCAGAGTGGAAAAACAAATGCAACGAGTCGATAAGCAAGTTGATCAAGTGTTTCAAGTGCCGGCAGTTTTAAAGCCCAAACTGGACGTGCGCCTCTGCTCTCATATCTATCTAAAACTAAATAAGTTGCAGAAATACAGTTTGCGAGTAGAAAGACTCCACCAGAAATAATTGCAGTAGATACGTGAATAACTAACCAGGCTGATTTAAGAGCTGGGACAAGTGGTGCACTTGGCACATAAAGAATTGAAATTGCAGTTCCTAATGTCAAGAGAACTGCTATTGCGACTGGAAGACCAAGCCACTTAATTTTATATTTCCAGAGCGCATAAATATAGGCGCCCGTAAAGGCTAGAGCACCGGTAATCGAAAACTCATACATATTTCCCCAAGGAACTCGCTGGGCCGAGATTCCCCGAAAAATAACAGCAACAAGTAGCGCAACGAAGGCGAGAACAATCATTACAGTCCCGATATCACCAATTCGCTTAGTTCGTGAGAAATCTAATTGGGTCTTCTCTTCTATATTGCGAACTGAAAATCCAACATCAATCGCATGGGCTAAAAACGCAACAGCAAATAGCACCATCGCGGAGTAAACACCATAGTTAGATAGATATGCATAATCTGAAGAATTCATATGCCTATCCTTTCATCTTCTTAACAAGTGATGCAATTTCATTTTCAAGACCTGGTGCTGCATTCTTTGCAAGTCCGGCAACTTCAACACCTGATTTATTTTGAACTTCTTTAATCCAAATACGACGAGATCTAGTGAAGAGCGACATCAATAGACCAAGAATTGCAAAGATTGAACCAAGCAATGCATATATCTTGCCTGGGTCTTTAACAATTTGCAGGTTGACCCATGGCGTCCAACCTTCGAATGTGATTGAACCATCACCAAAATCATGGGTCTCGTTTAGCTTTAGCGTTTTCAATCCGATTCGCTTCATCTCGCTTGTGTCTATCCGATAAACAGATTGCGGAATACCAGAATCCAAGCCAAGGTCGCCGGTCCAGATTGAAACTAATAACCGTGGATCCAAGGCTTCAGGATATGAGGAGAATGATCCGCGCTCCGGAGTCCTCTCATAAGTCGGTACAAAGGATCCAACAAACCCAATTTGTGGCTGCATATCTGGGACTTTAATTGCGCCGATAGAAGTTAAATTTCCATCTTGTGGCAAGAAAATAACCGCACCTTGAAATTTAATGTCACCACTCTTATCTCGAACTGTGACAAGCGGCGAATAACCATTTGCCTGCAAATAAACTTTGGTGGTGCCAAAAGTAAGTGGCGAGTTAACTCTAACGATTCGAGATACCTCTTTAGTGCCAACTGGGCTTGCAGTATTT
This sequence comes from Candidatus Nanopelagicales bacterium, assembly GCA_030834095.1. GTDB lineage: Bacteria > Actinomycetota > Actinomycetes > Nanopelagicales > Nanopelagicaceae > AAA044-D11. The sequence continues at coordinate 53,438 of JAURGA010000004.1, read as the reverse complement.
ACCGATAATTTGAAATCACTTGGTGTTCCTGTTACTAAATCATAAGTTGCTTTAAAGTCTGTGGCAGTGACCGAAAATGGCGTGAGATTATTTCCTGATTGCAGCTTCCCATATGAAATCACATCATATGATGTGGGGGTGTTTATGAATCGTTCACCAACATTGATGATTGCATCGCCTCGCATCCCAAAGAAGGATCCCAATGCAACTCCGATTAAAATCAAAATAAGTGATAGGTGAAAGAGCAAGTTTCCAGTTTCGCGCATGAAACCTTTCTCAGCCGAAATTGAATTTTCATCTCTTCTAATTCGAAAACGGTTTTTGCGTAACCAAGCTTCGGCACTATCAAGGCTTCCTTCAGCAGCTTCGGTATGGAATTCCATACGATTTAAATTCTTCGGGGTAAGTGAAGGTTGTGCCCGAGCTCCCTTTAGATGCTCGAAGGATCTTGGTAGAACGCAGCCAATTAGCGAAATAAAGAGCAGAATATAAATTGCACTAAACCAGGGCGAGCTATACACATCAAACATTTGAAGTTGATCAAGGAATTTAGCGGTTCCAGGGCTGCTCTTGAAGTAATCATTTACCGCGAGTGGATTCTGAGTTCGCTGCGGAAATAGCGAGCCTGGGATTGCGGCGACTCCTAATAATAAGAGCAGAATAAGAGCGGTGCGCATGCTTGTGAGCTGTCGCCACAGCCAACGAAACGAAGAGCGAGCATCAAGCTCAATATTTGTGGTCATTTATATCACCGGCGCAAAATCTGAAATATAACCGCGGATTGAATTCATGGCATCCGCCCATAAACCTGTGACTTGTAAAATACCAATCAAAATTAGGAAGATACCGCCAATTAGTGTCAGATAATTTCCGTGACGGGAGATGAATTTTCTTAGTCGATTAGATTTATCGAAAAATACACCCACAAGAATGAATGGGAAGCCAAGTCCGCTGCAGTAGGCGAAACTTAAGATCGCACCACGAAGTGCGCTCGATTCCTGAAATGAAAGCGTCTGCACAGCGGCGAGTGTTGGCCCAATACATGGCGTCCATCCGACCCCAAAGAGGAAACCGAGAATTGGTGCACCGGCAAGCCCGGCACGGACTTTCCAGACCGGTTTAAAAGAGCGATAAAACTTCTGATTAAATAAAAAGATTACTCCCATTGCAATAGTCAGTAGTCCTAGAACAATGGAAATCGCAGTTGAATTGCTTGAAATCTTTGATCCAAGTGAACCAAATATTGCACCATAGGTAATGAAAAGAGTAGAGAATCCTAGAACAAAGAGAGTTGATCCAAGAGCTACCCGACCCCTACTTCTTACCTCTGTCATGCCTGCTGCATAAGCTAAATAACCAGGAACAAGCGGGAGCACACAAGGAGAGGCAAATGAAATTAGGCCGGCGATGATTGCAACAGCCGATGCTATTAATAGATTGCCATCAAAAATTATATCTACGAAGAAATCAAACATTTACTGCACTTCCTGATACTTTTTCTAATACATCTCTCATTGTGGCAACTGTTACTTGGCCACTAATCCTTGCCGCTACTCGACCATCTGTATCAATCACAATTGTTGTTGGAATTGCATTAGCTGGAAGTGATCCTCGGAAGCTAGCAATTACTGCATCATCAATAAGAGTTGGGTATGTGAGCCCAAATCGTTCCACAAAGCTCTGAGCTGAACTCAAATTGTCTCTAGTCAAAATTCCAACGAACTGAATCTTAGGATTATTCTTAGCAAATTCTTCTAAAGTGGGCGCCTCTGCTCTGCAAGGTGAGCACCATGAAGCCCAGACATTAACTACGGTTATTACTCCCGGTGTAGAGGTGAAATTACCACCGTCGAGAGTTTCACCAGACATTTGAGGTGCCTTAATTCTCTCTGATTCATTAAGAACAATTGCAGATCCATCGCCAGAAACATAAGCGCTCTCACTGTTGCTTGAAGTCCCACCAGTTGAACAGGACGTTAGCGCTAAAACTGCTGCGAGCGCAAAAATTAATTTCATTTTGCAGGTAACAAATGTTTAGCTGGCTCGGAGTATGAAACGCCACCAATCATTCCTTCGTCATCTAAATGTAGAGAGGTCACTGAAGCGAGAGTGCAGATTCGTTTTCTTGGATCATGTAAAAGTCTCCGGCCTTCCACGGCAGAGCGCAGAATCCAAATTGGTAATTGGTGAGAAACAACTAGCGCATCTTTGCCATTTGCTGCATCGCGCGCTGCAAAGACTGCTGCAAGCATCCGCTCTATCTGTTCGGTGTAGGGCTCGCCCCATGAAGGTTTTGCTGGATTGCGAAGATGCCACCATGATGAAGGGTGTCTAAGCACGCCGCTTCCTAATTCGAATTTCTTGCCTTCAAAAATATTTGCAGCTTCGATTAAATTGTCATCAGTTTTTATCTGTAAATTATGTTTCGCTGCGATTGGGGCTGCAGTTTCCTGTGCCCGTTGAAGTGGCGAAGCATGTATTGCTCCCAAATCTAAATTAGAACTCCAATCTGCAACTACTTGCGCCATCTCTTGGCCACGAGAAGATAACCGCCATCCTGGTTGACGTCCATAAAGAATCTTCTCTGGATTCTCAACCTCTCCGTGTCGCAAGACGTGAATCGCTCGAATCATGAGCCAATCATAACTTGAACGCTAAGGTTGGGTCATGACGAATCATGGCAAACGAGTTGCCTTCTTTGATGTCGACAACACAATTATTCGTGGTTCAACAATTTTCTTTCTCGGTCGCGGGATGTATCAAAGAGGATTCTTTAGTAAGCGCGATATTTCAGCCTTCGTTCTGGCAAATCTAAGATATCGCTTAACGGGTGCTGAGATGCAAGAAGAAATAGCAAAATTTCAGAATGCAGCATGTGACTTCATCGGCGGACATGGCGTTAAAGAGATTGAAGCTATTGGCTCGGAAATTTATGATGAATTCGTCTCACCTGCCCTTTGGCAGGGAACAATTGAAATTGCAAATCAACATTTGGCAAATGACGAAGAGGTCTGGTTAGTAACTGCAGCCCCACAAGATATGGCTGTCTTGATTGCAAGGAGATTAGGTTTCACAGGAGCGCTTGGAACTAAAGCTGAAGTAAAAGATGGGGTTTACACCGGAAAGATGATTGGCCTCTTATTACATGGAAATCAGAAGGCAGTCGCAGTCCGAGAGTTAGCAGAAATTAGTGGAATCGATCTTGCAAATTCTTATGCGTATTCAGATAGCCATAATGATTTTCCACTTTTAACTGCAGTTGGAAATCCAGCAGCAATTAACCCAGATACCTTGCTACAAATTCGAGCAATTAGAGATAACTGGCCAATTCATGATTTTCGCAGAGCGCGGGCAATTAAAGCCATTTTCGGACCGCTCCTAGCGAGGTTTGCCGCCGTTTTAACTTTCTTATCCCCTAGAAGATTTCGGTCGAGGTAGCTTCTAAAACTCGGTAAAGTAGGACACTTATGTCTGTTAACTCTTTTGCTGATGAATTGCGTGCCCGCAGCGATGATGCAATCGCACAGTTATTTGCGGTGCGCCCAGATTTGCTCTCTCCGGTGCCAACAGATTTATCAGCGCTATCGGCTCGTGCAAATTCAACTCCAAGTTTGATGCGCGCACTTGAGTCACTAAATAAATTTCAGTTAGAAGTTTTGACATCTGCTAGCACCTTGACGCAACCTTTTTCTAAATCAGAGTTACTTTCAGTGTCCGTTCCAGAAGCTGGTGAAGAATTACTGCGGCTTTGGGCTGCTGCTCTTGTTTATAAAGATGGGACCAAATTTAGATTGCCTGGAAATTTAGGCCAATTAATAGGCGATGAACCAGCTGGCCTCGGGCCACGTTCAATGAAAAAGTTTGATTTTAAGGCGCTAGCGGATCTTCCGGTTGATTCAGCCGCAGTTCTCGAACGCTTAACTTGGGGGCCACCTCGCGGGCAGGTTGGAAATATAAAAGCGCCCGGTAAATCTATTGCATGGTTGCTAGAGCACGATTATTTAGCAGTAATGGATTCAAAGACTGTTGTCTTGCCTCGGGAAGTTGGAATGCATTTACGTGGCGGAAAAGTCTTCAAGGAATATTCACCAAAAGCGGTTAGCTTCGTTGGGACTGCACGTAAGCAGAAAGATATAGATCGTGCTGCGATTGCAAATATTTCAAACTTTCTGCGGTGGTGTGAAGAACTCGCACATCACTGGTCTGACGAGCCACCAATCGCACTACGTTCTGGTGGACTTGGAATTAGAGATCTAAAGCGCAGTGCAGATCACTTAGGGATTGCTGAAAATTGCGTTGCCTTTGTTGCTGAAGTTCTTTACTTAGGCGGACTCATAGTTATTGATCCAGATGACCAAATCTTGCCCACAAATTCCTTTGATATTTGGATGTCTAGATCACTTGAAGAGCGATGGAGCTCACTTGTAAGTCTGTGGCTTGAAACCTCTCGAGTAAGTGGTTTATCCGGAAAGGTTGGTGAGAAAAATATTGCACCTCTCGGTCCAGAGCTTGATCGTGCTGGCATTTCATCGATGCGTAAAGTTACCTTAAACATTTTAGCGAAAAATCTAGAGTCCGATCCAGTAATAAAGAACTTGCAGGAAATTATTGCTTGGCAGATGCCACAGCGATTTAATGCAGAATATATTGAATGGACACTTCGCGAAGCCGAATGGTTGGGACTAACCGGCCAGGGCGCACTCTCCGAATTTGGTATCGCTTTTCTAAATGGATCCGATGAACTTGGTGTAGAGCGCGCATTACCAAAACCAGTTGATCACATTTTGATTCAGGCTGATAACAGTGCAATAGCACCTGGGCCATTAACAGTTGAACTTGCAAACATGATTGGAACAATCGCAGATATCGAAAGTCGTGGTGGTGCTTCGGTTTACCGCTTCAGCGAAGGATCAATTCGTAGAGGTTTAGATCATGGTCAAACCGGAGAACAGATAAAAGATTTCCTAAAGAAAACTTCTAAAACACCAGTCCCCCAACCACTTGAATACTTAATCAATGATGTTGCTAAACGTCATGGCCGACTGCGAGTCGGTATGGCACAGACCTATATTCGTTGCGAAGATGAAGGTCTATTGACACAAATTTTGCATGACAAAAAATTGGAATCACTTCGCTTCCGTAAGTTAGCGCCACAAGTGCTGGTCTGTGACTTTGAAGCTGGCGATGTTATCGCGACGCTTCGCGAAGCTAGTTATCTTCCAGCTGCAGAGAACGCTGGTGGAATTTTGATTTCAGCACCTGCAATTCGTCGAGCGAAATCACGTCCGAAGCCTCCAAGAATTATTAGCGAAACTTCAGCTCCTAGTGAAATTGTTATCAAAGCGGCAGTTCGTACCCTTCGAACTGGAGAGAAGGCAAGCTCACATAAGCCACGCGAAGTTCCTAGAACAACCGCAAATGAAACTCTGGATTTGTTGCATCAATATATTGAAGAGCAAGCAAGCCTGACAATCGGCTACGCAGATACAAATGGCGGGGTTTCCAATAGGCTTATCGATCCAATCTCTATCTCCTTGGGCACTTTAATCGCCAGAGATCATGCAACTGGCGAGATGCAGAGCTTTCGGATACCGAGAATCACCGGCGTCAGTCCAGCGAAGTAAGGCAGACTTATCCCATGGCAATCATCGAAGATTTGAAGAAGCTTGTTGAATTTGAATCGCCAAGTGAAGATCTTGCAGCCTGTCATGGAGTTGTAGAACTTGCCATTCAAATTGCAGATGAAAATTTAGTGCCCGCTGCTCAGTTATTTGAAGAGAATAATCGTCCAGTTTTTTGGTGGGGAAGCAAGAGCCCCGAAATCGTTGTGCTGGGTCACTTAGATACGGTCTGGCCTAAAGGTTCATATCTTCCAACATGGAGTGTTTCTGGTGATATTGCAAAGGGTCCGGGAATCTTCGATATGAAAGCTGGCTTTCTGCAAGCTATTTATGCAGTTAAGGAAATCCCTAACGCAGCTTCAAAGGTAGCGATAATTGCAACTACGGATGAAGAACTCGGAAGCCAGAGTTCTAAAGCCCTAATCGAGCGGGTATCAAAATCTGCACGTGCAGTTCTGGTTTTGGAAGCATCGCTAAATGGCAAGGTTAAAACTGGCCGAAAAGGCACATCGATGTATCAAATTGCGCTCCATGGCCGAGCATCACATGCTGGCTTGGAACCTGAAAAGGGAATAAATGCAACAACTGAGATAGCTGCAATAGTTATTGAGGTTGCGAAGCTAGCAAACCCAGAGTTTGGAACAACTGTTGTTCCAACTGTTATGCATTCTGGCACAACAACAAATACCGTCCCGGCACTTGCAACTCTTGATGTTGATATTCGCTCATTCGCTAGCGAGGAATTAATCCGAATTGATTCGGCAATGAAAAAACTTTCAGCTGCACATCCAGAAGCAAAGTTGGAAGTGATAGGTGGAATAAATCGGCCACCACTAGAAACTTCTTCAACAGCCGAGCTCTATGAAATTTTAGAGAAAGTAGCATGTGAAATCGGCATGGAGCCAATAGGCCAAGCATCTGTAGGTGGCGCAAGCGATGGAAATTTTGCTGCGGCTGCAGGAGCTCGCGTATTAGATGGTCTTGGTGCCGTGGGAGATGGTGCACATGCCCCGCACGAACAAATATTGCTCTCTTCAATCCCGTCGCGAGTAAAACTCCTAACTGCTTTTATTAAGGAATTAATTCGTGACTGATGGCCCGTTAATTGTTCAAAGTGATAAAACCCTCCTTCTAGATATTGATCATCCACTAAGTGATGACTGTCGTCGTGCAATTGCCTCTTTTGCAGAACTCGAAAAATCTCCAGAACATATTCACACCTACCGTTTAACCCCGCTTGGCCTATGGAACGCACGTGCAGCCGGACACGATGCAGAGCAAGTTGTAGACATACTTCTTAAATACTCTAGGTTTGCGGTTCCACATGCACTGCTTGTAGATGTTGCTGAGACCATGTCTCGTTATGGTCGGCTTAGACTCGAAGCTCATCCAGTCCACGGCTTGGTTTTAGTTTCACATGATCCAGCGGTTCTTAAAGAAGTTACTAGGGGCAAGAAAGTCGCACCGATGCTGGGGCTGCAGTTAGATGCCGAAACAATTGTTGTTCATCCTGGACAGCGTGGTTTTCTTAAGCAAGCGCTATTAAAACTTGGCTGGCCGGCGGAAGACTTTGCGGGGTATGTAGATGGCGAACATCATGAAATTGATTTGGTCCAAGACGGTTGGAGCATTAGAAAGTATCAAGAGCTTGCCGCTGAAGGCTTCTGGCATGGTGGCTCTGGAGTAGTTGTTCTGCCGTGTGGCGCCGGAAAAACTATTGTTGGAGCAGCCGCGATGGCCCATGCGAAAGCCACTACTTTAATTCTTGTTACAAACACAATTGCGGCAAGACAATGGCGCGACGAACTATTAAAGCGAACCACGCTGCATGAAGATGAAATCGGTGAATATTCTGGGTCTAAGAAAGAGATTCGTCCCGTAACAATTGCTACCTATCAAGTCATGACAACCCGCAAGCAAGGTGTTTATGCCCACTTAGATCTCTTTGATGCAATTGACTGGGGCCTAATTATTTATGATGAAGTTCATCTGCTTCCAGCACCTATCTTTAGATTCACCGCAGACATCCAATCTCGGAGAAGACTTGGTTTAACTGCAACACTGGTCAGAGAAGATGGAATGGAGGGCGAAGTATTTTCATTAATTGGACCTAAGCGATTTGATGTTCCTTGGAAAGAGATTGAAGCCCAAGGTTATATTGCTCCTGCTGATTGTATTGAAGTACGAGTTAACTTAACTGAAGATGAACGTCTAAATTATGCAACTGCCGAACCAGAGGATCGATATCGTTTCTGTTCAACGACTGCAACAAAGCGCAAGGTTGCAATTGCACTTGCAAAGCAGCACAGTGAAGAGCAAGTTTTAATTATCGGACAATATATTGACCAACTTGATGCACTAAGCGCTGAACTCGGCGTTCCACTTATTAAAGGTGACACACCAATAAAAGAGCGAGAGCGTTTATTTAATCTATATCGAACTGGCGAAATCAAATGCTTGGTAGTTTCTAAAGTTGCCAACTTCTCAATCGATCTACCAGATGCGACGATTGCAATTCAGGTGTCAGGAACATTTGGTTCGCGCCAGGAAGAGGCGCAACGACTTGGCCGAATTTTAAGACCGAAGTCAGATGGCAGAACTGCAAGGTTTTATTCGATTGTCGCCAGAGATACTGTTGATCAAGATTTTGCCCAGAACCGACAGAGATTCTTGGCCGAACAGGGATACGCCTACGGAATTATTGATGCAGATGATGTTCTGAGTGCTAATCCAGATTAAAGCTTAGAGATAGCTAATCTAAATCTTTCTGGGTCGACTCTAAAGAAATCATGCGGTTGATTATTTATTAATATGACTGGCACTTGCTCACCATATTTTGTTTCAAGTTCAGTGTCGCCATCAATCAGAATCTTAGTTATTGTAAATTCAAAGTCTTTCTGAATTTCGCTTATAACTTCTAGAGCCACTTCACATAAGTGACAGTTGCTTCTCGAATAGACACTTACTTCAATCATCGATTAATTCTAGGTCGAAAATCAGCCTATTCTAAACTTTCCAACTAATCGCCAGGCTGGATTCGAATTGTGGTGGTATCGGAGGGGCGCTACTGCTAGCGTTTTGCCCATGCGCGCCAGGTTCCTTTTAATAACTGCAGCAATATTTGCTGGTGTTTTAGTTGCTCCGGCATCTGCGCTACCAAGCTCGGTTAGGTCGATTGATGCGCCTTGGATTCATTTCTATGCTGATGGGTCTAGTAACAAACAGATATTTAAGGATCCAATCCCCCGAACTTATGCGGTGGACAAATCCTTAGTAAAGAGTTCTTTCAAAGTTGATTTCACTACAACTCCAGCGATTTATCAACCAGCAATTAACGCTGCAGTTGATATATGGTCTCAGAATTTTACCTCGCAAGTCCCGGTAAAAGTAAAAGTGCTCTGGGAACGCCAAGTCAACACAGGAATTCTAGCTTCGGCATCTCCGGGAAAATTTCACACTAATTTTAAGAATATTCCTGATGGCGACCTTTGGTATGCATCAGCCCTTGCAGATGCAATTGCTGGTGAAGATATTGAACCAACAATTCAGGAAGTAACGATTCGTATTAATTCGACCAATGGTCCGATGTTGTATCTCGGTACTGATGGTAACTGCCCAAGTAATAAATATGATTTGGTATCAATGATTCTGCATGAAATGGGACATGGTCTTGGATTTTTATCCAATGCCGATTACGACGATTTGTATGGATACGGAAGTATTCAACAGCCAACACCATTCGATGCATATGCTCAACTTCCAGATGGTCGTCGATTAATGGATTTAGATTCTCCTTCTCTTGAATTAGGTAAAGCTATGACCCAGCCACTTGTTTGGTCGGGCGCAAACGGAATTCGGGCAAATAACGGAGTTAAGCCTCTGCTCTACACACCTTCAGAGTACGAAGGTGGTTCTTCAGTTAGCCATTTAGATGAAGATACCTTTGCAAATAGTGCACGTGATGCAGTTATGTCACCTAATCTTAAAACGGGAGAAGTTTTTCACTCACCCGGTCCACTTCTTATCGCAATGTTTCAAGATTTGATGGCAAAGCCTCCGGTCGGAATTCCCTTTGGAATTCCAAGCGTGCCAAGAAATGTTAAGGCCCTGGTGGCTGATAAATCTGCAATCATCAGCTTTGATCCACCTACTAATCAACGAACTGCTCAAATTACTTCTTATGTCATTAAGATAAATCAGACTGGCGTAGAAAAGTCCGTGACAACAAGTCCAGCAATTATTACTGGTCTTGCCAACGGATCTACATACTCGTTTACCGTAAGAGCAAAGAATGCTGTAGGCATTTCAGTCGAAGCGACAACAAATGCCGTTATACCCCAAGCACCTTGGAAGAAAACCTTCCTTGACTCAAGCGCCGATGGAAAATATTTTGCTACTGCTACGTATGCTGGAAAAACCGTAGTTGCTTATTCAGACACTCAGCGCGGAACCCTTAAACTTGCGACTCGGAGCGGCAAGAAGTGGTTGATAAAGACTGTTGACGGAAATGGTTCAAGAGGTGGACGAACTAACAACAGTGTGGCTGGGAGTATCTCGGTCTGCACAAATAAAATTGGGAAAACTGAATATTTAAATCTTTACTATGGAGATTTAACAGATAAGGATTTACGAAGAGCCTCTTACAATGGCAAAAAATGGAGTTTTGAAATTATTGATGGCAACGGGCCAGTAATCCAAAACTATAAAGAAGTTGACCGTGTTCGTACCGCCAGTGATGTAAGTGTTTCAAATGCCTGTGCTATCACTTCTGCGGGGGAACAAGTTTTCTATCGGGACGAGAGCCAAGGAATTTTACTTGGGGCTGTTCGTGATGGAAAAAATTGGCGATATGAAATTGTTGATGGTGATTCAGAATTAAATGACAGAACCATGGGGGATGTCGCCTTCCATTTGAAAGCAATAACTATTGGAAATGGCGTGGATGTTTTCTACGATTCGGTTCTATCAGTTAGCAACGTTGATAAAAGTGTCCAGCGCGGAGAAATCCGAATCGCATCTCGCGATAGTGCATTTGCTGAAGATTGGCGATATCAAACTGTGCTGCCAAGTGGTGGAAACACAGTTGTTGCAGGGTATGACTTAGCAGCAACTTTAATTTCTAAAGTTATCTACACCGGCTGGTTAGGCGCATCCGGAATTTCGCTACCAAATCCAGATCAAATCCAGTGGAGCAGAATGGATTCTGTCGCATTACCAAGTACTGCAAAGACAGATTACTTTGGAACTCCTGGTGGTCCAATTGCAGTAGATAATGGGGCAATAATCTTTGGGTGCCAAGATCGCCTTTGTGCCTATAACAAAAATGATAAAACAATTAATTTAATTTCAAATGCAAGTGTAAAGGGCGCTAAATCTGCAACTTGGATCACCATAAATAAGGTTAAGTTTGCACTCGCATCAAGTGATGGAAAACTAACTCTCTTTAGAAAACCTTAAATCAACCCATATTCGAAAGTAAGTGAACTTGTTTATCTGAATTAACCTTAACTAAAACAGCGGCTCCAATGCCGGATTGCCACAATACTTTCTTTACCTTTCCAGGTAGAGAATTTGCGGCGAGCGCCTTACCTTTATTTGTATATTTCACAATCACTGGTGTCGGTTTCTTTGCTCGCCAACTTGGGATATCAACAATCGTTGTTTTTGAGATAAAACTCGTAATTCGGTTTCGACCAGCCTTTATTCGCTCGATTGCTGGAGGTTTTGGAGTCAGGATTTTTCCAATTATTAGTTCGGAAAATACTCCAGCCAAGCTTGCGGAAATTGAAAATTGTTGGGTTCGCTCCTGTTCCGTAATTCTGCCGACAACTTTCAAGCTAGCCCCACTCAGGGTGATTGCTGCGGGCGCTATGAGTCCATTTACATCACTAAAAAAAGTTTGAGCAACCTCACCATTGGATCCAATTTTCCAAAGGACTAACCGATTCAGAGTATTTTTAGGTGTAATCGGTTTTTCAACAGAGACTAAATCTAAATTTACGGCCGAAGAATCGATAGCCGCAGTTGCGGTATCCGTTGGCCTAGAAGTTGACCCTACTACCCAGAAAAATCCTTCACGATCCTTTGTAATTGCGGTAGCGATGTCATCGCTCGCACTACCTAATCGTAGATTCCAAATTAATTTTCTACTCTTGTCGAAAGTTGAGATAAAGCCATCACTTCCGCCCAGAGTTGGTGACGTAACAAAATCTACTAACCCACTTTCTACAGTTCCCACTACTGCTAATAAATTTGAATTAAGTGCAAGATCTGAAATTTGATCACCAGAGCCTGTTGGTGAAACTGCAGTTATTGCCGGCTTTGAGGGCAGGACTTTGATTGCAGCTGAAGCGTTTGGTGAAATTAAGGATAAGGAAATAACTAAGGTTAAAACCCAGAACTTATTGGCTACTTTAGGCAAGTTCTTGTGACCGATCTCGTGCCGCGGTCATTGCTCTTGTAACAATTTCGCCGAGATTAGCTTCGCTGAAAACCTTCAGGGCGGCTGCAGTCGTCCCATTTGGGCTTGTTACATTCTCGCGCAAGGTCGTAGCACTTTTCCCTGATTGTTCTAACATCGCTGCCGAACCAACCATAGTTTGAATTGCAAGCGTTGTTGCCTGACCCTCAGATAAACCAAGTGAAATACCAGACTTAATCATCTCTTCGACAAATGCAAAGAAGTAGGCAGGACCTGATCCGCTGAGAGCGGTAACTGCATCTTGTAAATTTTCCTGGATAGAAATAACTTTCCCACAGGTAGCTAGAAATTCTGATACAAATTCCCCCTGCTCAGTGTTCACACTTTTACCTAGTGAAATTGCAGCCATACCGAGACCAATCAAAGTTGGGGTGTTTGGCATTACTCGGATAATCGAAATATTCGATCCAACTATTTTGCTCACAAAATCTGTGGTTTTCCCGGCGGCAAATGAGACGAGCGTTGCGCTCTTATTGAGGTCTCCTCTGATTGATACTAGCAATTGTTCCAAATCCTGTGGCTTAACTACTAACAAAATTACATCACTACTTTTGGCCAATTCGGTGAGATCAACTTCTCTAGCGCCATATTTACTAGAAATTTCTCGAGCTCTATCAGCGCGCTTCTCGGTAAAGACTATTTGAGCTTTCGGGAATCTTGAAGATACAAGCCCAGAGATCAGCGCTTCTCCCATAACACCAACTCCGATTAAACCAACTTGATATTTTAATTTAGAGAGTGAAGCTTGCTCTGACATAAGAGAAGCCTACCTAAAGCCACCTTCTCCTTGCTTAACCAGATGTGCTTATTTAACGAATAAGCCTTAGGCTCTCTCACTATGCCTGAGGTAAAACCAAATTTCGCACGTGACTGGGTCGAATTCAATGATCCCGCAAAGCCCGAAGAGCTCTACAAATGTGACCTTACTTGGCTAACTTCGTATTGGACATGCATTTACGGTTCTGGTTGCTGTGGAATTGATGCGGATAAGCCGGATGCTGGATGTTGTTCTGACGGTGCTTACTATTCAGATGAAGGTGATGAGAAGAGAACTCTTGAAGCTGCAAAGCGTTTAACCCGTGATATGTGGCAATACTTCGATGAAGCTCAGCCGAAGAAGGCAAAAGGAAAGATGCAAATCTCCGAAGTTGGTTTAGATAAAGATCGCAAAACTCGGAAAATTGATGACTCATGTATATTTTTAAATCGCAAAGGTCATAGCGCACCTGGCTTTACTGGTGATTTTGGTTGTGTGCTTCACCACTTAGCACAGAAAGAAGATATTCACTTTGTAGAGACCAAGCCAGATGTTTGTTGGCAACTTCCAATTCGCAGAAGTTTTGAACAACGCGAATTTGGTGAACAAGAAATAACTGTCAATGTAATTGGTGAATATGAACGCCTAGCTTGGGGAGACGGTGGCGCAGAATTTGATTGGTATTGCACAAGCAATACCGAGGCTCATGTTGGTAGAGAACCAGTTTATGTCTCAAACAAAATTGAACTGATTGCACTTATGGGTGAGCCAGCTTATTCAGTTTTAAAATTCCACTGTGATAATCGAATGGAGGCAATCTTGGCCGCACGCAAAGAGCAGAAAAAGCGTGAATTACCACTATTTGTAATCCATCCAGCCACCGTCGAGGCCCGTAAGTAACTAGCTTAAGGCGCTTCGATCTATCTTTGAAGTCACCAACATGTGCGGGACTGTAAGCGCCCAAACAACGACGAGTAAATACCACAAATAGCTTGCATCAATATTGCTTGTATCAATGACCGCAATTGCTAGTGCCACGGCTATGGTTCCAAAGAGTGCAGGGAGACCAGGTTTAACTGCGGACATGAACGAACCCATTGGATTATTTCTTTCGGCGGCTCTCTTTGCCTTAGGCAATATCAGAGTCAATCTTGCGGTATGTCTCATCGCATGCCAACAACCGAAATAAACTGCGAAAGCTACTAAAGGTGGTGCAACCAGGGCTAGCGCTGCTAGAACCATCAAATCAAGAACTTCCCTAAACCTTTTTTCATTAATTAGTAGAGCTAAAGTCGTAACAAAGAAGAATGCAATTAGGAATTTAAGTTGGGGGGCGATATTTGATGCCCAATCAATTAGGAGTGGATTAATCTCTCGTAGCGCACTCGTAGTTGAATCTTTTAGTAGCGGGATTAACACTGGAATTGCTCCAGATGTGATCGCGAACGCGTTCTGGGTTTTTAGTTTCATCCGGCGGCGACCAGTTAGTCGATCATGTTCTGCAACAAATGCTGCATCTCCGAAACCAAAATGAAAGGCGCTCATCACTAAAACCAATTGGAAGCCGAGCTTGTTCCAGTTCAAGATGGCCAAAACTGCAAGTACGGCAATCGCGACATAAATGAAGATTAGGAGCGCTAATTTCGGCTTAGAAGTTGCTGGTAATGCTACAAGGTGATCGACCGCTCCATGCGGAATTCCGATTGCTAGCGCTAGAACAGCTAACCCAACCTGCCAACCTAAACTCTCGCCAAAATTAAAGAGAATAAATAGCCCAGAAATAATGATGGCACTAATGGCAGCAAGAGTAGAGAAGCTGCGAACTGAATTAAAAACTGATTTTGCACCATTCACGGGACTAGTATATGAACCACCTTAAGCAGTATTGGGAGAATTACTGTGCTGAAATTTGGGTATGTAGCAATGCTTACTTTCACCGTCGTTGGTTCATTCTGGCTCGAATTAGCTCTCAAGGTGAGAGTTTTAAAGCGAATTAAACGGGTATTCATGAGCATTATTCCGGTAGCGATTCTCTTTCTTATCTGGGATGTATACGCGGTTGCAAATGGACACTGGGATTTTGATCCAGATCAAATTCTTGGAATCTATGGACCATTTGGAATTCCACTTGAAGAGTATCTCTTCTTTATCATTGTCCCAATGGCATCAATCATGACGATTGAAGGTGTGCGCAGCGTAAAGAAGCATTGGTCAGTTGGAGATGAGCAGAAATGATCTATAGCGACATTGCAATTGTTGGTGTGATATTCGCGGTGTTCTTCGATCTTTACGGAGTGAAGACTGTGCTACTTACAAGACGAGTGTTCTGGACTTCATATGCAATCATTGTTCCGTTTCAATTAATAACTAATTGGTGGCTAACATCAAGAGAAATTGTTACCTATAGCCCAGAAGTAATTATTGGAACACGCGTTGCTGGTGCACCGATCGAAGATTTACTCTTTGGCTTTGCCTTAGTTCTTTCTACTATGAGCCTCTGGGTTTACTGGGGTCGTAAAGGCGTTCAACCTAAAAATTAATTAATTGCAGCAAAGAGAATCGCAGCGAGGCCGATAACTATTGAAATCTTCTGTGCCGTCTTCGTATTAAGCGCTGCTGCAGTTTTTGGAATAAAGCTTAGAATCAAAATTACTACACCAGGGGTAAGAATTATGACGCTATTTCTTACAACGTCTGGCTCTCCAGTTTGATAGCGCAAATTCAATAAACCAATAGCAACCAGTAAATATCCACCCCACCTGTAATTTGTCATGGTTAAGGGTATCCCTTTCACAACAAAAAAATGGGGGCACCATCTCTGGCGCCCCCAAATTTCTTGATTCTTTAGATCAGATTAGTGATCTTCCTTCATACCTTCTGCTGCTGACTTCAGACGAGCAATCTTGTAGATTGTTAATCCGAATACGCACTTGGCAAGAACGTCGGCGATCGTGTAACCAATTTGTCGGTTAACGAATGCACCTGGATCTGTTGCACCAGTGTCAGTAAGAATTGGTAGTAGGTACGCAATTGGGTAAACGCCCCATGTCGCGATCAATAGAAGACGTAGGCGACCAACGGTTGCGGCTACACCTTCTGGTTGGCGATCAAGTGACTTACCTAGCTCTACGAATAATACGTAAAGGATGTAAATGAATGGAATTGTTGATAGAACGCCCCAAATTACTTTGGAGTTTGTATCAGTTGCGATTTCACCTGGGTAACCAAGTGCAATCATCGCTGCTGATGCAGGAACTAGGCGAGAAATAAGTGACTTTGCTGCAGCCTTAGCTAGTGCAAGAACAGCAATAACTTCTACAAGTAGAAGAGGTACTGTCAGGATCCAGTCAACATAACGGTATCCCTCATTGAATGCACCTTTTGCATTTCCAATTGTTACTCCACCATCAACTGATGACTCGTTGAATGAGTTAAATATGCGCCAGTAGTGGTACGCAGCGATGAATGTAACCATTGAAGATAGAACAAGTGCATTGCGGTACTTAGGTAGAACACGAGCTTGTGACACCAATGTGTAAACGGTGCAAGCAAGCATCGAAATCAAGCCAAAGGAGAACACGTTGTAAAGCGTGCTCCATTGGCCGTCTGTTAGATTTACCATTTATAGCCTCCGTGGGCGTTTTGGTTCTGGGCCTCGGTCGAGACTTCAGCCGCATAAATTGTGATCCCATATGAAGAGCACAAGTCGTGCGTAGTAAAAGGGTAAAGGTGTACGACTAGAAATACACGGCTAATTCACAGTTTTTTGGGTTTTTTGGGTGATTTTAAGCGTGTGGGTGAGTGCATATAGCCTTCTGGCATGGCTAAAAAAGCGGCTCCGACCAAAGACCCATTCCGCTGCTCGGAGTGTGGCTGGAGCACCACTAAATGGGTAGGCAGGTGCGGTGAATGCCAGGCCTGGGGAGTTGTTGAAGAGGTCGCGGCCCCAAAGAAGCTCTCCCTTGTTGCTGGACAAGTAACTTCGCCAGCACTTCCAATCGGTGAAGTTAGTTTAGAAAATGCGAAGGCAAGATCTAGTGGAGTCAGCGAACTTGATCGAGTTCTTGGTGGTGGTTTAGTTCCGGGTGCGGCAATTTTATTAGCTGGTGAACCTGGAGTTGGAAAGTCCACACTTCTGTTAAGTGTTGCTGCAGAGAGTGCAAGAGCAAAGATAAATTCACTTTATATAAGTGGTGAAGAATCTGCTTCCCAAGTTCGACTGCGTGCCGAAAGATTAAATGCGATAGATCCAAACTTATGGCTTGCCTCCGAAAATGAACTTAGTTCAGTGATTGCACATATTGATGCTGTTAAGCCACAGTTACTAATAATTGATTCCGTCCAAACTATTGCAAGTGCTGCAGTAGATGGCGCACCAGGTGGCGTCACCCAGGTTCGTGAAATTGCAGCTGCGCTGATCAGAATCGCAAAAGAGCGTTCAATAACTTTAGTTTTGGTTGGTCATGTCACGAAAGATGGTTCGATTGCCGGGCCAAGACTTCTTGAACATATTGTTGATGTTGTCTTGAACTTCGAAGGCGAGCGCCATTCACGTCTGCGATTAATCCGAGCAATTAAAAATCGCTTTGGCGCATCTGATGAAGTCGGATGTTTTGATATGACCGAAAATGGAATCACTTCACTCCCAGATCCGACTGGATTATTTACTACTCGCCACAACGAACCTGTTCCAGGAACTTGTGTAACGGTCACCCTCGAAGGAAGACGTCCACTGCTTGCTGAGATCCAAGCCCTAGTTGGTGCGGCTGTTCCTGATGGCAGGGACTTCGGAAACTCACGCCGAGTCACATCTGGTCTCGATAATCCGCGGACTGCAATGACATTGGCGGTCCTAGAGCTAAGGGCAAATATTCGAGTATCTGGTCGAGATGTTTACGTTGCAACAGTTGGTGGAATGAAGATTTCCGAACCAGCAGCAGATCTTGCAGTAGCGCTTGCAGTTGGTTCGGCCGCTAAAGGTCTTGCACTCCCCGCAGATTTAATTGCAATCGGTGAGGTTGGGCTTGCTGGCGAAATTAGAAAAGTAACAGGTGCAACACAGAGAATTGCTGAAGCGGCAAGGTTGGGTTTTAAAAGGGCAATGGTTCCAGCAGGCAGTGATATCAAAATTCCTGGAATTGAAATTATGGAGGTCGCCCGCTTAGAGCAGGCGATCGCTCGCGTAAAAATTAATTAATTACTAATTACTGAGGTGTTGGTGCTTCAGCTAAGTGACCAGGGGTATCTGGCATCTCAGTCTTAGGCATTCCCTTGAAGGTGAAAATTTCTTTCTCATCTTCAACTGTTGTTCCAACCAAGATTATCTCTGCCGCCTTTAAATCACCAAAGAGAATCTTCTCTGATAGAACATCTTCGATTTCCCGTTGAATACAACGGCGAAGTGGGCGGGCTCCTAGAAGTGGGTCGTAACCCTTCTTTGCAAGAAGCGCCTTAGCTTCGGTTGTTAATTCAATTCCCATATCGCGAGCGCGAAGTCGCTCATCCAAACTAGCAATCATTAGATCAACAATTTGAACAATCTCGTTCTCGGTCAACTGGTGGAAGACAATTACATCATCGATGCGGTTAAGGAATTCTGGGCGGAAATGATTCTTAAGTTCATCATTTACCTTGCCCTTCATGCGCTCGTAATTTCCTTGTTCATCTGATGCGTTAGTGAAACCTAGGTTCAAGGTCTTTGAAATATCGCGAGTTCCAAGGTTTGTAGTCATAATAATTATTGTGTTCTTGAAATCGACAACTCGGCCCTGGGAATCTGTTAAACGGCCATCTTCAAGCACCTGTAGAAGTGAGTTAAAGATATCTGGGTGAGCCTTTTCAATCTCATCAAATAGAACTACTGAGAATGGTTTGCGGCGAACCTTTTCGGTTAATTGGCCACCTTCGTCATATCCGACATAACCCGGAGGTGCACCAAATAGCCTTGAAGCTGTGTGCTTCTCAGAATATTCCGACATATCCAACTGGATAAGTGCATCTGAGTCACCGAATAAGAATTGTGCAAGTGTTCTAGATAGTTCAGTCTTTCCAACTCCAGAAGGTCCAGCGAAGATAAATGAACCACCAGGACGCTTTGGATCTTTCAATCCAGCTCGGGTCCGGCGAATCGCTTGTGATAGCGCCTTGATTGCTTGCTCCTGGCCAATCACGCGGCGATGTAATTCTTCCTCCATGCGAAGCAGGCGTGCAGTTTCAGCTTCGGTCAATTTGAATACTGGAATACCAGTTGCATTTGAAAGCACTTCAGCGATTAGCTCTTCGGTAACTTCGAAAACTACATCTAGATCTCCAGCTTTCCATATCTTCTCAGCCTCATTCTTCTCAGCGATTAGGGACTTCTCCTTATCGCGGAAGCTAGCAGCGCCTTCGAAGTCTTGAGAATCGATTGCAGATTCTTTAGCTTTGCGGGCTTCAGCAATCTTGTCATCAAATGCGCGAAGCTCTGGTGGCGCAGTCATGCGACGAATACGTAATCTAGAACCAGCTTCATCAATTAAATCAATTGCCTTGTCTGGCAGGAAGCGATCTGAAATATAACGATCTGCCATCTGTGCAGCGCCAACTAGTGCGCCATCTGTGATTGAAACTTTGTGATGGGATTCGTAGCGATCACGAAGTCCTTTAAGAATTTCAATTGTGTGTTCAACAGTTGGTTCAGCAACTTGAATAGGTTGGAAGCGACGTTCTAGCGCTGCATCCTTCTCGAAATGCTTACGATATTCATCAAGAGTTGTTGCACCGACTGTCTGCAATTCACCACGGGCAAGCATTGGTTTTAGGATGCTTGCAGCATCAATTGCGCCTTCAGCTGCGCCTGCGCCAACTAAAGTATGAATCTCGTCGATGAAAAGAACGATGTCGCCACGCGTACGAATCTCTTTTAGAACTTTCTTTAAGCGCTCTTCAAAATCTCCACGATAGCGGCTGCCAGCAACTAGCGCACCAAGGTCAAGTGAATAAACCTGCTTATCCTTCAGAGTTTCAGGAACATCGCCTTTAATGATTGATTGTGCTAATCCTTCAACAATTGCAGTCTTACCTACGCCTGGTTCGCCAATTAACACTGGATTGTTCTTGGTGCGACGTGAAAGAACTTGCATGACGCGTTCGATCTCTTTATCGCGACCAATTACTGGGTCAAGCTTTCCTTCACGTGCTGCCTGTGTAAGGTTGCGGCCGAATTGATCAAGAACTAAAGATGTAGATGGTGTTCCTTCTGCAGGTGCACCGGAAGTTGCAGCTTCTTTACCCTGATAACCTGAAAGAAGTGAAATAACTTGGGTGCGAACTCGGTTTAGATCTGCGCCAAGCTTTACCAATACTTGTGCGGCTACGCCTTCGCCTTCGCGAATTAAGCCAAGAAGAATATGTTCGGTGCCAATGTAATTATGGCCAAGTTGCAACGCTTCACGGAGTGAGAGCTCTAGAACTTTCTTCGCACGTGGTGTAAATGGAATATGTCCAGATGGCGCTTGCTGTCCTTGCCCAATTATTTCTTCAACCTGCGAGCGAACGGCTTCAAGCGAAATCCCAAGTGCTTCGAGTGCTTTGGCAGCAACACCTTCACCTTCATGGATTAACCCCAGAAGTATGTGTTCAGTACCGATGTAATTATGGTTGAGCATACGTGCCTCTTCTTGAGCCAGCACGACAACGCGTCGGGCTCGATCGGTAAAGCGCTCGAACATCGGTTCCGCCTTTCGGATTGCTAATTTCGCATTACGTAATAGTCGAACTCTAATGCGAAGGGCTGTAATGGGTCTAACCGAATATTGCCCCTATTTATGCCCGAAAAACTGAGAATTGACCCAATATTTGGTGGTCAATTTGGGGCTTTGAAAGAGATTTATAGGGTTAGAAGCATCCGGGTATTGCCCAGGGTATTTGGCTTGACGCTCTCGAGATCCAAGAATTCTGCAACGCCGCTGTCATAGGAGTGTAGAAGCTCGTTATAAACATCTGGTGAGACCGGAGTCCCCTGAATCTCTTTAAAGCCGTGCCTTCCAAAAAATTCAGTCTCGAAGGTCAGGCAAAAAATTCGCTTAACTCCAATTTCTGATGCTCGTTTAATCAGCGCTTCAAGAATCCCATGACCCAGGCCTTGGCCACGAACACTTTCATCGACAGCTACCGAACGGACTTCAGCTAAGTCCTCCCATAAAATATGCACTGCTCCGCAACCCACAATTTTCCCCGCAGTTTCTGCAACGGTAAATTCCTGAACACTTTCATAAAGTGTGACAGTTTCTTTTGTCAGAAGTCTTCGGCTCGCAGCATATTCGTCGATGATTGCACGGATGTCTTTGATATCTGAAGTTCGAGCCGGGCGAATTATTATTGACATTACTTAAGACTCTTCCGGTTTAACTAGTGGGAAGAGAATAGTCTCGCGAATTCCAAGCCCCGTGAGTGCCATCAGTAAACGATCAACTCCCATTCCCATGCCCCCCATCGGTGGCATTGCATATTCCATTGCACGTAAGAAATCTTCATCAATCTGCATCGCTTCCAAGTCACCCTTAGAACCAAGAGCTGCTTGTTCGACTAAACGTTCGCGTTGAATTACTGGATCGATTAATTCGGAATAACCTGTCGCAAGTTCAAAACCATCGATATATAAATCCCATTTCTCAGAGATTCCAGGAATTTCGCGATGTGCTCGAACTAGTGGTGAAGTATCAATTGGGAAACCCTTTACAAAGATTGGACCAACTAATTTATCTACCGCTACATGTTCAAAAATTTCTTCAGCAAGTTTTCCAGTAATCCACTTTGGATCAACCTTCATGCCTAACTTTTCGGCGATTTTAACTAGTTCCGCAGGCGGTGTTAAGGCAGTAACTTCTTGGCCCACGCCCTTTGAAAGCAGATAAAAGAGGGAGGCTTCTTCCCAGGTTCCACCGAGATTTACTTCTCTTCCATCATGATGTGTAACAACATGACTTCCAGATGTTGCAAGAGCCGCATCCTGAACTAGTTGACGTGTAAGCGCAGCAACAGAATTCCAATCCCCATATGCTTCATAACTTTCAATCATCGCAAATTCTGGTGAGTGACTTGAATCTGCGCCTTCATTTCTAAAGTTTCGATTTATCTCAAAGACTCGCTCAATGCCACCAACAACACAACGCTTTAAAAATAATTCGGGTGCAATTCGCAGGAAAAGTTCCATGTCGTAAGCATTACTCAAAGTCTTAAATGGTCTTGCGGCTGCGCCACCATGCATAACCTGAAGCATTGGAGTTTCAACTTCGACGAATTCACGATTGTGAAAAGTTTCTCGTAGGGAGCGCATTACATTTGGGCGAAGTCTGGCATTTGTTCTAGCTTCTGGGCGCACAATCAAATCTACATAACGCATGCGAACTCGAGTTTCCTCAGAGAGTGGCTTGTGCTCGACTGGAAGCGGGCGAAGCGACTTCGCCGCCATCTTCCAAGTTGATGCAAGAATTGAAAGTTCGCCACGCTTTGAAGTAATTACCTCACCAGTAACACTTACGATATCGCCTAGATCAACCTCAGATTTCCAGAGATTTAAAATTTCTTCGCCTACTTTATCGAGCGAGAACATGGCTTGAATTTCGGTTCCATCGCCCTCACGAACTGTCGCAAAACATAACTTTCCGGTATCGCGCTTAAAGATTATTCGTCCGGCAATACTTTCAATAATTCCGGTTGCAACATCTATTGCTAAATCTTTATGGGTTTCACGAATCTCTTTTATGCTTTTAGTCCGCGGAACTTCTACTGGATATGGCTCAACTCCGCGCTCAATAATCGCGGCCCGTTTTGACCTGCGAATCCGCAGCTGCTCCGGTAGATCATCTGCATCGTCCACAAAAGGTAGATTTTGAGAGTTCGTTTTTTCATTCATAAGGTGAGTAAGCCTACCGTTTAGCTGGGTTAAGAATTGCGTTCATGAACTAACCGGAGCCCAATTAAGGTCAAATCTGGCTCGTGGAAATCAATAGTTTCACTTACTCCTATAACCAAAGGTGCGAGACCACCAGTTGCAATAACGCTAACATCGCCAGCATCTGGGTAAAGTTTAATTAATTCATCTGTAATGCGATTTACTAAGCCATCAACTTGTCCGGCAAAGCCATAAATAGTTCCAGACTGAAGCGCCTCTACGGTGTTTTTACCGATCACATTCTTTGGTGTAACTAATTCAACCCGGCGTAGTTGTGCAGCGCGAGCAGCAAGTGCATCTACAGAAATTTCGATTCCTGCCGCAAGTGCACCACCCAGGAATTCTCCTTTTGGAGAAACAACATCAAGATTGGTAGAAGTTCCAAAATCAACAACTATGCAAGGTCCATTTTCACCATAAAGCTCATGCGCAGCTAAGGTATTTACAATTCGATCTGCGCCTATTTCTTTTGGATTATCTACTTGCAGTGGGACACCAGTCTTTACGCCTGGTTCAACAATTGTGGTTTTAAGATCTGGATAAAAATTAGTAATCATGGTTCTGAGTTCGCGAAGTGTTGAGGGAACTGTTGAACAAATTGAGAGTGCAGAAATTTCAAACCCAGCTACGAGTGCGGAATAGCGAACCCACAACTCATCTGATGTATCTCTAGGATCGGTTTTCACCCGCCAACTTCGAATCAGTGCCTTATCTTCGAATACACCTAAAACTGTATTCGTGTTTCCAACATCGATTGCTAGTAGCATTTTTACTCCATTCTCAGATCTAGGCCGATATCAAGAACTGGCACAGAATGTGTAAGTGCGCCAACAGCAAGAAAATCAACTCCAGTTTTTGCATAAGCATGCGCGTTGCTCAGGATTAAGCCACCGGATGCCTCTAACTTTGCTCGTCCTGAAACTATTTCCACTGCAGCTCTACATTCCTCAATGGACATGTTGTCTAGTAGAACTAAATCAGCTCCAGCCTCAACTACTTCGCGAAGTTGTTGTAAGGAATCAACTTCCACTTCAACTGAAATATTTGGGAATTTAGCTTTTACTAATCTAAAGGCTTCGGCGACACCGCCTGCAGCAAGAACATGATTATCTTTGATAAGTGCTGCATCTGAAAGTGAGAAGCGATGGTTTTCTCCGCCACCCATTCGCACCGCATACTTCTCTAGCTCACGCAATCCTGGAGTTGTCTTTCGGGTATCACGAATTACAACTTCGGTATCTGCAACCTCATCAACCCAACTCTTTGTAAGTGTTGCAATGCCACTTAAGCGACCCATAAAATTCAAAGCAGTTCTTTCGGCAAGTAGGAGTGAACGAGTTTTGCCTCTTGCTATCAGCAGCAAATTATTCGGAGAAACTACTTCACCATCACTTTTTTTGATTTCATAATCAGTGGTTCCACAAATTTCAAGAACGGCGCACGCAATCGGAATTCCGGCAATTACTCCTGGTTTGCGGCTCCAGAATTCTGCTATCGCACTCTGTGCTTCAGGAATTGTGGCAACCGAAGTAACATCTGATGCACCATCCAAATCTTCAGCGACGGCGATACGAATTAGATTTTCAAGGTTCTTTAAGTCGAGCTTAGAAGATGAAAGTAGTTCGCTCAAGGATCTACTAAATGTCATTTGTTTACCTCTGCAAACTTTGAAAGCCAATTCCCATTACTGTCATAGCTCTGAACTATTCGTTTAACCCAATTGCTATTGCTCTCTGGAAAATCACTGCGCCAATGAGATCCACGAGTTTCTTCACGTTCCAGAGCAGCACGCGCAATAGCGGTTGCTAATAGATAAAGATTTGAAACTTCCCAAGCTTCAATGCATGGTTTATTACTTGTGTGTGAGGCTAGTTGCTGCAATGTTGTGAGTGTTTCGCTTAATGATTGCGCGCTACGCATTACACCGGCTCCTTGACTCATTGCTAATTGCAAAGTCATTTTGATTGCTGGATCTAATAAGAATTCAGGCGAGCTTTTTTCGCTAGGTGAACCCTGGTCTGCAATATTCGCTGCGATATCGGCTGAAATTCTGGTGCCAAACACTAAGCCTTCAAGAAGTGAGTTTGAAGCTAATCTATTTGCACCATGTGCACCAGTGCAGGCAGTCTCGCCACAGGCATATAGCCCCGGAATAGAAGTTCGTCCTGCCAAATCTACTTTCACGCCTCCGGATGAATAATGTGAAGCTGGTGAAACTGGAATCATCTGTTTTCTTGGATCAATCCCATTTTCAATACAGGATGCAAAAATTGTTGGAAATCTTTCAGCAAAATCTTTTATCTTGGTCGTATCTAGCCAGACGTGTGGTGAATTTGTTTCTTTCATCTGCTTAAAAATCTCAATAGCAACAATGTCGCGTGGCGCTAGATCACCTTGTGGGTGCTTATCAATCATAAATCTGACGCCTTTATCATTTACAAGAACAGCACCCTCGCCACGAACTGCTTCACTAATTAATGGTTGCTGTCCACTTAAACTATCGTCGCGCCATAAAACAGTTGGATGGAATTGAATGAATTCAACATCGGAAATTTCTGCACCAGCGCGAAGTGCAAGAGCTACTCCGTCACCAGTTGAAACTGAAGGATTAGTGGTTTGTGCATAAACCTGACCTAGGCCACCAGTTGCGATTACAACTGCGCGAGCAAGTGCAAGGCCAACACCGTCACGACTACCGGCTCCAATTACGTGAAGAGTAACTCCGCAGACTGCGCCAGAATCGCTCTTTAAAACGTCAATCGCGAGTGCATTTTCAATTACTTCGATTCCATTATCGTCATTTACTGCGGCAAGTAGCGCTCTAGAAACTTCGGCTCCGGTTGCATCACCACCGGCATGCAAGATGCGATTACGCAAGTGCCCACCTTCGCGCGTTAAAGAAATTTCACCACTTTCAGATTTATCAAACACGGCACCACGCGCAATAAGTTTTCGAACAGCTTCCGGACCCTCTGTTACTAAGACGTTTACTGCTTCGTTATCGCATAATCCGGCACCAGCAATCAAAGTATCTTTCTTGTGCTGATCGGGTGTATCCCCTGGCCCAAGTGCGGCCGCGATTCCACCCTGCGCCCATTTAGTTGAGCCTTCATCAATTCTTGCCTTTGTAACAAGCAAAACTGATAAATCACTTGATCGCAGATTCAAAGCAGTAGTTAATCCAGCTACTCCAGAGCCAATCACAATTACATCTGCTTCTACAGTCCATCCTGGTTTTCCAGCAAGTAATTTCATTTGGAATTACCTAGCTTCGACATAGCCATATTGTCTATCAATCTGATGCCATTTATCCAACCAGCAACAATTGCACGGCAGTTTTCGGTTGAATCATCTGCGATTGCAAAGGTTTCGGCATCGATTATTTCAGCATAATCCAGAAGAAAGTTTGGAATCGCTTGAACTCCTTTACTTAATTCAAGTCGAGCAGATTTTAATTCTGAAGCTGCCTTTGCTGAATTTAGAGCGGCATAAATCCCGGCAGCACTCTCTCGTTCGGTGGTCGATAATTTCTGATTCCGGGATGACATCGCTAGTCCGCTTGCCTCGCGGATTGTTGGAGCTGAAATTATCTCAATTGGTAATTTCATCTGAGCAACCATTTTTTTAATTAAAAATAGTTGTTGAAAGTCTTTCTCTCCAAAGATTGCATACTTTGGTGTAACCAAATCAAAGAGCCTTTTTACAACGGTAAGCATTCCATCGAAATGTCCAAACCTATGAACGCCTTCAAAGAGATTGCCAATTTCGCCAGAAGAGATCAGAACTGGATCGCTTGGGTAGATTTCATCGAAAGTCGGCACCCAAATTTTTGTTGCTCCACTTGCTGTCGCGAGCGCAACATCTGCATCTACACTCTTTGGATAAGTTGAAAAATCATTTGGATTTTCAAATTGCAATGGATTTACAAAGATACTTACAACAACTTCAGCGCTAAATTTTCGAGCAATTTCAATTAGTGAGGCATGGCCAGCATGAAGCGCGCCCATGGTTGGAACCAGGGCTACTGGGTGTTTTAGTTCTAGATCCATGCTCCAGTCCTTTCCGGGTACCGGGCTCGTGGTCTATAGATTACAGGGCTAATTAGATACGTTGCAAAATATTTTCGATCTCGCCAATTCCCGGAATGTAGGCATCCGGTTCAATCTCAAGCCATGGCTCTAGAACAAACTTACGTTCATGCGCCCTTGGATGTGGCAAAACTAGGGGTTCAGAATCGATAATTTCATCGCCGAAAACAATTAAATCCAAATCTATGGTCCTCGGACCCCAATGAACTTCACGTTTTCGACCTAGTTTGTTCTCAATCTCCAACATCACAATTAACAGTTCTCTTGGATCTAATTCGGTCTCGCCAATTGCGATTGCATTTAAATATTTAGGTTGTTCTGGCCCACCAACTGGATCGGTTTCATGATTGGTTGAGAGATGTGTAATTTCGATTATTTTAGCCAATTCAGCCACTGCGCTGTCAATATACAGTTCCCGATTTCCTAAATTAGATCCGAGAGCTATAACCGCTTTCATCTGCGTCTCTCGATCGAAACTGAAATATCTGAAAACTTAACCAAAACTGGTGCTTGGGGTTTATGAACCGTAACAATTACTGAATCAAGTAGTGGAAAATCTTTTAGCAACCGCTTGCTAATCTGGGTAGCTAAAGTTTCAATCAAGGCGACAGGTTCGCCCGTAATTTCCTCTAATGTTACTTCGGCAACACTTGCATAGTTTATGGTCTTAGTTAAATCGTCACTCTCCCCGGCTGGGGCTAAATCAAAGGTGAGTTTTAAATCGACAACGAAGCTCTGACCATTTTTGCGCTCCTCTGGAAAGACTCCATGAAATCCAATTGCTGAAATGCCGGTGATATTAATTTGATCGCTCATTTACGCATCTCCTCTACAACAGCGATGGCATCTCGATGCGGCTTAACCGAGTGGGTTCGAACTCCCCAAATACCAGCTTTAGCTAAGTAAGTTGTAATTGCAATAGACGCTGACTCTCGATCATCGGCAACTTCTGTGCTGAGTAAATCTCCAAGAAAACGCTTACGAGACGCCCCGACTAAAATTGGAAATCCCAAGAGATTTAACCGATCAATATTCTTGAGAAGCTCCCAATTATGGGCTGAAGATTTTGCAAAACCAATTCCTGGATCTAAAACTATTTGTTCCGGTAAAACCCCTGACTTTGTTAAAGCAACAACTCGATCATCAAGTTCATCTTTAACTTCACTAACTACATTCTTATACTCGGCAACTTTCTGCATATCTTTTGAATGTCCGCGCCAATGCATTACAACATATTGAATATCTGGATTGCTAGCGATTAGTGCTGCCATTTTTGGGTCAGCCAACCCACCGCTCACATCATTAACGATTGTGGCACCAGCCCCGATTGCAGCCTGAGCAATACTCGCCCTAGTTGTGTCAATGCTAAGTGTTACGCCATCTTTAGCAAGTTCAGCAAGTTCGGTAATTACTGGAATAACACGATCTCGTTCTATCTCTTCAGTTACTCGATCAGCACCTGGTCTAGTTGATTCGCCACCAACATCAATTATGTCTACACCTTCGGAGGTCATCTCTTTCGCACGATTGATTGCTGCTTCAAAATCAAAGTGTCGCCCGCCATCTGCAAAAGAATCTGGGGTTACATTAAGAATCCCCATCACGAGAGTGCGTTCGGATTTCATGTTATCGATTTTTTGAAGTTATCAGGCTCATAGCTTCAGCACGTGTTGCTGGATCTCGTAATTGTCCCCGGACTGCACTCGTAATAGTTTTCGCTTCAGACTTGCGGACTCCACGCATCGACATGCATAAATGTTCGCAATCAATCACAACAATCACACCAGCAGGATTTAAAACCTCGACCATCGCATCAGCAATCTGTGAAGTTAGGCGTTCTTGAACTTGTGGCCGCTTGGCATAAACATCCACAAGTCTTGCTAATTTTGAAAGGCCAGTTATCTGCCCACGTTCGCCTGGAATATAACCAATGTGTGCAACTCCGTGAAAGGGGGTCAGGTGGTGTTCGCAGTGTGAAAAAACTTCAATGTCGCGAACAATTACAAGTTCGCGATGACCGATATCAAATGTTGTTGATAAGACTTCTTCCGGCGTCTGCCAAAGGCCCACGAAGTTCTCTTTAAATGCGCGCGCAACCCGACCAGGGGTATCGCGTAAACCTTCGCGATTAGGGTCTTCGCCAATTGCAATAAGTAATTCCGTAACAGCCTTTTCGGCACGTTCATGATCAAACTCGCGTTTGGCACCACCATCGTGTGGTCCCATTGAAATCGGAGTTATGTCACTCACTTGGTGGAGTTACTTTCTTTCTGGGCTTGCGAACCGGTGCCGCTTCTTCTTCAACGACTGGTGTTTGTGGTTTTACAGGTGAAAGTGCAACAGGCGGTTGAGTGCTTGGCTTGCGGGACTCTGAACCTGTCCATGCTGGTCGCCTTGAAACTAATCTAACCTTCTTGAAAATCATCTCGATCTCATCTTTAAGAAGTGTCTCTTTTTCAAGAAGAACTTCTACTAAATCATCAAGAATATCGCGGTTGGCAACGAGAATTTCATAAGCTTCTTGATGCGCATTTTCAATCAAGTTTCGGATTTCTCCATCAACAATGCCAGCAATTTCCTCTGAGTAATCTCTCTGGTGTCCGTAGCTGCGTCCAAGGAATGGTTCACCTTCACTTGCGCCAAGTTTGATTGCACCTATTTTTTCAGTCATTCCATATTGTGTGACCATTGCACGAGCCAGATTTGTGGCCTTCTCAATATCATTTGAGGCACCAGTGGTTGGGTCATGAAAAATCAACTCTTCTGCTGCGCGGCCACCCAATGAATAAGCAAGTTGATCGAGCATTTGATTTCGTGTTGTTGCATAACGATCTTCATCAGGCAGGATCATTGTGTAGCCAAGTGCGCGACCGCGAGGCATAATCGTAATTTTATGAACCGGATCAGTATGTGGAAGTGCATGCGCAACAAGTGCATGCCCGCCCTCGTGATAAGCCGTAATGCGTCGCTCTTCTTCAGTCATCAATCTGGTCTTGCGTTGTGGTCCAGCCATAACTCGGTCGATAGCTTCATCAAGGGCAGCAGTTGTGATTACCTTTGCATTCTCGCGAGCAGTAAGCAGAGCAGCTTCATTCAATACATTTGCTAAATCCGCACCAGTGAATCCAGGTGTTCGTTTCGCAAAATCCTCTAAGTTAACTGATTTTGCAACTGGCTTATTCTTGGCATGCACTTCAAGAATAGCAGTGCGACCCTTTAAGTCTGGACGATCAACCGGAATCTGGCGATCAAATCTTCCAGGGCGAAGTAGCGCTGGATCCAAAACATCTGGACGGTTAGTTGCTGCAATTAAAATTACTTGGCCATTTGCTTCAAAGCCATCCATCTCAACCAACAGTTGATTTAAGGTTTGCTCACGTTCATCATGTCCGCCACCTAAACCGGCTCCGCGTTGGCGACCTACTGCATCTATTTCGTCCACGAAAATTATTGCAGGCGCATTTGCCTTTGCCTGTGCAAAGAGATCGCGAACTCGAGAAGCACCGACACCAACAAACATTTCAACAAAATCAGATCCCGAAATTGAATAGAACGGAACGTTTGCCTCCCCTGCTACCGCTCGGGCTAATAGCGTTTTGCCGGTTCCTGGTGGCCCATAAAGCAGAACACCTTTAGGAATTTTTGCACCAATATCTTGATACTTCTGTGGCGCTGCCAAGAAATCCTTAATTTCAGTAAGTTCTGCGACTGCCTCATCTGCACCTGCAACATCAGCAAAGGTATTTTTCGGCATCTCTTTTGTCTGAAGTTTTGCTTTGGATTTACCAAATGAGAAGACTCGGTTTCCGCCTTGAGCATTTGCCATAAAGAGAATCAGTAGGAATCCAATTAACAGAAGTGGAATTAGACTTAAGAATAAAGATGCCAAAAATGATTGAGTTGGAACCTTCACATCCCACTTGTTTGGCGGTGGATTGCTGGTCAGCAATTCAATAATCTGCGGCTCTTCGCCTGAAACATAAGAGGCATAGATTTTCTTAGAGCCTTTGACAAAGTTTCCTGGCTTTAAAACAACTTCAATTTTCTGATCTCGGTCGATAACAAGGACAGAGTCAACTTTATTCGCCGAAATAGCTGCGAGAATTGTTGAGGTTTCTACCTTAGTAAATTTGTCACCACTCGATGAAAGTCTTCCAAAAAAGCTAACCAGAATCAGAGCAAGAATTATCCAGAAAAGTGGACCCCGAAGAACTTTCCGAGCACGCGCTTTGGTGAAAGTTATTTTTCTCTTACTTGTTGGCTTAGCCTTCTTCGAATTCTTCTCGGTCATGAATACATATGCTTTGCTAGAACGCCGATAAAATCTAGATTTCGATATTTTTCATTGAAATCCAAGCCATAGCCAACGACAAACTCTGTAGGAATATCAAAGCCGACATATTTAACATCAACTACAACTTTAGCCGCTTCAGGTTTGCGCAACATAGTTAAAATCTCAACGCTCTTAGCGCCGCGTGATTCAAGATTTGTCTTAAGCCAACCTAGTGTTAAACCGGTATCAACAATATCTTCAACAATCACAACTTCGCGGCCAGTAATGTCTCGATCTAAATCTTTCAGAATCCTGACTACGCCACTTGATTTGGTTCCAGAACCATATGACGAAACAGCCATCCAATCCATCTCAATGTGCCGTTGTAGTGATCTTGCAAAATCAGCCATTGTCATAACCGCACCCTTGAGCACGCCAATCAAAAGTAAATCTCTACCTTCATAATCTTTTTCAACTTGCTTTGCTAATTCAAGAAGGCGAAGCCGAATTTGCTCTTTGGTAACAATTACATGATCAATATCTGTGCCAGTTGTTGCTAGATCCACGAGGAGATTCTCTTTCTACTTTTCAGGCTGGTTAGGTTTTGGTTTCGAGAGCGAAAGTCTGCCCGAAATTCGACAAACCTTCACACCACCTGGAAGGGAGGTGTGGCCCTGGCCACGCCAATCACTCACAAGAGCTTCAATTGGCTCTAAATGTGCGGCGCTGATACTTCCCGAAGGTGCTCCTGCGGCATAAATCGCCAGCCTTAATACTCGACTCCTAACCGCAACTGGAAGGTCAGCCAGGGTTGAGATCTCGATATCAAGCGGATCCTCTTGGCGAAAAACACCCTCGGCCCACCAATCAAGCGCCATGGCATCTTCGCGCAAAATCTTTGCCGACCTGGCTAGCGCATCAGTAATTCCTGGGCCAATTTCATTTTCTAATATCGGCAGAATATTTTCGCGCACCCGAACTCTTGTAAAGTCTTGATTTGAATTGTGTGGATCATTCCAAAACTCGATATTGGCTTCAAGGCATGCAATCTCTGTGGTTGCACGATCAATTTGAAGTAATGGTCTAAGAAAAATTCCTGAAATTTCTTGCATGCCAGATAATGATTTTGTCCCAGATCCACGAGCTAGGCCCAAGAGCACACCTTCGGCCTGATCATTCTTAGTATGGCCCAATAAGAAATACTTTGGATCATAAGTTTCAATCGCTTGCTGGAAAACTTTGTAGCGGGCACGACGCGCAGATGCTTCTAGTCCATCAGTAATTTGAACACTTGCTTTACCAA
Source organism: Candidatus Nanopelagicales bacterium (assembly GCA_030834095.1). Lineage (GTDB taxonomy): Bacteria > Actinomycetota > Actinomycetes > Nanopelagicales > Nanopelagicaceae > AAA044-D11. The sequence goes on along the minus strand of JAURGA010000004.1, from coordinate 20,981 downwards.
CAAAAATATCCTGGTATCCAAGTTTTTCCAATTGCTGTTTTGCAAATTGTACTATCTCGGCAGAGTTTTTCTGTAAACCATGATCAACGATTACGGCTGCTAAATCAACTGGAAAATTACTTGCTTCTAGTTTTGATGCTGCTGCTAGGGCAAGTGAATCTGCACCGCCTGAGACTCCGATACACACTTTAGAATTTGGCTCTAATTTTTCAAACCAAATCCGAACCGCTTTGCGTAGCTCTAGTAGCGCTGGGGTTTTAGTGCTCACATGGGGCACTCTATAAAACTATTAGACCCGGCCGCCAGATGGCATTAAGCCCTTAATGCTGTACATATTTGAGTAAATAAGCCCAACTCTTGTGGAATTCGCTTCCCACATCATGCCATTTCCCGCATAAATAGACATGTGATGGATGTTTTGGACAGATCCATCATAAGAATAAAAGAGCAGGTCTCCTGGAAGTAATTCATTAAATGAAACACGCTTTGTAGCAACAAAATAGAGCGCCGCATTTAAGCGACCCCAAGTTGGCCAGCCCAATCCTGCAGATTTATATGCAGCATAAACCAATCCTGAACAGTCAAAGGAATTTGGACCTTGCGCTCCCCAGACATATGGTTTCACTGGATTGCGCGCTAGAACTTGTTTCTTTGCATATGCAACTGCCTTGGCTCTAATCTTTTTATTAGATCGAATTGTTGATCTTCCAGTAAAGCCCTTATTTGGCCAGACTTTGAATTGGTTTGGAGTTTTTGTCGCTGTGTTTGCATTAGATTCTTCAAGAAGTGCAAGTTGTCGCTGTTCTTCAAGAGTTATTCTAAAAGTCTTAGCCTTTGCGAGTTCGGCAGCTAACTTTCTTTGAACAGCGCGAAGTTTATCTACTTCTTTCTGCTGGGCTGCTTTTGCTTCATCTGCAACTTTCTTGGTTTCTGCAACTTTTACGGTCGCAGCCTCTTGTGCTGCTTTAGTACGATCAGCCTCTAATTTTGCAATCTCTGCCGCACTTTCTGCAGCCTTGAATCGCTTTAACGCAACGGTATTCGTGTTTCCAATATTGTCTAGAGTTGTTAATTGATCAATTAAATCTTGTGGACCATTAGCGCTGAGCAAAGAATTTATATTTGTAAAGTCACCACCAAGCATGTAAGCGTTCGAAGCCATTCTTCCAATAACGGCATTTGTTTTGCTAACTTCTCTTTGGGTTTTTAATGCATGAGCGGCTGCAACATCGGCATTCGCTTTCGCGATGTTTAGCTCACCAAGTGCTTTGTTATAAGCAACTTGGGCTGTGTTTGCAATTGCCGCCAATTGATTAAGGGTTTTTGTTGCACTGCTCAATACTGCAGCTGCTTTCTTAGCGGCGGCGGCTTTCGCCGCTTCTTCCTTCTTAGCGGCTTTAATCTGGGCTTTGGTTGGCTTGGGAGGCTTGCTTGGCTTGGAAGTGCTGGGAGGATTAGAAACCGCGAAATCAGCGCTTAAAACTGAGAGCCCGATTGAAAGCGCCAAAAGCACACCTGTTGATTTTCGGGAATTACGTGACTTACTAAAAAACATTTTCGAAGGTGCCTCCAGGGAAGTTATTTGCCCAAAATTATAAGGGTCTTACCTGTGAATCATCGGAAAATAAACCCTGTGTCGCTAATTTGCAACATCTCTTCGCTTGAAAAATACTGCGGCAATGGCTCCACCGATTACGAGATAAGCGAGAGAGACAGCGATTGAATGTCTATAGCTCAAACTAGGGATTCCACCCTCTCCAAGGTTAGAGAAATTAAAACCAGGCAGCCATTTACCTGTGCTTTTTATTAAAGCTCCCAGAATGTTCTCTAAAATCAGAATCCAAAGAACCCCAACCGCGATTGCGCTAATGGGCGATCTAAGAAGAAGCCCCAGAATCATTCCAAAAGTTCCAAAGCAGAGGGTCGCAATAAATATATTTAACGTGCTCCTAAATAAGAGCTCTATTGCGGCAGAGGTCGTCCAAGCTGAGGTATTAACGCCGGCTCTCTCCGCCAATGCAAAGGAGATCAAAATACTTAAAGCTCCGGCAAATAAAACCATCACTAATGCGAATATTTTCATCGAGATAAATTTGCCAGCGAGAATTTTCATGCGGGATGGTTGGCGAACCAATAAATTGCGAAGAGTCCCTAGTGAATATTCCTGAGCTGTTTGAGAAGCAAATATGCAGAGCGCGACTATTCCAAGGAATGCTCCGACTAATCTAAATCCGTAAACCAATCCCATGGCCTGACTTAATTCTTCAGGACCAATGCTTTCACCTCGCCGTGAGTTTCCATCTTCAGAATCAATCATCAAGAAAATAATTGAGGTAAAAAGTGCGCTTAAACCACCAACTGTTGCAATTGTTCCAAGTAAAAGTGTTGGACGACGAAGCTTGCGAAGCTCTGCAATAACGACACGAATCACTTGCTATCTCCTGTCATCTCAAAAAAGGTTTCTTCAAGCGTTGGCAGGACTACTGAGATCGAGGCGAGTGTTATTCCGGCTTCGAATGCCATGCGATTAATGGTTGCACTTGCTTCTTGTGCTGCCTCAATATGTAAACTTCCATCGACTATTGAGATCTTGAACCCGGAATCGGTGAGTTTTTTTGCTAAATTGGTTAAATCTACATCGTACTCAGGTTTTGCAACAATTATGGGTTTCTGGCCAGATAACAACTCTTGAGTTCGGCCAGAGAAAATGACTCTGCCTTCACGCAACATAATTAAGTATTCGCAGATCATTTCTAGTTCGCTAAGGATGTGAGATGACACAAAAACTGTGGTTCCACTATCTGCTAAATCCTTGATTATTCCCCGAACTTCTTGGATTCCGGATGGGTCTAAACCGTTTGTTGGTTCATCAAGAATTAGTAGTTTCGGGTTGGGAAGTAGTGCAGCAGCAATTCCAAGGCGTTGCTTCATTCCCAAGGAGTAAGTTTTAAATTTGGAGCCACCACGATCGGCTAGATCTACTTTCTCTAATAGTTGATCGACTCGAGAGAGCGGGAATCCACCTAGTTCGGCTAATACCTTCAAATTCTCGCGCCCAGATAGCGCGGGATAAAACGCCGGTCCTTCAATCATTGCGCCGACATGGGGCAGATATTTTTCGGGGTGCGAAATACTTTCGCCCAATACAGTTGCAGTTCCACTAGTTGGGGCAATTAATCCCAGAAGCATTCGAATAGTTGTCGTTTTACCTGAACCATTTGGTCCAACAAATCCACAGATTGATCCATTTGGAACTACAAAATTTCCATGAGATAACGCGGCTCGCTCACCATAAATCTTCGTTAAATCCGAAGTTGATATCGCGGTTTTTTCCATGCATCCACCCTACCAAGTAAACTTTCTGCATGACGCACCAGCATCGACCTTGGGGATATTCCAATTCTGCAGATGGAAATTTGCCTGATTGGGATCTGCACGAAGAAACTCTTGCAGTTCGCGCTGGTTTATCTAGATCTGGTTTCGGTGAAACTGGAGAAGCGATGTATTTAACAAGTGGTTATACGTATGACACTGCAGAACAAGCGGTTCATTCATTTACGGACGAAGTTGACCATTTTGTATATAGCCGCTTTGCAAATCCAACAGTTTCGATGTTCGAGCAACGCCTTGCAGCAATCGAAGGCGCCGAATTCTGCGTTGCAACGGCCTCTGGAATGTCGGCAATGTTTGCATCGATTGCGTGCATGGTGGAAGCCGGCGATTGCGTTGTTGCAGCCGCTTCAATGTTTAGTTCTTGTTACGTAGTGCTCTCTGAAATTCTGCCAAAGTGGGGAATCGAAGTTGAATTTGTTAAGGGAACTGAGAAGCAGGTCTGGGAGAAAGCTTTAAGTAAGAAAACTAAGGTTGTATTCATTGAGACTCCTAGTAATCCAATGCTAGAAATAGTTGATTTAAAGATGGTTAGCGATTTGGCTCATAACGTTGGAGCCACTGTAATCGTGGACAATGTAATGGCATCGCCAATACTACAAAAACCACTACAGCATGGCGCAGATGTTGTCATGTACTCCGCAACAAAACATATTGATGGGCAGGGTCGGGTTCTTGGTGGTGCGATTCTTGGCAGTTTTGATTACATTCAAAATTATTTGAATCCTTTTATTAGGCACACTGGGCCAACGCTTAGCGCTTTCAATGCCTGGGTTCTCGTTAAGTCACTTGAAACTCTGTCGATGCGAGTCAACAAAATGAATGAGAGCGCGCAACAAATCGCAGAATTCTTAGCAGGGCAACCAAAAATCTCCTCTGTGAATTATCCTGGCTTAAAGACTCATAGCGGGTATGAAGTTGCACAGAAGCAGATGACAGGCGCCGGAACAACTTTAAGTTTTGAAATTGCTGGTGGACCAAAAGAGCTCTTTAAAGTAATGGATGCGCTTAAGGTAATTGATATCTCTAACAATCTGGGCGATAGCAAATCACTTATTACCCATCCGGCATCTACTACGCATCGCAGATTAGATCAGAAAACGCGAGAGTCCATGGGAATAACCGATTCACTTGCAAGATTATCAGTCGGCTTAGAACATGCCTCTGATTTGATTAAGGATTTACAACAAGCGCTGCGATAACTAGCAGAAGTGAGAAGACACTTAAGTAAGTGATCGACCATTGGAACAATCTTGCAGCAGCCTTATTTGAATCAGGGCCATTAATCTTTAATAATTCAAGTCCAAAGCCAAGCGCTATTGCAATAGTAATAACCCAGCACCACCACGGAAGACCTGCACTCCAATTTACTCCAAGCGATGTTATGAACATTCCAATCGTGTGGAACCACATCTGTTTTTCAACTGATTTTATAGTTGCGACCACTGGCAACATTGGAATTCCGGCCGCCGCATAATCATCTTTGTATTTAATTGCCAGCGCCCAGAAGTGCGGTGGGGTCCAGAAGAAAATTACCAAGAAGAAAAGCCAGGCAGTTAACGAAAGTGAATTTGTTACTGCAGCCCAACCTATTAGAACTGGCATGCATCCTGCGATTCCGCCCCATACTATGTTCTGCGATGTGCGACGTTTTAGCCCGATCGTATAACCGAAGACATAGAAAATAATTGCAGCAGCAGTTAAGACTGTTGCCATGAGAGTTGTAAAAATTGAGAATATTAGGAGCGAAATAATAGTTAAAGCTGATGCAAAGATGAATGCTTGGGTTTCACTTACAGCGCCACTAACGATTGGACGTTTAGCCGTACGCTCCATTAATCGATCTGAATCGACTTCAATAATCATATTAAATGCATTAGATGCGCCAGCGGCAAGTGTTCCACCAATTAGCGTTGCAATGGTCAGCCCAAGTGGAGGGACGTCTTTTGCTGCAAGAAAAAGCGCAGGCAACGTAGTAACCAGAAGTAATTCCACGACTCGCAATTTCATCAGAGCGATATACGGAGAGATTTTTAGATTACGCACAGACCTAGCCTACTGGCGCTATTTGAATAGGTTTTGCGATGGTGGCCAACATCCTGTCAATTATCTTTCGTGCTCGATTCCGAGTACTTTCAGTTGGGGTCAATCGATTTGCGATAACCGCAAAGACGTATTCACTATCTCCGGCTTCGATATACCCAGCTAAAGTTACGGAAGAATTAATCCATCCAGTTTTAGCTTTAACTAGACCCTTTGCGCTAGAAGCAGAATCCTGAAACCTCCTCATTAGTGTTCCGGTTTTCCCAGAAAGTGGAAGACCATCATAAACGGCTTGGTACTGTGGTTCATTTCTAATCTTCAGCAAGAGCTCAGCAACTGTTCGGACAGAGACTCTGTTTTCACGTGAAAGTCCACTGCCATCGAAAACCTTTAGCCCCGTTGTATTCACTCCAAGAGAATTTAATGTTTCTTCAAAAGCTAGATTCAAACTTAGATCATCACGCGAATATCCCAGTTTTGCAGCAGCATTTCGAGCTACCCGATCTGCCAAAACATTATCGCTCCATAGAAGAGTAAAATTTAGAATTTTGCGCAATTTGGGAGAAGTTACTCTTGAAATCTCTGTTGGCTCTTGATCTGGGGAAGCTAGTGGCTTAGTAATTCTCTCAAACTTAATTTCGTTACCGTAATAAGTTCTAAGGCTTTTTATGTCAGCATCGAACATGCCATAAAACTTAATTTTCAAGCCAGCATAATCGCCACGCCTATTGATGACTTCATTAATAAGTTTGGTAGAAAGTGCGCGATTTGACCCCTTCGCAACGCTTGCACTTGTTGTCAGCCATGGATCACGCTCGCCCTGCAAAATATAAACATCTGGATCTTCAGTAGAATTAATTGTCGTGTTAAATACTTTGCCAGGTCCGAAGGCGTAAATTGCAGCGGCAGCAGAAATTATTTTAAGGACCGAAGCCGGAGCGCGAGGCTCATCCGCAGCATCTGAATAAATCTCAGTCTGCGTTGCTGGATCAATAAGAATGATTCCTGGTTTCGCAAGGGTGGAAGAAGCAGCAAGTTTCTTAAAGGTTTTTGGAACCGATACTGCATGTGCACTCGGATTAAATGAAGCCAGCAAGACAATGGCTGATATGAGAGAAATTAACTTTATCTTAATCACCCTATTCTGCCACTTTCTTACTAAATCGACCCTGTGAAATTGCTGCTCCCAGAACAACTATTGCACCGCCGACCGGTTCGTGCCAAGTGATGTTCTCATTAAGAAAAATCCAACCTATGAATACCGCAACGACTGGCGTTAAGTAAGTAACTGAACTTGCAACAGAACTTCCTGCCCGCTCTACGATTTGGAAATTCCAGATGTATGCAAATCCAGTGCCAAATATTCCGAGTGCCATTACTGCAAGAACTGGGCCAATACGATATTCAGTGCTGGCTACTCCATCCATTAAATAAAATGGTAGAAGAGTTAGTGCCCCGGCTGTTACTTGTCCTGCGGCAAGTGCTTCAGCAGTGAGTTTTAGAGGTAATAGATGCTTCTTAATTATTGGGAAAGCAAGACCATAGCAAGTTATTGCTGCAAAGAGTGCTAGCACACCATCGCCAGAACCGGTTCCAACTCCATTCCAAATTCCGAGTACAGTTATTACGCCAACTCCACCTACCGCTAACCCAAGAATTTGCTGGTTTTGAATCTTTTCGGATCTAAAGAAGATAAAGATAAAAACTATGGTGGCTAATGGAGTGAAGGAATTAATTATTCCGGCAAGAACTGTTGTGACTTCTTGTTGGGCGTATGCAAATAAGAATCCAGGAAAAACATTTAGAAGTAGTGAGACGACCCAGAGAATAAACCAAGTTTTAAGTTCTGTAGGTAGTTTGATTCCTCGAATTTTTACAATTAATAACAGAACCATCGCACCAAGAGCGCATCTGCCAAATGCAACGCCAACCGGAGACAAGAATTCAAGACCTAGCTTGATAAATACAAAGGAGGATCCCCAAACCAAGCCAAGAATCAAATAAATAGGGAGCCAGGATTTTTGCTTCATGCAAACTCCCCCTAATGTTTGGGTATGACAACTGCTGAAATTGGACCTGGTGAATTCTATCCAGTGGTTGGTGTTGGCCCACATCCAAAACCGTGGCCTGAGGCAGAACATTTTGATCCAGAGCTTCTTGCAAACGGAGATCGAAGAAATGTTTTGGATCACTACCGATATTGGAGCGTTGAAGCAATAGTCGCTGATTTAGATACTAAGCGACATGATTTACAGATAGCGATAGAAAATTGGCAACATGATTTGAATATTGGTTCAGTAGTTCGAACCGCAAATGCTTTTAATGTTTCAAGGGTTCATATCGTCGGCAAACGCGATTGGAATAAGCGGGGCGCAATGGTTACAGATAAATACCTACATGTGTTACATCATCCAACAGTTGCTGATTTTAAAATTTGGTGTGACGAAAATAGTGTTCCAATAATTGGAATTGATAACTTGCCTATTTCAAAAGAGTTAGAAACGAATAAGTTGCCTAAAAAGTGTGTCCTGTTCTTTGGGCAAGAAGGGGCTGGAATGTCAGATGAGGCCGTTGAAATCTGTGAAACAGTTCTTGCAATTAGACAATATGGCTCTACTAGATCAATGAATGCATCAGCTGCTGGTGCAATTGCCATGTATGCCTGGGCAATGCAGCACCTAAACAATTAATCTTCTTTTACTACCTCTTCAACAGCTTTAATTCGGCGACGAATCTCATCTGCTTCATCTATTCGGCCTAAGGATTCCAGAACATCGGCCATCCGATTCTCGATTTCTAGAATGAATTCAAAATCCTTATTGTCATGATCTGTTGCAATTTCTAAGACCCGATCCAAAGTATTTAAACCTTCTTCACCAAGCCCAGCTACTATTTGAGCTTTCCCTAATTCCAGAAGTGAATAAGTCTCACGATAGTGATCATGGGCGGTTACAAAAACATCAAATGATTTCTGGGCTGCAATTATTGCACCATCGCCATCACCAATTTCTGTCAGACAGTGGGCAATTTTTTGATCGCATCTTGCGACGTTTATGACTTCCTTTAATTTCTTGAATAAATCGCGAGCTTCCCTAAATGATTCAAGTGCTAGCCCATACTCTTTTAACTCACGTTGTGCGCACCCAATTAGATGTAAATCATTAGCTGCTCCGCTATCATTCCCGTCAACTAAATGCTCTTGAACACATTCGGACATGCACTCGATTGTTTTCTCATACTCTTTTGAAGAGAACCACCATTCACCAAGAGTGCAGGCCAAATCAATTGCTAACGGAGATTTTGATTCACGAAGTAAGTCAACAGCTTTACTCATTGCATTAGCCGCTTCATTCATTCGCTTTAATTGATTTAAGTTGTATCCGATTGCAGAATACGCCTGAGCTAATCCATCAGATGGAACAACTGAACCTAGTTCGGCATAAATATCTCGTGCAGTTTCGGCAAGTGCGAGTGCTTCGTCATATTGGCCACGCGCATAGATTCGAGCGCTTAACTCGTAATAGGTATTGGCGCGATCTAACCCTTGGGTTTCTGGAATTCGATCCCAGAGCATCTCCTCTGTGACGATATCGTCCGTTGAATCCTCGTCCTCACTCATGACAATGACTCTAGCAATACCTTCCCTCTTGCGCATCGGCAGGGGTATAGTTCCGACACGTGCGTTTCTTAAATACCCCCAGCCACGACCTGACCTATGACGATGTCTTCATGGTCCCAAGCTCATCCGAAATTGCCAGCCGCATGGATGTAGACCTTTCTACACATGATGGAACCGGAACCACAATCCCAATAGTCGTTGCAAACATGACAGCAATCTCTGGCCGCAGAATGGCTGAAACTATTGCCCGACGTGGCGGCATCTCCGTTATTCCACAGGATATTCCCATCGAAGTAGTTAGTGACGTTATTAAATGGGTTAAGTCAAGACATACATTCTTTGATACTCCAGTAACTCTTTCACCGACTGAAACTGTTGCCGATGCTGTTGACCTGATAAATAAGCGAGCACATGGCGCTCTGATTGTTGTCGAAGATGGCAAGCCAGTTGGAATTATTACTGAAGCTGATTGCGAACGGGTGGACCGATTTACCCAGCTCCAATTAATTATGAGCAAAGATTTAGTAACAGTTCCAGATTCGATTGAGCCACGTGAAGCATTTGAATTTCTAAATACTCAGCGCCGTAAGTTAGCTCCAGTTGTAGATAAAACTGGAAAGCTAGTTGGGATTCTAACTCGCACTGCCGCGCTTCGTGCCACTCTTTATCAGCCAGCGCTTGATGCAAATAAGAATTTAAGGATTGCTTGTGCGGTTGGAGTAAATGGTGACGTTGCTGCGAAAGCAAAAGCACTGATTGCTGCGGGCGCCGATGTGCTTGTTGTTGATACCGCTCACGGCCATCAAATAAAAATGATCGAAGCCCTGAAATTGATCCGAGCCCTGAAACCAAATATTCCAATTGTTGCTGGAAATGTTGTAACTGCAGAGGGCACTAAAGCGCTAATTGAAGCTGGTGCTGACATTGTGAAAGTTGGAGTTGGACCCGGAGCAATGTGCACAACTCGCATGCAGACTGGTGTTGGTCGTCCACAGTTTTCTGCAGTTTTAGAGTGTGCAGCTGAGGCCGAGAAGCACGGCAAACATGTCTGGGCCGATGGTGGTGTCCGACATCCACGGGATGTTGCACTTGCTCTTGCTGCTGGTGCATCTCAAGTAATGATCGGATCTTGGTTTGCCGGAACTTTTGAATCTCCTAGTGATTTAAATAAGGATGCAACTGGTCGCCTTTATAAAGAATCTTTTGGAATGGCATCTGCTCGCGCGGTTGCGGCAAGAACTTCAAATGATGGTGCATTTGATCGGGCACGCAAAGCGTTATTTGAGGAAGGTATCTCCTCTTCTCGCATGTATATAGATCCTGCACGTCCTGGGGTTGAAGATTTGCTTGATGAGATTATTGCTGGTGTTAGATCTTCATTTACTTATGCTGGCGCAACTAGCATCTCGGATTTTGCAGATCGCGCAGTTATCGGAATTCAATCAGCATCTGGTTATGCCGAAGGACGCCCACTTCATACAAGTTGGTAACTAACTCTGACTCTCTTGTCGTGCAATATTTTTCCTAGATAAGAGAATGTGGCCGAAGAAGCCAATTGCTAAAGCGAAAATTACACCAACATTTGAATATGCCCACGGTCCATCTTTACCGCCAATTAATTCCATGAAGTATCCCTGCCAAGAAAGCCAGCCAGCGAAGGTGTTCGTAACAAATCCCCACCCAACAATGGCTCCGACTGCAACTAACGAAAGTGAACGTAGATTCCATGCGCCATAAATACCCTTAGGGTTAAACAAATCTTCCTCTTTGAAATCACGCTTGCGCATAAAGACATCTGCAACAAAGATTGCAGACCAAGCTGCGATTGGCACTCCAAGAGTAATTAGAAAACCTTGGAATGGTCCGAAGAAATCTTTAGCAATCCAGACAATATAAATTGTTCCAAGGGCCATGATTACTGCATCTATCGACGCCGCAACATGTCGCTTTATTGGAACTCCGACAGAGATCAACGCAAGCCCAGATGAATACAGATCAAGGATGGCACCGCCAATTAGCCCCAGAATTGCAACAACTGCGAAGGGAATTAAATACCAGGTTGGAACAAGTGTTGTAAGTGCACCGATTGGATCCATTCCGATTTTATCAGCAAGATCTTTGCTGCTTCCTGCCAACATTGAACCGTAGATAACTAAAGTAATAGGAACAATTGATGCACCAAAAACTGTCCATCCAACTACACCCCTGCTTGAAACGGTACGCGGTAAATAGCGCGAATAATCTGCAGCGCAGTTGGCCCAGCCCAGCCCAATTCCGGTAATTGCAAAAATAAGTGCGCCAAAGAAAGCCTGAATATTGCCATTGGGAATTGCAGATACTGAGTCCCAATTAACCAGATGCGCAGTCAAAGCAATATAGCCAGCAGTTAAGGTGATCGTTAACAAAGTTAGAACTTTTTGAATTCGCATTATTACTTTAAAACCAAGAACTCCGCCAACGATAGTTAAACCTGCAGCTATCGAAAACCCGATGATCCGCGAGACGTTTGGTTCGATATTTCCAACTCTGGTCAGAACTGTTTCAGTTGCAAGTGTTGCAAGTGCAACTAGGACCGTTTCCCAGCCAACAAATATTAAGTAAGAAAGTAAGCCCGGAACCACATTTCCCTTGACACCAAAAGCTGCACGCGAAATTGTCATGGTGGGTGCACTGGCGCGTTTGCCTGCAAGGGAGCTAATTCCTACTAAAAAGAAGGAGGCGATTGTTCCAATTATTGCCGCAAATGTTGCCTGCCAAAAAGAAATTCCAAATCCAAGAAAAAATGATCCATATGAAAGTGCCAGCAAAGATACATTTGCTGCAGCCCAGGGCCAGAAAAGTGAGCGCGCAGTTCCGCTTCGTTCATTTTGTGCAATGAAGTTGGTTCCATTGATTTCTAGCATGGGGCCAAGAGTAGAGGTTGTCACTAAGATTGTCAGATGTTTGCGAATGATGAATTTCTAAAGGCCAGACTTGCAATCTTAATTGCATTTTTCATCAACGGATTCTCAGTTGGGAACTTTGTTTCCAGAATCCCAGACTTCAAATCTGAACTCGCAATTTCCAATGGGGTCCTGGGAGCCGCACTTTTCTGTGCATCACTTGGAGTCCTCGCAGCCCTTCGCCCAACGAGTAAAGCTGCAGCCAAATATGGCAGTGGCCCAGTAGTTAGATTGTCTGCATTTACCCTCGCCTTAGCGGTTCCACTAGTCGGTTTACTTTTCAATCTTCCTTGGTTTCTATTCTCACTATTTATTTATGGAGTTCTCTCTTCAATCCACGACCTCTCTATAAATGCACATGCTGCTGCTTTGGAAAATAAGGCAGGAAAGCGAGTAATGAGCACTTTTCATGCCATGTGGTCGATCGGTGGTCTGTTTGGTGGCGTAATTGGTGGTGCACTCGCGAGCTTCGATGTCTCAATCCAAATTCATTCATTTTTTGTGGGTGGTTTTATTACTTTAATTGCACTCATTACACGTAATTGGTTCTTACCTGTGGAGGCAGATCAGCATGTAATTGAGAAACATAAGAGACGAAAAACTCCTCGTAGATTTGTGATTCTAGGTTTACTCGGACTTTGTGGGGCGCTCGGTGAAGGAGCGGCGAGTGACTGGGGTGGGGTCTTGGCGCGTGACGCTTATGAAGCATCTCCGCTTTTGTCCGCGCTGCCATATGTCTTTTTCTCAGCCACGATGGTTATCGGAAGATTGTCCGGAGATTTTCTTGCTCATAAATTTGGAGTGGTGAAACTACTAACTTGGTCTGGGTTTATAGCAGGAATCGGATTAACGGCAGGTTTATTTGCAGGAAATATTTATGGAGTAATTATCGGCTGGTTCTTATTTGGAATCGGTATTTCAACTGTCATTCCAATGATGATTAGCGCAACCGGAACGCTTGCTAATGAGAAATACTCGGGCCAAGTTTCAGCCGCAGAAGGGGTTGCCTTAGTAACTGGAGTTGCATACTTTGGTTTTGTAATTGGACCACCGCTAATTGGATTCATTTCAGAAATCGTGACGCTGCGCTGGGCCATGCTGCTTCCTGCTGTATTGGCAATTATCTTTGGATTAAGTGCAAAAAAAGTATTGTCATAGTAAATTGCATTCCATGATTACTCCTCAGAAACTCGCATCTAATCAATTTGATCACTTCTATAAAGGTGGATACCGCATTGGAGCACTTCGCAATGGTCCAGGTGGACCTATGCGACCTGAAGAGTGGATTGGTTCAATGACTACCCGATTTGGCGAGAAAACTATGGGGCTCTCGACGCTTTCAGATGGAAGTTATTTGCGTGATTCAGTTATCGCTAATCCCGAGCAATGGCTTGGGGCTGAACATTTAAATACCTTTGGCGCAAGCACAGAATTACTAATGAAACTTCTTGATCCAGATCAAAGACTTCCAGTTCACTATCATCCAAATCGCAAGTTTGCTAAAGAGCATCTCTCGCTTAAGCATGGAAAGACAGAAGCTTGGATTATTTTGGAGGCACCTGTAGGAGCAAGTGTTGGATTAGGTTTTGGTAAAGAGATGGCTAAGTCCCAAGTTTCCAAAATGGTTGATGCCAGAGATTCAGATGGTTTGCTCGCTTCACTTCAGAAGTTTGAAGTAAAAGCTGGAGACACTGTATTTGTTCCTGCCGGAACCCCACATGCAATTGGCGCCGGTATTTTTGTTCTAGAACTTCAAGAACCAACCGATCTCTCTGCACTTCTTGAGTGGAATGATTTTGCAGTTGATGGTGTCAAAGATGGCCACCTTGGCTTAGGTTTCGACACCGTATTAGATGCACTTCGATACACACCAATTGAAAAAGATGAAGCTAGTAAATTAGTTTTCTCTAATCGCCTGTTTAGTGGCTCTGATCAATCAGTATTTACCGCAGTCGCTGACCCTTATTTCCGTGCAGATTATCTTGCTGGTAATAGCAGCAAGGTCGCATCAGGGTTTAGCATCATGTTGGTTTTAGAAGGCGATGGAAATATAGCTTTCGAAAATCACTCACCAATTGATGCGGTTAAGGGCGATGCAATTTTGATTCCACACAGTGCTGGAAGTTGGACTTTGACTGGTGCAAGCGGGGTTGTCTGTCGCCCACCACTAGCGAAAAACGCTTCGCTAGCTATTTAGTTTTCGCAGGTGGCAGGCTTTCTAAAGCGTTCGCCATCATTGGTGGGCAGGGCTCACCTGGTGCAATTACCGGTTCAAAATGCCACCATTCATTTTCATAAACGCGACACAAACCAAAGGTTGATCCATTCTCCTCTAACCATCTAACAGCAGTCCGATCGCCGGGATAATTAACATCTATTGCGAGTCCCCGCGGATGATTTGAAACTTCTTTTGGTAAGACCCATTTTGATGCTTCGTTCTCACTTCCATATTTCTTAACCGCATTATTAAATAACTGTTCTTGCAATTGCTGAGACCTGAATCCTGAAGTTATTTGAATATTGAATCCAATAGCTTTGGCGGCTGCCTGTGCTGCCAGATATCTAACTTCGAAGGTTCGGTCTAATTTAGTTGGACTAATCTCTGAATAAGTGATTGGTGCTGTGCCTAAAGATTCTTCAGGTGCTACACATCCGCTTTCAGTGTCACTTGTCCGTAATTCACTGACCTCGATATTGAAACAGAGAAGTGGCTTAACAATTTTGGGAGCGATTTGAATCTGAACATCAGCAGTTTTACTGGTAGTCAGAGCGAGAATTGCACAGACCAGTAGCAGATAGCCTGCTCCCCAGAAGTAGAAATCTGAAGTTTGCTTATCCATAGCGCCGAGCAACCTCAGGAAAATCGGTAATTACACCATCGATGCCTAACTTTTTACAACGCTCAAAGTCAACGTCTTCATTTACAGTCCAGATCAAAATTCTGCTTCCTCGTTCCTGCAATTTCTTTACGAGCGATGGATGCTTTGTTATTAGGTCTATGTCGAGCGCAGAGATCTTGCTCTTCGAAAAAATCGCTGGTAAATAGTATTTTGATATTTTACCTGCCACCCAATCAGGGTGAACTCTTTTTCCGGCAAATTTTGAAAAGGACATGACTACAACTTCGATTCCAGCCGCTTTTATGTCGCTTGCCATCGACTGTAGCAATTCAACAACGCTACGCTCGATTCGTCCGCCATGAATATTTGGATGCTTGGTCTCAATTAATAGATGCTTTCTAGCAGAGATTGCTAAATTAAGTAGTTCGTCAAGCGTCATTAATTCATGCAAGCTTTGAAGTTCTTTTAGATTTGTGCGAGAAACCCAAACTCTTTTACCAGCAATTCGTCCTGTCGTAGCATCGTGAATGCAGACAATTTCGCCATCTCGCGACAAACGGACATCACATTCAAAACCATCTGCTCCTTCTTTGATTGCAACTTCGTAGGCCGATCTCGTCATCTCAGGATTATTGCCGGAAGAACCGCGGTGAGCATAAATTTTCATTTGCCAATTATGAAAAAGAGCGAATTTATGAATCCAAATTTCTTAGAAGGGGGTTTAGCTAGAAACAAGGCGCGCATAACTGGCGCCCAGATTCCAAAAACCCGAGAAAATACCTTGGCCCGCGCGCTGCGATCAGAATGTAAATTTCTAATATTTCCTGAGCTTTCGGTTGGGTGAATTGCAATCACAATAGGTTCAAACTGCCCCTTAAGCCCCGACCTAAGTGCATCTGCAATAAAAATATATTCGTCTCCTAGATAGTTTGGGGCACCAGCACCAAAGTTTTCATCAAACTTAATCCCAGCAGATTTGATGTCAGAAGTTCTAATCATCATTTCGTATGTCGCAGCTTTCGCAGAATTAGTTAATTTCAGTTGATGTGATTTAGTTGGATAACGCTTTCTAAGTTTCCCTGTTTCGTCTATGGCCTGCATCAATAGGATAGAAACATCTGGATTCGCATTTAAGTAATTTATGGCTGAAGCAATTCCTGATTCTTTAAATTCAATATCGTCATCGCCAAAGAGCAGATACGCGGATTCCGCGTTTGCAATTGCAGTATTTCGACTCTTTGCCACACCTTGATTCTTTAATTCAAATACTTTCACTTCAGGACTGAAACCTGGGACTGAAATTGAATCTGGATTTTGAACTATAACTAGATTATTTACCGAAGCTAGAAATTTTATGTTCTTCGCCCGGTTGGCTAAGGTTGAATAGCCAATTGTTAAAGGTAACAAACTACTCACTGTGGGTGCGAGCCCTTGCGAACTTCATCAAACTTCTCGAAATATTCGAGAGGCCTGAATTTTGCATGCGAAGACCAAAGAAGAGAACTACCGTGTTCGACGTGCTAATTTCTCCTGTAAAGCTGAGAGCAATCAACGCACCAAAAAGAATCAACATGGCCAAGCCAGAAATTAAAATTCCATTTTCTCCAGAACGAATGCGGGTTCTAACTTTTGTTGAACTTAAAACCCGCTCTTTACGCCTTCGTGCTTTAACAAAGCCTCTTTGAGATTTTAGCTGCCTTGCAAAAATTCTTCCTATTATTTGTATTACAGATGCAACTACGACAATATTTAGTAGACCAAATTTCCAATTCAATATAGTAGAGAAAAGAATGATCACTCCCATTTGCATAAAATTCGTTAATAGGCTTGTTAACTCAAAGGCTTGTGACCAACGCCAATTCTCATTTCTGCGAAGTATTTTCTTCTCCGAGGCCTTAAAGGCGCGATCAAAAACATTGATTCTATAAATTCGCTGAAAGTAATGGCCTGCTCGAGTTCCGCCTAGGAAAAGAAAGAATGCTCCTACAAATAAAATTATTTCGTTTCTACTTAATTCGTCCTCATGTAAAATTATCTGCATAAAAAATTTAGCAACAGCTAGTTCTGATACCGAAATGAATGCACCGGTCAAGACGAGAACAACTAAGATTAAACGAAATCGCGTGGTTGGAAAAAGTTGCAACATAGATGCTTTGAGTTGTAGAAATATTGTCCGCACGAGTTAATTATTCCTTAGTTTTGCCGAAGACACGATTGCCGCTATGTGGCCAATGGTCACGAATAGGGAGATTGCAAGCGCAATTTCCATTGACTCTTTGAGCGCTCCGAAAATTGCTACATACATAGTGAATTCGATTGAGTGAAATATCCGTTGTGCTGGAATGAAGTTGAATACCTTGCGGATATTACGAAGCACCCCTTTAACTGGCAGATTAGCTCCATCTAGGTCCTGGATTTTTGGAAGTCCTGAAAACGCCCGAGCAACATGGACTGCATCATTCAGCCCTTTGTTCAAAATAATTAAGATGGCTAAGAGCGCACCAAGAAATGGATAGATAGAACTTGTAATTGGCTCATTTGGCCAGTTAGCAAGGCGCAATCCAAAACAGATAGGTATCAACCCCTCAGCTAGATAATGGCCGAGCTTGTCTAGAAATATACCCATTGGTGATTTTGTTTCACGCCACCTTGCGACTTCACCATCGCAGCAATCGATCAACATCTGCAAGTGACTTAGAAATAGTGCCAATGCAATTCCTTGCCAACCTTGGATAAGTAGTGCGGGCCCTATCGAAGCACCAACAATAATCATCAGCCAAGTGACTCCATTAGCAGTAATTGGAGTTCTTAAAAAAATTCGAGTCAGATAAGGAGAGATCTTTCTCTGATAAAGATCTGCAATCCAGTGCTCTGATGTAGATCTACCTGTAACCGAAGCTGGTTGTGAAATTTCACGGATCTGATCAATAGTCGGTCTACTTGGTCTTGTGGTCATGAATTAACCAACCTTTGTCTTACGGCTGAGAACCCATTGAACTGAAGAAATAATAAAAAACAAAATGCAGAAGTAATAAACCAGAATTGTGAGTGACCAGCCCAACCCAATCCATAGCGCAATTATGAATAAGCGACCAAAGATAAATCCGCCTGCGATAGATATCCAGATTGGCTTCTTCTCGCCTTGAAGTGCTCGATACATATTGTCGTAGTGACTGAAAAGAATTGCGAGCAATAGTAAGAAAATAACTGATTTATCCAGATCTGTTGTAATTGCAATTTGTATGAGAATCGCGCCTTCAAGAAGTCGAAGCACAGATGGCATGAGCCAATCGAAGCGATTGGTCGAGCCCTTACTCTTGAATGAATCTATCTGATCATCAATTAAATCTTTATTTACTCGCTCTTTCGGCCAAGTTAGAGTCTTTTTGAATCGACCACGGAATACAAGTGCAATAGATATCAGCGAAAGGATTGGCATCACTAAGAAAGTAAGCTTGGCACCGCCAATCACGGAAGTCACGCTAATTACTAGCCAACGCTCTCCAATCGGGAATTGCACGGCTTTCTTTGCCCAATATTCTAAGCGGCTCTTCTTTTTATAGTCCGCTGAAACGAATCCATCGTTCTTTAAATTGAAATTAAGTGGGGCTAAGTATGAACTTCTAATTTTATTTATCCGGGCAAAGTTGTAATCAGATAAGTGTCTAAATGTTTGAAATAACATCATTCCCATCGCTGGGATCCAAAGGTCATGTCCGTTTTTTGCGGCGCCATAGGCAAGAGCAAAGAAAACCAAATACTCTTTTATCCGATCGGTGATTGCATCTAGCCAAGCACCCAATTGTGAAAATTGTCGGGTATACCTGGCAAGTTCGCCATCGACACAATCGATAATAATGCTGAGTTGAAGTAAGACGGCTCCGTTAAAAATGGCCCAGAAATTGCCCTTGCTGAATTCATAGGCAGAAAGCAACCCAATTCCAAATGAAATCAAGGTAACTTGATTTGGTGTCATTTTTAAGCGCACTGCTAGCCAGGTGAATAGCTTAGAAATTTTCCGGAGGAAGAAAACAGAGTAGAAGCCATCGTTAGCACGGTTCGCCAACTTGAGGCGTAAGCGAGCATCATTGAGCGCTGCTATTTGATTCTGTGTTGTTACCCGTTCTGTCGCATCATTACTTCTGATGAAAGGCGCACCTGAAACTTCTGCTGGTGCAACGACGAGGGCGGCTCGAACTAGCGCAACAAGAATTAAATCTATTGGGTTTCCGGAGTGATTTGTATCTTTTACTTTTGAAAGAATTTCGATTATTTCATCTCTCTGGAATTGTGAAAGCCGAATGATTCCTAGAAATGTATGGTTGCCACGCCCTACCTCGTGATACCCAGAACTGGCGCCAGAGATTCGCCCTTGACTTACTCGGGTTTCGCCATTTTTTAACTTTGCTACCAACGCCGTCGTGACCGTTCTTGGGTAATCGGTCAATAGTTCAAGGTGTGGTTTCGTTACAACAGAATTTACATCGACGAGAAGCAAATCTTGGTTGCTAGATTCAAATGCCTGGAGCACATCTGAAATCTTGGTGACCTGATCAATATCTAAAGTCCGAAGATTTGCCGCCATAAGCGGTAATCTATCGCGTCTGACAGGGAATAATTAGATATAGACGGGTTGGAAAGATAGAGATGGCTATTCAAGTTGTGATTTTGGCGGCAGGTATGGGAACCCGATTAGGTAAGCCTTGGCCAAAGCCACTCACTGTTTTATCTGATGGCCGCTCGATTATGCAACAACAGATGGAGAATGTTTCAAAGGTCTTCGGTGACAAAGCTCGAATTACAGTTGTAGTTGGCTTCAAACTTGAAATGATTATCGAGGCGCATCCAAGTGCAAGTTTTGTTTATAACGAAGTTTATGATCAGACAAATACTTCAAAGAGTCTGCTTAAGGCGCTGCGCGCTAGTCAAGAATCTGGTGTCCTATGGTTAAATGGAGATGTTGTCTTTGATTCTAAAGTTCTTGAACGTGTTGCTGATCGAATAAATAATGAGAAATCATTCGTCTGTGTCAATACATCAGCAACCGCTGAAGAGGAAGTTAAATACACAGTCAACGAAAAGGGATTTATCAAGGAGCTTTCAAAGACGGTCAAGAACGCTCTTGGCGAAGCTGTGGGAATTAACTTCATTTCTGCTCGTGAGAAAGCCAATGTAATTTCACAATTGGAAGTCTGCGCTGATCAAGATTATTTTGAACGTGGACTTGAACTTGCGATAAAGAAGAATGGCATCGAAATGGAGCCAGTAGATATTTCAGATTTATTTGCAGTTGAGGTCGACTTTCAGGCAGATTTAGATCGAGCAAATGAAGGTCTTAAATAATTTAAATAGTAAGGAATTAAGTTAAATCTTCTTTCGGATATCTCGTTTAATCATTTTCCAGAGGACCTTCGCCACATAACGGGTGGGAAGTTTCTCAACTACCCGCAAATCCGTCGCTACTAGCGCTGTGGCTGCCAAGTCGACAGGAATCATTGTTATCTCTGGATTTTCACCGATAGGAATCTGTGCACTTTCAAATGAATCAAAGTCTCCAATAATTTTTACTCCCAGTGCTTTAATCTCTTCGACATTTCTCTTGGAAACAGTCTTAGCTACATCGACTGCCCATTGTGGGGTTAAGAGCTTTGCAGCATCAGGCTCTGGAACAACTTTATTTGTCAGATACTTAATTGACCCATTCCGAATAAAGGTCTCATAATCATGCCAGCTTCGCTTTTTCGGAAACTTTTTATTTATTGTATTAAGCAAGGTGATTTCATCAAGTGTTAGCGAACGATTGCTATCTTGATCTAATTGCGGCTTTAAGAACCCTGGCTTCAACGAGAGCAAGTGGTTGAACTCTTGATACATAAAGTCTGGCTGCTTTTCATCAACCACTATTACAATCACATTCTCTTTTCCAAAATGTTTCGCCCATTTTGCCAATACATCTGCATGCATGTGTCGCACCCAGAATGATGGGGTTATCGTTGAAACCCCTGGTTCATCTAAGATTGAATGCAACCACTTTTCGTAACTGCTTTTTATTCCAATTTTCAAATGTTGCTGATAGGCCGAGGGAATTATCTTCAAAAGTGGCCGTAGAGTGAAATAAATCTTGACATCACTACAAGCTAAATCTTT
>JAURGA010000035.1 GCA_030834095.1 Candidatus Nanopelagicales bacterium | reverse complement strand
TTGCTTACAGATTCAAGCAACCTACCTGATGACTCGAGCGAGCAGCTCTCAAGCGCCATCTTTTTGGTCTTGCTCCAAGTGGGGTTTACCTAGCCAATCACATCACTGCAATTGCTGGTGGTCTCTTACACCACCGTTTCACCCTTACACATTTGCATGTGCGGTCTATTTTCTGTGGCACTAATCCCGCGGATTTCTCCGGGTGGGCGTTACCCACCACCTTGCTCTACGAAGTCCGGACTTTCCTCGGTCCACCTAGAAATTAATCTGGGCGCAACGCGGTGATCCGGGCGACTCTTCAGTGCGCTAATAATACGGGCAATTTGTGAATGGACTGTCCAATTATTTTGTTAACTTTACGCTGGCTAATAGGCTCTGCTGTATTAACGCACGATTAGCGGGGGAAACATGACGCAATCACCTTTCTTGTTCATGAAAGAGAATTCAAAAACTGTTCTTTGGAATGACTCTGCGGATCCGAAAGAGTTAAAGGAAGCACTTACTTGGGGAATCGTTGGTGCAACATGTAACCCGGTTATTGCGCTCAGCGCGATAAAGGCCGATGAAGATCATTGGGTTGGTCGCATTAAGAAATATGCGAAGGCGAACCCTACTGTCACTGATGATGAAATCGGTTGGGCAATGGTTAAAGAACTTTCGATAAATGCAGCGAAGTTGCTTGAAGCTGAATTCGAAAAATACAACGGACGCAATGGTCGTCTTTCAATACAGACCGATCCCCGCAATTTCCGTAACGCTAAGGCTTTGACTGAACAGGCTTTTGAATTCTCAAAGCTTGCAAAAAACATCATTGTAAAGATTCCAGTAACCACTGAAGCGATTAGCGCATTTGAAGAAGCTACTTACTTAGGTGTCAGTTTGAATGCAACAGTTTCGTTCTCGGTTGCACAAACTGTCGCAGTGGCCGAGGCCATCGAACGTGGATTGAAACGTCGCGAAGCCGAAGGTTTAGACATTTCTCAGATGGGCCCGGTATGCACAATCATGGTTGGCCGTGTTGATGACTGGGTAAAGGTAAGTGTTGAAAAAACCGGAGTTTCAATCGATCCAGGATCACTTGAATGGGCTGGCGTTGCAGTATTTAAGAATGCACACAAAATTTACAAGGAGCGCGGATATCGCACTCGCTTGTTATCTGCGGCATTTAGAAACCATATGCACTGGAGTGAAATTATTGGTGGCGATGCAGTTATTTCTCCACCATATGCCTGGCAGGTTAAGGCGAATGAGAGCGGCATCATTCCAAATCCAAATAGCGTTGAAGAACCAATGGATCCAAATATTTTAAATCCGATGCTCGAAAACATCCCAGAATTTCGGAAGATGTATGACGCTGATGGTTTGAAGGTCGAAGAATTCACGAACTTTGGTGCGACGCTTCGCACTTTGCGTGGCTTCTTGCAATCTGTAAATGATCTCGAAAGTTTTGTTCGGGACGTAACTGTACCAAATCCAGATAACTAAAAAGCAGAAATTATTTCAGGTGGCTTCGCTCGCTCATTCCCCGAAGCGCACGCAAGCCATCCGAAGCCCAAGTATTTATTGTTGTAATACTGCAAGGCAGAACATCAAGATGATAAACGCTTTCAAGTGGCGCACCCAGGGCAGCAGCAACCAAAGTTCTAATTACATAGTTGTGTGTAACAACGATAATTGTTTTCCCCGGATGTTCTAAAGCTAAATTAGATAAAGCTAATTCGGATCGTGCCGCTACATCTTCGTATGATTCGCCTGTTGTGCCCGCGACAGCGCCTGCGCTTGAAACCCAGGAAAGCCATTCGTTTGGATAAAACTCTTTTACTTGTGGGATTGTCAGGCCATCCCACTCGCCAAATCCAGCCTCGCGCCAAGCTTCATCATAAGTAACTTTTAAACCCGTTGCTTTAGCAATCACATCTGCAGTCTGCTTTGTGCGAACCATTGGTGAGGCAATAATTAAATCGGCATTGCGGGCTGCAAGCTCTTTACCTACTGCTTCTGCTTGCGCGAGACCTTCAGCACTTAGTTCAGGATCTGAACCATCGCCACCAGAGAATCTGCGTTCTGGCGTCAGAATAGTTTCACCGTGTCGAACAAAGTAAATGGTTGTTGGCTTTTCGCCAGATACCAGACGTTCAATCAAAAAGTTTTTCTGAAGTGGGGCATCAGTTCCGACATCGCCATCAAGTGCTTTATTGGCCAGACGATCAGCGTGCGAATTCTCATCACGAGGAATCCACTTATAAGTAACTAATTCATGTGGATGTGCCTCTCGTGCCAACTTAGCAAGTTCGCGCATATCTGGGTGTTTGATCTGCCAACGCCCGGACATCTGTTCAACAACTAGCTTCGAATCCATTCTGGCTTCTACCATTGCAGTTGAATCAATCTCATTTACCTTGCGAAGGGCAGCAAGTAATCCGTTGTATTCAGCCACATTGTTTGTTGCAACACCGATTGTTTCAAAAAGTTCGTGCAAGATCTTTCCGTTTTCTGAAACTACAGCACCGTATGCCGCAGGACCAGGATTGCCTCGTGATCCGCCATCAGCTGAGATAATAAAAGCGCGGGCCATTTAAATTCGAACCAATATTCGTCGGCATTCCTCGCATCGCAATACTTCCTCTGAATCCAAAGATTTGATGCGCTCCATCTCAACAGCATTGATTGCAAGCCGACAGCCATCACAAGTATTTCCGATTAGCAAGGCGGCCCCAACTCCCCCGCCATTACCCTTAATTTTTTCATAAACTTCTACCAACGCGGCATCAATCTTGGGAACCAACAACGTCCGCTCAGACTTCTTCAGAGCAATTTCGCGATCAATTTCAGTAACCGCATTTTCAAGTCGAATATTTAATTCAAGTTCTAACTTCTTCAAGCCCTCTTCATCGCTCTTGATTGTCGCCACTTTTTCTTTGGCCGCATCAACAAGCATCATGATTTCAAGTTCGCCATCTTCGAGTTCGGCTTTCCGCTTTGAAAGCGTGGCAATCTCGTGCTGAAGCTGTTCTAATTCTTTTGGCGATGCGCTTCCACCAGATAGACGAGCCTCATCTTTAGCCATGCGATCTGCAACAGATTCCACATCAACTTCGCTTCGGCGTAAATCAATAGTCACATCAGCAAGTTCAGCTTCGGCAGTTGTAAGCAATTCTGCGCTAGCCGCGAGACGAACATGGATTGCGGCTAGCTGTTCGCGTTCTGGAAGAGTCTTTAACTTGTGAGTCGCCTGCATAATCGCAGAATCAATACGTTGGAGTTCAATCAGATTATTCTGGTCAGAGACAGAGGCTTTCATACTCAACCTCTCTACTCAACGAAGGTGGTCTCGCCTAAATATATGTAATTGTTTAATTCTGGTGGGCGGTGAGGGTTTCGAACCCCCGACATCCTCGGTGTAAACGAGGCGCTCTACCACTGAGCTAACCACCCAAAACTTACTGCCGCACTCTACCTGCAGATTGGCAGTATTAGAAATTCAGTGCTTAATTTATTCGGATTATTAAAGTGCTGCGAGCGCAGCCTTGTAATCTGCCAAGTTACGCGCATCTCCTAGGCCATTTACTACCTGCCAGCGAAGAATTCCGGACTTATCAATTACGAATGTTCCACGAATTGAGCAACCGCGATCTTCGTTGAAAACACCGTAAGCCTTTGCAACTTCGCCATGCGGCCAGAAATCAGCAAGTAATGGGAATTTGTAGCCCTCATGCTCTGCGAAAGCTTTAAGTGAATACATTGGGTCACAAGAGATTGCTACTAATTGAACGCTTTCATTCTGAAATGCACCAAGGTCATCGCGAAGTCCGCAGAGCTCGCCGGTGCAAAGTCCGGAGAATGCAAATGGGTAGAACATGACTACAACGTTCTTTGAACCTTTAAAAGATGAGAGCGAAATATCAGCGCCATGTTGATCTTTTAAATTGAACTCTGGTGCTGCTGACCCGATTGCTAATGACATCTGCTCTCCTCGTTATTTACGACTGGCTTTTCTGGCAACTAATTTGGTTGCTGTCCAATCGCTTCCGATTGCAAAGGATATCGTCTGGGCAAGGCCTGCGATTGGTGCGGCCTCTTGGATATCACTTGGTTCTACGTGGCCATCGCGACCTACTTTTGGAGTAAACAGCCAGATTGGGCCAGTCTCTTTTAAATATGTGAGGCCATCCATCAAATCATCGACGAGATCACCATCACCATCGCGCCACCAGAGTATTACTGCATCTACAACTTCAGTTGTGGCATCTTCAATAAATTTTGTGCCAGTTCGCTTTTCAATGGCACTTCGAAATTCGTTGTCACAGTCGGAATCGAGACCGACTTCTAGAATCAACTCTCCTGGTTCAAGAGCGAGACGTTCAACTATTTGATCGACCCCCATCGGGGCTATTCCTCCTAACTCGTCTTATCAGTCGTAGGCGATTTACCTATTAGGTCTAGTTTGGACTAGTAGGAGAAGTCCACCGAACCTTTGGCAATTACGCAAGAGGAAGGGCGACCTGGGTGGAAAGTTCATGCCAAATTCGTGGAAAGATACTGCCATGAGCACAAATGACCAGGCCCCTGACCATTTAATCGATCAGCTTGTCGATACCGATCCACAGGAGACAGCTGAATGGACCGAGTCCCTCGACGCGGTTCTAAAGAATGCCGGTCCGGTCCGTGCCCGTTATCTGATGCTTGCAATGCTGGATCGCGCAGGCGAAAACAATCTTGGTGTTCCTGCGCTTCGCGCAACTGACTACATAAATTCAATTCCACCTAAGCAAGAACCAGAATTTCCTGGTGATGAATTTATTGAACGTCGCATCCGGGCATTTATTCGTTGGAATGCCGCAGTTATGGTGCACCGTGCACAACGTCCTGGTATCGGCGTTGGTGGACATATTTCTACATACGCATCTTCGGCTTCACTTTATGAAGTTGGTTTCAACCATTTCTTTCGCGGCAAGGACCATCCGGGTGGTGGAGATCAGATTTTTTATCAAGGCCATGCAAGCCCAGGTATGTATGCCCGCGCATTTCTTGAAGGTCGCTTAACTGAACATCAGATGGATGGTTTCCGCCAAGAACTTTCACATGAAGGTGGCGGACTTTCTTCATATCCACATCCACGTTTGATGCCAGAGTTCTGGGAATTCCCAACAGTTTCGATGGGACTTGGTCCAATAAATGCAATCTATCAAGCACGCTACAACCGTTACTTACAAGGTCGTGGACTTAAAGATACGAGCGATCAAAATGTTTGGGCGTTTCTCGGTGATGGTGAATGCGATGAACCAGAAACTCTTGGCGCAATTAGTCTTGCTGCGCGCGAGGGCCTGGATAACTTAACTTTCGTTATCAACTGTAATTTACAGAGACTTGATGGACCGGTTCGTGGAAATGGAAAGATTATTCAAGAACTTGAATCGATTTTCCGTGGTGCTGGCTGGAATGTAATCAAAGTTGTTTGGGGCCGCGAGTGGGATGAACTCCTTGCAATGGACCGTGAAGGCGCGCTTGTAGATTTGATGACTAAGACAACTGATGGCGATTTTCAGACATATAAAGCCGAATCCGGTGCTTATGTTCGCGAACATTTCTTTGGGCGCGATCCACGCACTGCTGCGATGGTTGCTGATTGGTCAGATGAAAAGATTTGGGCGCTAAAGCGCGGTGGACATGATTACCGCAAATTATTTGCTGCATACAAGCAAGCTTCAGAACATAATGGCCGGCCAACTGTAATTCTTGCAAAGACAATTAAGGGTTGGACTCTTGGCTCGCACTTTGAAGCCCGAAACTCGACTCACCAGATGAAGAAGATGACGCATGAAGATCTTCTAGCATTCCGTGACACCTTGTTTATTCCGCTTACCGATGAACAAATCAATGCCAAGGCTCCGCCTTATTACCATCCTGGTGTTGATTCACCTGAATACAAATACATGATGGAACGTCGCACAGCACTGGGTGGTTCAATGCCATCTCGTCGTAAGGATTCTGCGCCACTTGCGCAACCGCCAATCGAAGCCTTTGATGCAGTTACTCGTGGTTCTGGCCAACAAGAGATTGCAACAACAATGGCATTTGTTCGCTTGCTAAAGGATTTGATTAAAGATCCGGGCATCGGCAAGCACTTGGTCCCGATCATTCCGGACGAAGCTCGAACCTTCGGTATGGATTCATTGTTCCCATCACTAAAGATTTACTCACCTCATGGTCAGAATTACACATCAGTTGACCGCGAATTAATGCTTTCTTACAAGGAATCAACCTCTGGCGTGATTCTGCATGAAGGTATTAATGAGGCTGGCTCGACTGCATCATTTACTGCTGTGGGAACGTCATATTCAACACACGATGTTCCAATGATTCCTATTTATATCTTCTACTCAATGTTTGGTTTCCAACGCACCGGAGATGCTTTCTGGGCTGCTTCTGATCAAATGGCACGAGGCTTCGTAATTGGAGCAACTGCAGGACGAACCACGTTAAATGGTGAAGGTCTGCAACACGAAGACGGGCACTCACATCTTCTAGCTTCAACAAATCCAGCAATCGTCTGTTACGACCCAGCCTTTGGCTACGAACTTGGCCACATTGTTCGTGATGGTTTAAAGCGGATGTATGGTGAGAACAGCGAGAATATTTATTACTATCTAACTGTTTACAACGAGCCATATGTTCAACCAGCACAACCTGATGATTTGGATGTTGATGGCCTGCTTAAGGGAATTTATCTTTACTCTCAGGCACAGCGCGGAAAGAAGAAGGTCCAACTTCTAGCTTCCGGCGTTGCTATGAACTGGGCAGTGAAGGCGCAACAACTTCTCGCCGATGATTGGGGCGTTGCAGCAAGTGTTTGGTCGGTAACTTCTTGGAACGAACTTCGTCGTGATGGTTTAGCGGTCGATCGTCATAATCTGTTAAATCCAGATGATAAGAAATCTGCTTACATCACAAAGAAATTGCGCGGCCAAGATGGTCCAGTAATTGCAGTTAGCGATTTCATGCGTGCGGTGCAAGATCAGATTTCACCTTGGGTTGAGCAAGACTTCTATTCACTTGGAACAGATGGCTTTGGACTTTCAGATACGCGCGGTGCGCTGCGTCGCCATTTTAAGGTTGATGCCGAATCAATTGTTGTTGCAGCACTCTCAAGACTTGCCGACGCTGGCGAGGTTAAAGCGAAGGTTGTCCAACAAGCTCTTGATAAGTATCGTTTAAGCGATATTAGCGCTGCAGATCCAGGAAATACTGAGGGCTCTGGCTGAAATTAGCCTTTAGAGTCTTTTCCAAGATTTGCAAGTTTGGCTATTGCTAAAAGCATGAGTGCTGGAATCATTAAAGCAACTGTTACGGATGTTGCTTGAGCAACCCAGGCGATAATCACTTTTGCAAAGAAAGTCGCGATGGTTTGAGTCAGACCCAACTGAGCAACTACTACGCTACTTGGAAGCGAAGAATTTCTAAACGAAATTGCAAATATCGTTGGTGCAAGAATTGATGATCCGAAACCAGCAAGTGCAAAGCCGATTAAGGCAACGATAAATCCGAGGATACGATTGCTTTGTGAAATCCAGGTTCCGAGCGAGATACAAACTGCAAAACCAACTCCGCCCAAAATCGGTAACTTGGTTAATAATTCCCGCTCACTCCACTTCACGGCAAGCCATTTTGCATTAAACCTTAGAATAATTGTGGCGCTGATAAAAACGGCATAACCAAAAATACTTGAAGATGGACTCATATTCAATGTGTCTTTTGAATAGATAGCAGACCAGTCTTGAATTGAAAATTCAGTCTGCATTGCAAAGACCATGGCAAGCACAATTATTGGCTGAAACTTGAGGGTTTTCGCAATCTTGATTGGTGAAAGATTTGGGAAAGCATCTGCCTCCTCATTCTTCTCTATGAAATAAGGGGATGATTTAATAACCCCATACATGGTGAGCGCCCACATCGTTGCCACTAAAACACCAATGTGCCAAGACAGTGTCACATAAGGCGTAATAACGATTGCAAGAATCGAGGTTAAAAGTGCACCAAGGCTCCAGAGCCCATGAAGTTTGGGAAGAATTAATTCACCAATCTCCTCCTGTCTATGAATGGCCTGCGCATTATTGGCAATATGGAATGAGACCCAGGAAAATGCGATGAGAATATTTATGACTAACCAGAGAATTGGGCTCTGGATGTGTGGCACTAATCCCAACGAGACAAATAGCCCCGTGGCTGCAATGCCAACAATTGGCTTAACGCCAATCGAATGAACTAAATGGCCGACCAGAATAAACGCAATTACGCCTCCTATAGCGCCAAGGCTGAGGTAGGTTCCGAAGGTCCCATTATTGATACCTAACTGATCCCGGATTTCTGGAAACCGTGTGGCGGTAGACATCACGCCCATGCCGAAGGGCCAAAATAACAAATTTAGCGCTCTGCGCTCCTGCTTAGAGAATGTAGTTTTCAATAGAGCGCACTGGCTAATTCTTTGCGGGCGCTAATTAGATCGGGATCAGCCGGATCTACCAGTGAGAACAACTGCAATAAATGTTCGCGGGCAATCTTCTTCTCGCCACCTTGGCTAATCTTCACCAGCCGAATCAAACGAGTAAAAGCCTCTTTATTTAGCCCACTAGCAATTTCAACATCAGCTGCTTTTAATTGAATTGTTACTTCATTTGGATTCGAACCAGCAAGAGTGATGATTTCATTCGGATCTAAATCTTTCACCCGGATTATCAATTCGGTTTGTGCCAACCCAAGTTTTGCAAGCGCATCTCCGGGTTTGCGAGCCAACCACTTTTCATATTGCGCTTTTGCACCCGCAAGATCGCTCTTCTCAAGTGCCTCCATCGCCGCAATTTCCTCAGGCTCCATTGGAGTTTCTATAACTTCAGATTTTTCAAGCGCCTGCCCAACACCTCGTTCGGCGGCTAGGCCAATAACTTTATCAATCACCAATCTGATTTGTTCTGGGGTAGGAACTGCTTCGAAAAGCGGGACCATCTGCTCTTGGATGATTGCAATCGCAATTGGAACAGATTGAATTTGAAGCGCTTGGGCTACCTGAGTTTCGACATCAACATTTACAGTTCCCAAAATCCAAGCCGGTTCGCCATTCTCTAAAACATCTGCCGATTGATACTTGCCCATTATTTCGAGAAGTGAAACTGCCTGCGTGCTCCGAGGGGACCAGCAAATAAGGATTACAACTGTTTGATTAGATGCGGGGAGAATTTCACTAATTAAATTCCCTTGATTCACTTCAATCCCAGGCGTCGCAATTGCTTCTGGTGCGGGCTTTCCTAGGCTGCTAAGGTCTACTGCACTTGCAAAATTCCTTGGCAGTGGCGGCAAACTCATGCGCCAATCTTACATAGATTTAGCAGGATCTATTTTGATGGTGGTTCGTGAATGCCCGGAACTGAAACCCCAACATAAGTTCTAAATGGCAAGATATTTTCGATGTAATCCTTGGTTGCGAAATCGAGACCTAAATCATGCCCGGCTTGTTCTCCGAGATACCAGCGATGTTCCAGAATTTCGTGGAACATCTGTGCTTGCTCGACTCGATCTTGTAAATCTCTTGGCACTTGATTCATAACATGATGATAAGTATCGCGGAGCCATCTACGGGCGCTGTCATGGATTGGTGGTTTAGGCGTTGCTTCCCGACCACGGAAACGATCAAAAGATGCAAGCAATCTCTTGGCCTGCAGCTCTTCGGCCTGAATTCCTAGTAGTTCAAGTAAACGATTTTGGTGATATCCGGCTGCCACAAGTTTAGGTTGGAATTTTAATTCACCCTTGTCACCATTAATTGAAACTTCAACTTCTTCAACCGCGAAACCTAAATCTTGAAGCTGGCGCATTGCGCCTTCAACCGCGTGGCGATCATTTGGATCAAGGATTTGTGGTTCGCGAAGCGCCTTCCAAAGTCTGCGATATCGCTTGATTACTCCTTCACTTGCTCTTACCGGATCCATATCGGCAGTCAGAACTCCGGCGATCTTTAAATCTTCGAGTTCAGCCGCAACGTTAAATAGCGAAATCTCTAAGTCATGCTCTCTCTGGCCGTCAGTCAATCGGGTTTGGAATTCTCCAGTTTCAGCATCAACAAGGTAGGCCGCAAATTGATCGGCATCGCGTCGGAATAAGGTATTTGAAAGCGAACAATCTCCCCACCAAAATCCAAGAAGATGTAGTCGAACCAATAACAATGCAAGGGCGTTAGCCATATTGGTAATTTCATGTGGCGTAATTTCGCCACTGAGAATTACTCGGTATGGCAGCGAGAAAGGAAGATAGTGCGTTACAAGCGCTGCTGGTAATTCGTTGCCTTGCTCATCTTTGCGATTCTCGATTACGGCTACTGGTTCAACGCACGGGGCCTCGCGGTTATTTAATTCGCGAAGCAAGGCGTATTCCCGGTTTGCAAATTCTGGAACTGTCTCTTTAATAGCAAAAATAGCTGAATCTTGGCTCTGATTAACTTTTATTAAACGCACAATATGTCGAGAAATACCTCGCATATCTGTAAGTGATGAATCTTCTGGCCATTCTTCAAGCTGCTTTGACCACGGCATTTGAGCAAGGGAAGACATCTCCTCTGCTAGTCCAGTTATTCGTAGGTCAGCCACGAGGCTATTCTCTCCTATTTTTTCTAAGCGCGACGTTAAAATAGCGCCATGGCAAAGTTAAAACCAATCATGAAGCGACCTTCTCTAACCAGAAAAAAGCGAGCAGATACTCCTGAAGACTTTGGAAAAATCGGTGAGCCGCTAAATCACTCGCACCCCTTCTACTTTGGGTTTGTGGCAGCATCTGGCGCGATAATTGCCATCACACTGCTCCGAGCATTCGCCTCGGCAAGCCAAGTCTTTGTTTTAATTATTATCTCGCTCTTCTTTGCCATGGGTCTAAATCCAGCAGTTTTGTTTATCCAAAGACGCGGCCTAAGTAGGGCTAAAGCTGTAGCAGCAACCGTCTCACTAGTTATTGGATTTGTTGGAATATTCATTTGGATTGCGGCACCTCTAATAATTGATCAAGTTAATGCCTTGATAAATAATGCACCGCAACTTATCTCTGATTTAAAGAGTAACTCCACCATTGATGAATTGAATAAGAATTATGGAATTGTAGACACAGTTCAAAACAGGGTTGAAGCCTCAATCAAGGATGGAAAGTTTGTAATTGGAGCATTTGGCGGAGTTCTTGGTGTCGGAAAAGCATTTATCTCTGGTATTTTTTCGATCTTAACAATTTTGGTATTAACTCTTTATTTCCTAGCGGCGCTTCCAACACTAACCAAAGATGCGTATCGCCTAGTCCCAGCAAGTCGCCGCGAGCGAGTTGCAAAAATAAGTGATGCGATTATTTTCAGAGTTGGGGCCTTCGTAGGTGGGCAGATCACAATTTCGTTCTTCGCAAGCATCTTTATCTTCTTGCTTAGCTTTGTTCTTGATTTGCCATATAAATCTGCCTTAGCGCTCGTGGTTTTTGTCTGTGGTTTGATTCCACTTATTGGCCACTTCATCGGTATGACAATTGTTACCTTGATTGCTTTAACGGTGTCACCATTGATTGCGGCTATCGCATTAGCCTCTTACATAATTTATGTGCAGTT
>JAURGA010000048.1 GCA_030834095.1 Candidatus Nanopelagicales bacterium | reverse complement strand
TGGGATATCCAAGT
The DNA here is from genome assembly GCA_030834095.1 of Candidatus Nanopelagicales bacterium. GTDB lineage: Bacteria > Actinomycetota > Actinomycetes > Nanopelagicales > Nanopelagicaceae > AAA044-D11. The sequence goes on along the minus strand of JAURGA010000048.1, from coordinate 3,140 downwards.
CCATGATGACCGTCTCTGGAATCGAATAATTTCTCAACGCGAATTAGGTCTAGGCGAGGCTTATATGGATGGCTGGTGGGATGTGCAATCAATTGATCAATTTTTAACTAAGTTGTTAGAGTTCAATGTTCTAGATAAAGCCCCGTTCTCAATCTCGCTTGTTGGCCACGCAGTTAAATCGACAGTTTTAAATCGCCAGACAAAGGTAAAAGCCGCCGCAAATGCCAAGCATCATTACAACATCGGAAATGATTTGTATGCACGAATGCTTGATAAAGAGATGGCATATTCCTGCGGTTATTGGAAGAGCGCAAAGACTTTAGACCAGGCCCAGATTGCAAAATTTAATTTGATCTGTCGCAAGCTTGAATTAAAACCCGGAATGAAATTATTAGATATTGGTTGCGGCTGGGGCGGTCTGCTCCGTTATGCCGCTAAGAACTACGGGATTATTGGCACCGGAATTTCACCGGCAGATAATCAGATTGAACTTGCCCGGGCCAAGAACGGAAAATTGAAGATTGAGTATCTCCAGATGGATTATCGAGACTTGTCTGGGAAATTTGATCGGATCGTCTCTGTCGGGATGATGGAACATGTCGGTCCAAAAAATCTTGAAACCTTCTTTGATAAATGTATTTCGCTTCTCGCGCCCGATGGAATGATGCTGCATCACACAATTGCATCGAATGAGACTAAGCAAGTGACCGATCCATTCTTCGATCGCTATATATTTCCAGGCGGAGTTCTTCCTTCATTGGCTCAAATCTCAGAGGCAGTTGAGAAAAAGGTGATAATTGAAGATGTCCATAATTTTGGCCCAGATTATGAAAAAACTTTGTTAGCTTGGTATGCAAACATAAATAAAAGGTGGAGAGAGATTCCAAATTATGACGAGCGCTTCCGTCGCATGTGGAATTACTACCTTTTAAGTTCGGCCGCTGGATTTCGGGCGCGCCATATCCAACTGATTCAGGTTGTTTTTCGCCCAATGACAAGCCGAGGTGCTTATAAAGCGGTGCGCTAAATTAACTAAATTAATTAGATTAAAAGTAAACCCCACCGCGCAAATCCCCGATATCTAAAGTGCAGAGCGAGATAATTGGTGCATGAGAAAAAAGTTAATTGCAGCTGCGCTGATTTTCGGACTTACCTCGATTCAGGCGCCGGCGGCATTTGCCACATTTCCGAGGGTCTCACTTCCATTCCCACAGACCGTGCAGTTTGATCAAGGCACCACAACACTTGTTCCACCAACATCAAATTCACCTGGCGCCTGGACTGCGACTATTGCAGATCCAACTATTGCAACCGTTAGAGGCCTTGTTGTAACAGTTCTGAAGGCCGGAACAACTGGTGTCACATACACCCAAGCAGCAAGTGGCGAATTTGTCAGTGTCTCAAGAGTTTCCAGGTTGACGGTTGAAAAAGGGACGCCAAAGTTTGGAACCTGGAATCCGGTAACCGCGACCTTGTTGAGTCGAACTCTTAAACTCACACCACCGACTTCTACTTCGACTGGTAGGTGGAGCTATAAAACTTCAGATCCCAAAATCGCAACCGTATCTGGTGACACAATCACATTTTTAGATGCTGGGACAACAACAATCACAGCGATGCAATCTGCAACAACAAATTGGTTGAGCGGAGAAGTCAGCACAACTTTGACTGTAACAAGTTTGCCAAAAACACTCGGAACGTTTACCAATATAACAATTGCTAAAGATAGCGTTTCAAGTTTAAATTTTGTGAACCCAACTTCAAATTCACCTGGCGCCTGGACTTTTACAATCGCAAATTCAAATATCGCAACTTTGGTTGGAAGAGTCTTGACCCCAAGGAGTATCGGGACCACAACAATTACTGCACGCCAAGCTGCTTCTGGAGGCTATGGATCTTCAACGCTGACAATGACATTAACTATTCTCGGCGCAACAACAGCAATTGGTGAATTCAAAGATGTTACATATAACCAATCACCGACCACTACAAACACTTTTTCAATCAGCGCGCCATCTTCAAATTCACCTGCGCTATGGACATTTACTTCATCGGATAACAGCATCGCGACAATCACAACTGTGCAAAATACTGGCGCGGTAAGAGTCTTTAAACCAGGACGTACAACAATTACAGCATCTCAAGCAGTATCAGGAAATTACAGTGCCGCATCGAAGACAATGACACTGACTGTAAGTGCTGCGCCAACATATGCCGCACTTGAAGACTTGCAGAGAGTTGTTGGGGACCCAGCTCAGACAATTCTTCCACCGGCATCTAAATCTGCTGGTGCGTGGACTTATACATCTTCGGATCCCGAAGTTGTAAGTGTCTCTGGACAGAAACTTACCTTTGGAAATGCTGGAAGCGCAGTTATAACTTTGACGCAAGCTGCAAATGATTTCTGGTTATCTGGATCAACTACATTCAAAGTAACAATTTTAGGAACAACACCAACTGTCGGGACTCTTTCTCCCGTAAGAGTTGAAGTAGGACAAACACTTTCTGCAATCGCAAATCCGGTTTCAAATTCAACAGGTAAGTGGCGATATTCGATTACTGATCCCGCAATTGCAAAGGTAGTAAACAATGCAATTGTTGGCGTCGCAGTTGGAACAACAACAATTGTTGCTACTCAATTGCCGGGTGGAAAATATGGTCAATCAAATTCTGTTCAAGCAGTTCTTACTGTTGTGCCGTCAACAGCAAAACCGACCCCTGCAGCGACGCCAATCCCCACAGCATCTGCAACCCCGAAGCCTTCAGCAACATCCGCTGCGACCAGGCCGGTTGTGAAAGTTACGGTCAAAAAGAAAAAGCGAATAATCAAAGTTTCGGTCAAGGGCAGCATCGTTAAAGTCTTAATTAATGGCAAGGTCAAGAAGCTCGGGAAAAACAAGGTGAAGCCAGGGGCCAATACCGTCATCGTGATGGTCGGGACCACGGTTATCTTCAATAAGACCTACCGAATCGCCTAACCAGCAAGCTCTAAGGCTGGCCCCAGCCAATATCAAGCTTGGTGGCCCAGAATCAGCCCTGAGCACAGATCTATACCTATATAGGTGTGGAATCTACGCTCGGGCACGCTGAGGGCAAAAATATCCCGAAATTCTTTCCAATCGGGCACAACATTTGCCCCC
>JAURGA010000023.1 GCA_030834095.1 Candidatus Nanopelagicales bacterium | reverse complement strand
TCCACCTAGGGCCGCCTCAGGTGCAAATCCAATTGAATGCACAACTCCATCTAGATGTGGCAAATGCTCTTTAACTAACAAGGCCAGTCGATCTAAATGTTCAACACTTGTGACATCTAATTCCAGAACCGGAGCCGGCTTAGGCAATCTAGTTGCGATCCGATTTGTAATGCTTAGTGCTCGACCGAAAGAGGTCAGCAGAACATTTGCGCCCTCTTCCTGAGCAATCTTGGCAATATGGAAAGCGATTGAGGATTCTGTTAAAACCCCTGTCACCAAAATATTCTTACCGGCCAGAATTCCCATCAGTGCCCCATTCCTAAACCGCCATCGACCGGAACAACAGCACCGGTTATGTAACTCGCCTCAGGTGATGCCAAGAAAGCTACCACTCCTGCAATTTCATCTGCCGAACTAAATCTTCCAAGCGGGACCGCAGCGCTAATTTCAGATTTTCGCTTCTCGTCGAGAACGGCAGTCATCTCGGTTTCTACAAATCCCGGCGCAACCACATTTGCCGTGATTCCACGACTACCAAGTTCGCGAGCGAAGCTTCGCGCCATTCCAATTAGACCACTTTTCGTCGCCGCATAATTAACTTGACCCGCCGAACCCAACATTCCAACTACTGATCCAATAAAAATCAATCGCCCAGACTTCTGTTTCATCATTCCTCTAGTGCAGGCGCGGGCCACCCTAAAAGCACCATTCAAATTGGTATTGATCACTGATTCGAAATCTTCATCGCTCATACGCATTACTAAACCATCTTTGGTTATTCCAGCATTGGCCACCAAAACATCTATCTTGCCGAATTTTGCTTCGATAGTTGATACGGCTGAATTAACACTCTCGGAATCTGCAACATCCATAATTACTGACTCAAAACCTTTAGGAGCTGAACCTGAGCGATGAGTAATAACAACCTGATAACCATCGGACTTAAATTTGTTCGCTATCGCAAGGCCAATCCCTCGGTTGCCACCCGTAATTAGCGCAACTTTTGAATCAGATGTCATAGGAGAAACTTACCTGTTACTACTGCGTAGGCAGATATCCACACTGAAGCCAGCGCGAAATTTTCTTCTCATCCGCATAGAGTTCACCTATGGCAACAAATCCCGAGGGTCCCGCGAAATCCGTTTCGGCGTCGATTTCTAATGTGGGCCAGCCGCTTTCGGTTGATCAATCCTCTCGGGCCCGTAAATATTTTATTTCAATGATGATTAGAACTGCTTGCTTTATTCTCGCCGTTATTTTACCGAGCCCATATCGGTGGATCGCATTGTTTGGTGCAGTAGTTCTTCCATATATAGCCGTTGTCGTAGCAAATGCTGGTCGCGAAAGTATTAAGGGCCAAGCCACTGTTTTAAACAAAGGCCCGAAGGAAATCGGAAGCAACTAACTGGTGAAGCGCTTTTTCAATCCGGTTTCACTTCTTCAGAGTCTCGTAGCACTCGCTTTAGTAGCCGCATGTTTGTTCGCTGCCCAATGGCAATTTAGTAGAGGCTCGAGTCAATCGGCTACAAATAAAATCATTGCAGATAACTTAGATTTACCGAGTCTTTCTATGACTGACATCGGAAACTTAGATCCCGTCAGCAATCAGTGGCGCAAAGTAACCCTGCAGGGCAGTTTTTCTCAAGATAAACAAGAGCTGGTTCGCAATCGATACTATGAAGGAAAGTTTGGCTTTGAAGTTCTTACCTTGTTTAGGGCGGCGAATGGTGAGAATTTCTGGGTCGATCGCGGTTGGGTTGCCGCTGGCCCTAATGCCGCTACCCCACCAATTGTCGAACCAGTTGCAAGTGGAAATTTAGAAATTACCGCTCGCATCAGATCCGAAAACCTCAGCCGCCAACTTCAAGGGTCGTTCTTTGTAACTAGAGCATCAAGTGAAAAACCTGAATCAATCACTAAGCTTCAAGGTGTTGAAGCGAACGCTTATTACTTAGACCTGCTCGGAAGTCCTGATGGAAAGGTGAAGCCGCTAACCGAGATCGAATTGCCAGAACTATCGAATGGTCCGCATTATGCCTATGGGATTCAATGGCTGGCCTTCGCACTTCTTGCGATTATTGGAAGATTCTTACTGTTCCGTGAAACCAAGAGATTGTCTCTGGTAAAGGTCGAAATATAAGCCGCCTTTGGCAACTAGTTCATCATGTTTTCCAGATTCAACTACTCGGCCATTCTCTAAAACTAAAATTTGATCTGCGTGAACAATTGTTGATAATCGGTGAGCAATAACAATGCTTGTTCTCCCAGATAGCGCTGTGGCAAGAGCGTTCTGAACCAGCGCTTCATTCTCCGAATCTAAATGTGCAGTCGCTTCATCTAACACAACTATTTGAGGCTTCTTCAATAACAATCTTGCAATCGCTAAACGTTGTTTCTCGCCACCCGATAATCTGTGGCCTCGCTCGCCCACTACAGTGTCTAATCCATTTGGAAGAGTTCGGATAAATTCCCCGATTTGTGCAGCATCGCATGCCGACCACATTTCATTTTCTGTGGCATCTATCTTCGCATAGCGAAGATTTTCGGTAATGCTCTCGTGAAGCATATGAGAATCTTGCGTCACGATTCCGATCAGAGATCTAAGTTCTAAAATTGTTGTATCTCGAATATCGACTCCATTAATTGAAATCGTTCCTTCGGTTACATCATAAAGTCTCGGCAATAAACCAGAGATTGTGCTTTTGCCAGCACCTGATGGACCGACAATTGCAGTCAACGTGCCTGGTTTACAGGTGAAAGAAACGTCTGCCAGAACAGATTCGTTTTCGTTCGCTTCTCCTACTGACGCACCTTCTAGAGAGGCAATGGAAATCTCATTAGCCTTTGGATATGTAAAACTCACATTAGAGAATTCGATTGTAGGCATTGTTGGAGGAATTGATTTTGGATTAACTGGATCTGTGACCATGGGCTTCAAATCCAAAACTTCAAATACTCTTTCAAAGGAGACGAGTGCTGACATAACATCAACTCGAATGTTGGAAAGCGAAGTCAATGGACCGTAAAGACGAGCTAGAAGTGCTGTTATCGCAAGCAGCGTTCCAATAGTGATTTCTTTATTGATAGCTAGATGCCCACCGATTCCGTAGGCGAATGAAGTAGCGATTGCAGCAACAGAAGTCATTGCTATTAAGAACACTCGATTGAGCATCGCTATCTTTATACCCATGTCTGCAACCCGACGAGCTTTGGCTCGGAAGTTGCTACCTTCGGCTATCCGATCTCCGTATAGTGAAACCAAAAGTGCACCAGAAACATTAAATCTCTCCGTCATCGTCGAAGACATTTCGGCATTCAAATCAAAAGATTGCCTGGTGTAATTTGCGAGTTTGCGGCCTATCCATTTTGTCGGGATGATGAAAACTGGAAGCAGGACCAACGAGACCAAAGTTATCTGCCAAGAGAGTGTAAGCATTGCGATTACAACCAAAAGCAGGGTGAGAGAATTACTTACTATCCCAGATAGCGTTGATGTAAATGCTTGTTGGGCGCCAATTACATCGCTATTGATGCGCGAAATTAGTGAACCGGTCTGAGTTCTAGTGAAGAATGCGATTGATTGCTTCTGAACATGTTCAAAAACTTGGCTACGCAGATCGTGAATTAAACCTTCCCCGATACGACTTGAGAACCATCTGCCTAACATGCTGAAAGCTGCATCTGCAATCGCTAAAGCAGCAACAATTAGCGCGAGTCGTGTTACAACGTCTGGACGCCCAGGGACTACGCCATCATCGACCAGCGAACGCAACAAAAGCGGCGTTGCAACAACCAAAATTGCATCTATAACTACCGTGAATATGAAGATTGCTAAGAATTTTCGATATGGAAGTGCAAAACTAAATATCCGCTTTAGAGTTCCGGCCTTTAATTTTTGGTGCTTAACCGATTGATCAGAACTCATCGATCTCAAGGCCATCCACTGGCCATGCATTGACACCTAGTTAAACCGTAAACCCAATCGCCCGAAGTTGCTCGCGACCATCGTCAGAAATTTTTCCTGGACCCCAAGGTGGCATCCAAACCCAATTGATTTTCACATCTGAAGTTATGTCAGCCAAAACTTGGTGAGTCTGATCTTCAATTACATCTTGCAGTGGGCAAGCAGCCGAAGTTAACGTCATATCTAGAATTGCAACATTGTTCTCATCAAGACGCATGTCATAAACCAGACCTAAGTCGATCACATTGATTCCTAATTCTGGGTCAATTACATCCTTCATGGCTTCGGTTATGTCATCCAAAGTTGTATTAGCGCTGCTCATATTTCTCCTTAGTTTTTCGAACTCTGAATTGCTGCATCTTTAAAAGCCATCCACCCTAATAGCGCACATTTTATACGAGCCGGGAACTTAGAAACGCCAGCTAACGCTACGCCATCTTCAAGAATATCTTCATCGCCAGCCATAGTTCCTTTGCTACTCATTAGATCTGAGAAGGACTCGACGATCTTAAGCGCTTCATCTAAGTTCTTACCTGTCATTAAATCGCTTGCAATCGAAGTGCTCGCCTGCGAAATAGAGCAACCGACGCCTTCCCAGGTAACGCTCGTGACGATTCCATCAGAAATATTCACATTCAGCGTTATCTCGTCGCCACAGCTCGGATTAACGTGATGAACCTGCGCTGTAAAAGTAGGGCTCAACTTCTTATTCAATGGGTGCTTGTAGTGATCGAGAATCACTTCTTGATATAACGAATCTAGTTCCATGTTAACCCTTGAAGTATTTCTGAGCTTCGAGAATCGAATCTATAAGAACGTCGACATCAGCTTCATCGTTGTAAACATAGAAAGAAGCTCTGGTAGTTCCGACGAGTCCTAGCTTTCGCATAAGTGGCCAGGCGCAATGGTGACCGGTTCGGACTGCGACGCCATATTGATCGAGAACCTGTCCAACATCATGTGGATGAATTCCATCTATTGTGAAAGAAATTACCGACCCACGATCAACATTGTTCTTCGGGCCTATTACCTCAACTTTATCCAGCTGCAAGAATTTCTTAAGGGCATAAGAAGTTAAATCGTGTTCGTGCTTTGCAACGTTATCCATTCCTAATTCATTCAAGTAATTTATTGCGGCAGCGAATCCAACCGCCTGAGCCATATTTGGAACTCCGGCTTCAAATCTCTTTGGTGAAGGCGCCCATTTAGCTTCTGTCATTGTCACTGATTCAATCATTGAACCACCAGTCAAGAATGGCTCCATTGAATTTAGGAATTCTCTTCTGCCCCATAAAATTCCGATTCCCGTCGGCCCAAGCGCCTTATGTGCAGAGAAGGCGAGAAAATCTATATCTAGTGCCTTAACATCTATTGCAAAGTGGGGCGCTGACTGACATGCATCAAGGACAACAACTGCGCCGACCGCGTGCGCTCTTGAAACAATATCCTTCAACGGGACTATTGTTCCCAGCACATTAGATTGATGCGTGATTGCAACAATTTTCGTAGATGCATTGACTAATTCTTCAAGATTGCTTAGATCTAATCGACCATCGGGATCGACGGAGAACCAAACTAATTCGGCTCCGGTTCGCTTAGCTAATAGCTGCCAAGGAATTAGATTCGCATGATGTTCTATTTCTGAAACAACAATTCGATCGCCTGCTTTTAATGCGAAGCGAGAACCGTTTTCGCTGTTACCAATTGAATACGCGAGAGCATTGATGCTCTCTGTCGCGCTCTTGGTGAAAACTACTTCATCTACTTCTGCATTTAGAAAATTGGTAAGCACTTGCCTGGCGCCCTCGTAAGCGATACTCGCCTCTTCGGCCAATAGATGCGCGCCTCTATGAACAGCGGCATTGCTCTGCTCATAAAAATTCCGCTCGGCATCTAAAACCTGACGCGGCTTCTGACTTGTCGCTCCGCTGTCGAGATACACCAGACGATTTCCACCACGCATGACTTTAGAGAAGATTGGGAAATCTTTCCGAATCTCTGCAGGGGAAAACATAGGTTTCATCAATTATGCAGTTGTGTACTCTGCATAACCCTTCTCTTCTAGCTTGTCAGCTAGTTCTGGGCCACCTGCTTCAACGATTTTTCCGCCTGAAAACACGTGAACGAAATCTGGCTTGATGTAGCGAAGAATTCTTGTGTAGTGGGTAATCAACATGATTCCTAGATCTCTATTTCCCTTGACGCGATTTACGCCCTCAGAAACAATTCGAAGTGCATCAACGTCAAGACCAGAATCAGTCTCATCCAAGATTGCAAACTTTGGTTTCAAGAGTTCAAGTTGCAGAATTTCGTGGCGCTTTTTCTCGCCGCCAGAGAATCCTTCATTTACATTTCGCTCCGCAAAATTTGGATCCATATTAAGAGACTTCATTGCTTCTTTGACCTCGCCAACCCAGGTGCGGACCTTAGGTGCTTCGCCACGAATTGCAGTTGCTGCAGTGCGCAAGAAATTAGTTACTGAAACTCCAGGAACTTCTACTGGATATTGCATCGCAAGGAAGAGACCCGTTTTGGCACGCTCATCTACTGACATGGCTAAAACATCAACGCCATCGAGAGTGACTGAGCCACCGGTGATTGTGTATTTAGGATGACCTGCAATTGAGTAAGCAAGGGTTGACTTGCCTGAACCATTTGGACCCATGATCGCATGTGTCTCGCCCGACTTGATAGTTAGATCTACGCCCTTAAGAATCTCTGTAAAGCCGGCCTCGGTTGCTACCGACACTTGTAAACCCTTGATATCTAGTGTGCTCATTTTCTCTCCTTAGCCTTCTGCGGATTTTCTGCTTGAAATAGTTAGTTCATCGCCATTGCGTTTTACTTCGAACGTTTCAACTGGAATAGATGCTGGCGGAGTTACTACTTCCCCAGTTCGCAGATCAAATTCGGCGCCGTGTAGCCAGCATTCGATTTTGAAATTAGTTACATCGCCTTCAGATAGCGAAGCCTCTGAATGTGAACAGGTATCAGCAATCGCAAAAACCTCGTCGCCGATTCTGGTAACGCACACCGGTGTTCCATCAAGATCTATCTTGACTGGCTTGCTGTCTGTCAGGGAATCAAAAGAAAGATTCGCCATTACGCACCAACCTTTGCGAGTTCGGAATCAATACGATCCATAAGACGATTCTCAATCTCTTCGTCTCTGATCTTTCCGACAATTTCAGCGAAGAATCCGCGGATAACAAGTCGTCTCGCGATTTCTGCTGGAATTCCACGAGATGAGAGATAGAAAAGTTGCTCATCATCAAATCGACCAGTCGTGCTTGCGTGACCAGCACCAACAATCTCGCCGGTTTCGATCTCTAGATTCGGAACTGAATCTGCGCGAGCTCCGTCAGAGAGAAGCAGGTTGCGATTTAGTTCGTAAGTGTCAGTTCCTTCGGCATTTGAGCGGATGTAAACATCACCGATCCAAACTGTATGTGCCTTATCGCCAGCAAGTGCGCCCTTGTAATTAACACGGCTCTTTGCATTTGGAACATTGTGATCGACATGTAGACGATGTTCTAAGTGTTGACCGTCGGTGGCAAAATACAAACCCTGTAAATCAGCGCTTGATCCAGGACCGCTGTATTCAACTGTCGGCAACAGTCGCACGAGTGATCCACCAACAGTCACAACTATTGAATTAAAAGTTGCATCCTTGGCGATAACTGCATGTTGACGGCCTAAATGAATGGCTTTGCTGCTCCACTCTTGAAGCGAGACAAAAGTTAGCGTTGAACCTTGAGCTAAATCGAATTCAATTTCATCGGACAATATTGCATCGCCAGAGTTATTGAGAATAATCGTTCCATGCGAATTAGCGCCGCATGTGATTAAAGTTCGGGACGCTTGAGGCTTGCCAGTTAGATTTGTACGTTCCAGAAGCAGGGGTTGCTCTAACTGAGTATTTGCAGCTATTTCAATATGCGAAACTTCGGTTACCACTTCACGAGCTCTGATAGTGGCCAAATCATCACTTGTCGAAATCGCAGGTTGATCGCCCACACTTTTAACAGTTAGTTTCACGCCATTTTCCGAGTTGACTATCTTGATGCTGCTGACGCTACTCACTGCGACAGCCGAATCAAGTAAGCCACCAACCCTGGCAAGAGGAGTGAAGCGCCAAGCTTCTTCCCTACCGGTTGGTGCTAAATAATTTGTGGTTAAAGTGCTCATCAACCAACTGCACCTTCCATCTGCATTTCAATTAAACGGTTAAGTTCCAGTGCGTATTCCATTGGAAGTTCGCGAGCAATTGGCTCGATGAAACCACGAACAATCATGGCCATAGCTTCATCTTCGCCTAAACCACGCGACATTAAATAGAAGAGTTGATCATCGCTAATCTTCGAAACCGTGGCTTCGTGACCCATCGAAACATCATCTTCACGAACATCGACATAAGGGTAGGTATCTGATCTAGATATTGAATCGACAAGTAGCGCATCACACTTCACTGTTGATTTAGAGTGATGAGCACCCTCGTTTATTTGAACAAGTCCGCGGTATGACGTACGTCCACCACCACGTGCAACTGATTTAGAAATAATTGTTGATGATGTGTGTGGCGCAGCATGAACCATCTTTGCGCCAGCATCTTGATGTTGACCTTCGCCTGCAAATGCGATCGAAAGAGTCTCGCCCTTTGAATGTGGGCCCATCAACATAACAGCTGGATACTTCATGGTTACCTTGGAACCGATATTTCCATCGATCCATTCCATGGTTGCACCTTCAGCGCATGTAGCACGCTTTGTTACTAGGTTGTAAACGTTGTTCGACCAGTTTTGAATAGTCGTATAACGAACACGGGCACCCTTTTTAATAATGATTTCTACTACTGCACTGTGCAAAGAATCTGAAGAGTAAATGGGCGCTGTGCAACCTTCAACATAATGCACATACGAATCTTCATCCGCAATAATCAAGGTGCGTTCGAACTGCCCCATGTTTTCGGTGTTGATGCGGAAATATGCCTGCAACGGAATATCAACCTTTACACCCTTTGGAATATAGATAAATGAACCGCCAGACCATACAGAAGTATTCAGCGCTGCGAACTTATTGTCGCCAACTGGAATAACAGTTCCGAAATACTCCTTGAACAACTCTTCATGCTCGCGAAGTCCAGTATCTGTATCAACAAAGATAACTCCCTGTGCTTCTAAATCTTCACGAATCGAGTGATAAACAACTTCTGATTCGTATTGAGCCGCAACACCTGAAACTAGGCGCTGCTTCTCGGCCTCAGGAATTCCTAGGCGATCGTAAGTATTTTTAATGTCATCAGGTAGGTCTTCCCATGATGTTGCCTGCTTCTCGGTTGAACGGACGAAATACTTGATTGTGTCGAAGAAGATTCCAGTCAGGTCTGATCCCCAAGTTGGCATTGGCTTCTTCTCGAAAAGGCTTAAACCTTTTAGTCGCAAATCCAACATCCATTGCGGTTCGCTCTTCTTTGATGAGATATCGCGTACAACCTCTTCGTTTAATCCACGGCGTGAATTCGCGCTAACATCATTCTTATCTGACCATCCGTATTCATAATTTCCAATTCCCTCTAGTCCAGGGTTCTTTGCTAAAACATCACTCATATTAGGCTCGCTTTCCGGATTTACTTAGGTTTTTTGGATTTGGTATGAACGTAGTGCAAACACCGTCGCCATGAGCGATGGTGGCAAGTCTTTGAACGTGTGTGCCGAGTAGTTCTGAAAAAGCTTCGGTTTCAGCTTCGCAAAGTTCTGGGAATTGCGATGCAACGTGCGCAATCGGACAATGATTTTGGCAAAGTTCTTCGCCGATTCCTTGGGAATGATTATTTGCTGCATAACCTTCATCGGTTAAGAATGCTGCTAGCGCTTCGCTCTTATCGCTTAGATTCTTCTTATTCGCCAGTATTTGAGCAGCGCGCTTGGTGATTTCTTCGGCGCGATTTCGAGCAAATTCTTTTACCAATGTCTTGTCGCCCTTAGATGCCATAAATCGCAGAGCTGAAACAGCAAGATCGTCATAAGTATGTTCGAACTTTTCGCGACCAAGATCTGTCATAACAAAAACTTTAGATGGGCGACCACGGCCTCTTGAATCTTTGGCGCTTGTGAATGGTTCACGCGCAGTTAGGACACCTTCGGCAATTAAATTATCTAAATGTCTGCGAATACCAGCTGGGGTTATATGTAACTTCGAGGCCAAAGCCACGGCGGTCGCAGGTCCATTTTCGAGGATGGCGCGAGCCACTAAATCACGGGTTCGGTCCTCAGTCTTTTTCACAACATTATTGTTGCGTAATTCACCCAAACCCGCCACTCGGCGCACTGCCGAGGTAGGTGACTTCCAGCGCATAGGCTACGAGCATGAAGCTGCGTTCCATACTTTTCACCGCTCTCCTAGTTTTACAGGCGGGGTTGGTGGTTACAGGTGGTGCGGTTCGATTAAGTGGCGCCGGACTTGGATGCCCAACCTGGCCCGAGTGTGTGGATGGTTCGATCAAGCCGGTTATCGGCCAGGATGAAAGCCAACTACATGCATGGATCGAATTCGGTAATCGATTAATTGCTTGGCTCATTCTTATTCTCGCCTTAGCGGCTTTGATTTATATCTTCAAGAAATTACGACACCGCAGCGATTTCAAGCGTCTACGTTTATTGGCGATTCTGCAAATTCTTGGATTTTTGGGACAAGTAATTTTAGGTGGAATTACCGTTCTTACTAAATTGAATCCAATATCTGTATCTGCACATTTTGTCCTCACCCTTCCACTTATAGCTGGTGCCCTTGCTCTTCGTCATCGAGTGTTAGATCGCCCAGTTATCCAGGTCCTACCGATGACAAGAAATTTAACCAAGGTTGTCACCACTCTAACTTTTATCGTTCTTCTCTTCGGTGTAGTAGTAACCGGAACTGGACCACATGCTGGAGATGCGGATGCTAAGAGATATCCATTTAATTTTCGTGCAGTTTCTTGGCTCCACGCTGAATCAGTGATTGTTCTTATCTGCTTAACGATTGCACTTTATTTAGTAGTGAAGGTTTCGGAAACACCAGAAGTGAAAAAGCTATTCGGCCGTATGATTTTGATCTTTCTTGGTATCTCATTGGGACAGGGCGCCATTGGTTATCTGCAATATGTCACCGGACTTCCGGCCCTTATTGTTGGGGCGCATTTGGTGGGAGCAATACTGGTTTGGATACATGGTTGGCGATTGAATTTAACAGCCCGGACTGAACAGGAAGTGAAGGCCAAATGAGCGAGAACTGGACCTCTTTAGATGACCAAGCTGTTGTTGTCAGTCGTGCTCTCGCGATGGACTCGGTGCAGAAAGTTGGCAATGGACATCCAGGCACAGCAATGGCTTTGGCGCCGGTTGCGTACACGCTCTTCCAAAGAATTTTGAATCATGATCCTTCCGACCCGAACTGGCTTGGCCGAGATCGTTTCGTTCTATCTGCGGGGCACTCTTCACTAACTCTTTATGTGCAGTTATTTCTATCTGGTTATGGCTTAGAACTCTCTGACTTGCAAAGTTTTCGAACAGCAGGTGCAAAGACTCCAGGCCATCCAGAATTTGGACATACCGCAGGCGTTGAAATAACTACTGGTCCACTGGGCTCTGGAATTTCAAGTGCTGTTGGAATGGCGATGGCAGCACGTTACGAAAAAGGTTTATTTGATCCAGCAAATAAGACTTCGCTCTTTGATCACGATATCTGGGTGATTGCCTCTGATGGCGACTTGCAAGAGGGCATTAGTTCCGAAGCATGTTCGCTGGCCGGTACACAAGAACTAAGCAACTTGAAAGTTATCTATGACGATAATCGAATTTCTATTGAAGGTGATACTCATGTCGCATTCACCGAAGATGTTTCGATGCGCTTCAGGGCATACGGTTGGAATGTTGTTGAGGTTTCGGCACTTGCTAATGGTGATGTCGACCAACCGGCCTTAGAAAAAGCAATGCTTGATGTGGCTGAAGAAAAAACGAAGCCATCATTAATTCGATTGAAAACAGTTATTGCCTGGCCGGCCCCAAATGCTCAAGGAACAGCTGAATCACATGGTTCTGCCCTTGGAACAGATGAAGTTGCGGCTACAAAAAAAGCTCTAGGTCTAGATCCAGAAAAATCTTTTGATGTTCCAGATTCTATTTTGAAACATACTAGAAAAGTCGTTGAACGTGGTGCTGCGAAGCGAGCAATCTGGAATGACGAATTAGTAGCGTGGGCACAAGCTAACCCTGACAAGAATGAGTTGCTACAAAGATTGCAAAAACGCTCACTGCCGAAAGATTGGAATCAAGTGATTCCTATTTTCGAGAGCGGAAAAGATCTAGCCACTCGTGCTGCATCAGGAAAGATCATCAACGCCATCGCTGCTGTTTTGCCCGAGTTTTGGGGTGGCTCCTCTGACCTTGCGGGAAGCAACAACACAACGATAAACAACGGTGGTTCATTCTTGCCTGCAAGTAGCAAGATGAAAGATGCAAATCCGTATGGTCGCATCGTCCACTTTGGAATTCGAGAGCATGCGATGGGAGCAATACTTAATGGAATTGCACTTCACGGCCTAACTCGCTCCTTCGGTGGAACCTTCCTAGTATTTAGTGATTACATGCGCGGAGCGGTTCGCTTGGCAGCGCTAATGAATATTCCATCTGTCTTTATCTGGAGCCACGATTCAATTGGTTTGGGAGAAGATGGCCCAACACATCAACCAGTAGAACATATTGCATCTCTACGATTGATTCCGAATTTTTCAATTGTTCGTCCAGCTGATGCAAATGAAACTGCAATTGCCTGGCGCGAAATAATCGCGCGAGACAAGCCAGTAGGAATTGCTCTGTCACGACAGAATCTCCCAGTTTTTGACCGAACCGTGTGTGCAGATGCTGAAGGCACAGCAAAGGGTGCCTATGTAATCGTGGAAGCAAAGAGTGAACCTGATGTCATTTTGATTGCCACTGGTTCGGAAGTGCACGTCGCAATTGCAGCATCGAAGATTCTTTCAGATCAAAGTATTTCAGCGCGCGTAGTAAGTGCGCCTTGCTTGGAATGGTTTGAAGAACAATCTGATTCATACAAAGAGAGTGTTCTGCCTAAGGGCGTCAAAGCACGAGTTAGCATCGAAGCCGGCGTTGGCGTTGGATGGCATAAATATGTTGGCGACAACGGTGAAATCGTAAGTTTAGAACATTTCGGAGCATCTGCATCTGCCGGAACTCTCTTCAAGGAATATGGGTTTACCCCAGAAAACATAGTGGAAGCCGCAAAGAGAACAATTGCAAGGTCTTAGATGATCGAAATTTCGGGTGACGTTCTAAATAAGTTTGATAGCAATACTTCGGTTGCGAAAGATTTAATCTCAATTGCCGGGAAACTTGCAAGTAAAGATTCAACACTCTGGGGTGAGGGCGCCCAGGCCGAAGCTCGTAATCGACTTAACTGGATTGACCTACCAAAGACCAGTCGAGATTTACTCCCCCAGCTAGACGCTTTGAGCGCATGGGCTCGATCTAAAAACTTAAATAACTTTATCCTCTGTGGAATGGGAGGATCTTCACTCGCTCCTGAAGTTATAGCAAAAACTTTTGGAAGAGAACTAACAGTATTAGATACAACAGATCCAGAGCAGATCAGATTGGCTATTCCCGAAAATCTCGATCAAACGCTAATAATTGTTGGTTCCAAATCAGGCTCCACAATTGAAACCGCTTCCCAAAAAGCGCTCTTTGAAAAATTATTGATTGATACGAATTTAAATCCGCAAGAGCACTTTGTGATTGTGACCGATCCTGGTTCACCTTTAGATATAACTTCTCGATCATCGGGGTTGCGGGTTATAAATGCTGACCCACTTGTAGGCGGAAGATTCAGCGCCCTCAGCGCATTCGGACTTGTTCCAGCAGCATTGTTGGGAGTCGACATTTCGGTTCTGCTTGACGACGCAGATAGTGCGGCAGATACCTTTGCACGGGAAGATTCAAGCGCTATGAAATTAGCCACATTGATTTATGAACAGACCACGCAAAATTTCTCACTTCATGATTCTGGGTCTAATGTTCCCGGAATTGGTGACTGGATCGAGCAATTAGTTGCTGAATCAACCGGTAAAGATCAGAAAGGTCGCTTGCCAATAGTCGTTCAAGATAACGAAACTAAAGTTTCTGGTCCGGCGCTTTCGATTGGATTCGGAAATGGCGAATGCGATCTCAACATAAATGCATCTCTGGGTGAACACTTCATCCTTTGGGAATGGGTAACCGCGTTACTGTGTCGAGCGCTTGATGTTGATCCATTTAATCAGCCAAATGTCACTGAAGCCAAAGAGCGAACTGGCAAACTTTTAGATGAGTGGAGCGAAAACGGAAAACCTAATAATCAACCGATTTTCGAAAATAAGGTTCTTGCAGTTTACGGTGAGAGCACTTCGACGGAACTAGTCGATATTTTGCGAGATTTGATTGGGCGATCAGAAAAATATCTTGCGATCATGGCATATCTAAATCGTGAGGCTGATGTGGAAATACTTAAGTTGCGAGAAGCAATCGCTACGAAGAAAGATATTGGAGTCACATTTGGTTGGGGCCCCAGATTTTTACACTCAACTGGGCAGTTTCATAAAGGTGGTGCAAGTAATGGCGGATTCCTTCAAATCACAGCTGAAGCTTCCGCTGATATTAAAATACCCGGAAAGGATTTTTCATTTGGTGAACTTTTAATGGCACAAGCCCTGGGTGACGGCGAAGCACTTTCTTTGCGTGATTTACCAGTAGTCAGGATCCATCTAAAGAATCGAGCTTTAGGAATTACTTCGCTGCTACAAGAAGTAGCAAAGATCTAAATTCTAATCTTCACCACGAAGTCGTGCCAAAGCGTCTTCTAAAATCTTCTTTGATTCAGCTTCAGTGCGACGTTCTTTAACGTAAGCCAAGTGAGTTTTATATGGCTCGTTCTTGATCGGCATTGGTGGTTTATCTTTATTTAATCCGGCTGGATAGCCACAGCGTGGGCAATCCCAAATTTCTGGAATCTGAACAGTTTCATCTTCAGCAAATGAAGGACGAGTCTCATGGCCTTGTGCGCACCAATACGAAACTCGGAAACGAGCTATGGCATCGCCACGCTCTGCTTCGCCCATAGGACCTGCGCCAACGCGACTTCCACGAATTGCGCTACCCATAATTAACTCCCTTGTTCAAATAGTGCCGAATATTTTTTAAACTTTATTACTTCTTCAACGCCAGACTAAGCACGATTACTCCCGCGAACCAAAGACCACCAACAACAATCGTGATGCGATCTAGGTTCTTCTCTACAACTGATGAACCGCCGTAACTAGATGAGACGCCACCACCGAAGAGGTCAGATAATCCGCTGCCTTTACCTTTGTGAAGCAAAACAAGCAGGACCATCAGAATGCTGGTTATAACTAGCAAGATAGATAAAGCTAAAACCACGAAGTTCTCCCTCTAATTTGAAATCTGTTTACGCTCGGATATTTCTTCCCAGGCTCTGGCGTAAGGATACCCGCCAATTGCTCGTAAATTACGCGCTAACCACCCGATGGAATCGGGCAATTCTGGCGAATTCCTCAGCATCGAGGCTGGCTCCACCGACTAAAACGCCATCAACATCTGCCTGCTTCATGATTTCTACTATGTTCGAGGACTTAACTGAACCACCATAAAGAATGCGCGCGGCGTCAGCTATCTCTGGTGAACCGAACTTTGCCAACTCGATGCGAATCGCAGCACAGACTTCTTGTGCATCTTCGGCACTGGCAGTTTTGCCGGTTCCGATTGCCCAGACTGGTTCGTAGGCAAAGACTATTTTCTTTAGATCTGGCTTATGAAATCCCTTTAATCCATTGCGCACTTGATTCAAGACATGTTCAACATGAGTTCCAGCCTCACGGATAGCAAGTTCTTCACCAATGCAGAAAATCGGGGTTATTTCATTTGCAAGAGCCGCTTTAATCTTTCGATTTACAGTTTCGTCATTTTCGTTATGAATCGCTCTGCGTTCGGAGTGACCGGCTAAAACGTAAGAGCAACCCAATTTATTCAGCATTGATCCACTGATATCGCCGGTGTAGGCACCGCTCGCCTCTGGTGAAAGATCTTGAGCGCCGTAGGTGAGGCGAAGTCGATCGCCATCGATAAGAGTTTGGACTGAACGAATATCGGTGAAGGGCGGCATCACAACAACATCAACTGCATCAAAATCTTTATCATCTAGCGAGTAAGACAGTTTCTGAGTAACGGCGATAGCCTCAAGATGATTGAGATTCATCTTCCAGTTACCGGCTATCAAGGGCTTACGCATTCTTCCTCCAGATTTAAGTTTTTAATGTTGTAAAAGTTGTTATTGTAAAACGATAAGTCCCGGCAATTCTTTTCCTTCAAGATATTCAAGAGAGGCTCCGCCGCCAGTCGAGATGTATCCAAAATCAGTATCAGCAAATCCTAGTTTACGGACAGCAGCTGCAGAGTCTCCCCCGCCAACAACACTGATGCCACTTACTTTTGTTAAAGCTTCAGCAAGTACCTTTGTTCCATTTGCGAAATTTGGAAACTCGAATACGCCCATCGGACCATTCCAGAATACAGTCTTACATTCGCCAATCGCGGTTGCGAATGCTATGGCGCTTGCTGGCCCGATATCTAGCCCCATCTGATCTTCTGGGATTGCATCGGCTCCAACAATTGTTGGCCTGGCGTCAGCACTAAATTCTGGGGCGACGACAATATCGGTTGGTAATAGAAAGTTAACTCCTAGCTCCTCAGCGCGTTCCATTAGTTCTATAACAGTTGGAATTAAATCATTCTCAACCAATGACTTCCCAATCTGCAAACCCTTTGCTGCAAGAAAGGTGAAGAGCATTCCACCACCAATTGCAATTGTGTCTACCTTCTCCAGCAGATTCGAGATGACACCAATTTTGTCTGACACCTTTGATCCACCTAATGCAACACCATAAGGGCGCTCAGGGCTCTGAGTAAGTTTTTTTAATACATCTACCTCAGCAGCGACTAGATAACCAGCGGCATGCGGTAGTAACTTTGCAACATCGTAAACGGAGGCATGCTTGCGATGAACCGCGCCAAAGCCATCGCTCACGAAAATATCTGCGTAAGTAGCAAGCTCCTTTGCAAGCACCAATCTTTCTACTTCATCCTTCGAAGTTTCGGCTGCTTCATAGCGAATATTTTCAAGAAGTGTTACGCCAGAGCCACTTAATTTCGATCCAAAAATCTCACTAGAAAATTCAACGCTCTCTCCAAGAAGTTCTGACAGTCGCTTGGCAACAGGCGCTAACGAAAGCTCGGGTCTGCGCTCCCCTTTTGGTCGACCAAGGTGGGCAGTAATTACTACTGATGCACCTTGGGCGAGCAAATATTTGATTGTCGGAAGTGATGCTTTGATTCGACCGTCATCAGTTATTACGCCATCCTTCAGCGGAACATTGAGATCACATCGAAGTAGAACTCGCTTCCCGCGAACATCAACTGTGTCGAGGGTTTTGATATTCATTAAAGCTTCTTGCCTACATATCCGACGAGGTCTACTAAACGATTTGAGTAACCCCACTCATTGTCATACCAGCCAACGACCTTTGCAGTTGTTCCGATCACCTTGGTAAGTCCAGCGTCCAAGATACAAGAACTTGGATCTGTAACGATATCTGCAGAAACAATTGGATCTTCGGTGTAAGTCAGATATCCCTTAAGTGAGCCTTCGGCTGCCTTCTTTAACGCCGCATTGATTTCTGCTGCCGTAACTTCTTTGGCGAGTTCTACAGTTAAGTCAGTTGCCGAACCAGTTGGCACTGGAACGCGAAGCGCAAAACCATCTAACTTGCCCTTCAAGTTTGGAAGAACCAAGCTGATCGCCTTAGCGGCGCCAGTTGTGCTTGGAATAATTGAGACCGCAGCCGCACGCGCACGACGTAGATCCTTGTGTGGCTGATCAAGAACTGACTGATCGTTTGTGTATGCATGAATTGTTGTCATCAAGCCACGAACAATTCCGAATTCCTCATCCAAAACCTTGGCCATCGGTGCCAGGCAGTTTGTTGTGCAAGATGCATTTGAGATGATGTGGTGGTTAGCAGCGTCATATTTCTCATGATTAACGCCCATAACTACAGTAATGTCTTCATCTGTAGCCGGAGCCGAGATTATTACCTTCTTCGCCCCAGCGGAGATGTGCTTATTTGCATCTGCAGCTTTAGTGAAAAAACCAGTTGATTCAATGACGATGTCTGCCTTAACTTCGCCCCAAGGCAAGTTGGCTGGATCGCGCTCTGAAAATACTCGGATGGTTTTGCCATTCACGGTAATTGAATCATCAGTGAAGGTGACTGGGAGACCAAGGCGGCCCAAGATTGAGTCATATTTCAGAAGATGAGCGAGAGTTGCGTTATCAGTTAGGTCGTTGATACCTACGATTTCAATATCCGCACCTGATTGAAGTGCTGCGCGGAAGAAGTTACGACCGATTCGTCCAAAACCATTAATTCCAACACGTACCATTTAATTGCCTGCCTCAGAAAATAAGAAAATTAATAAACCACAACGTTGTAGAGGTCAAATCCTATCAGCCGCGTCTGCCCTATTCGGCTAAGAGATCTGGGCTTAAACCAGCCTCAGTATCAGGAATTCCCAAATCATGCGCCCGCTTATCGGCCATTGCAAGCAATCTTCTTATCCGACCGGCAATTGCATCCTTAGTCATTGGTGGCGTTGCCAGTGATCCCAACTCTTCAAGGCTTGCTTGCCCATGATTAATTCGAAGTTCACCTGCTTGTTTTAAATGGTCTGGAATTTCTGGCCCAAGTATCTCCATTGCGCGAGCAACGCGGGCTGATGCTGCAACTGCCGCTCGAGCGGAGCGACGCAGATTTGCATCATCGAAATTCGCTAACCGATTGGCAGTTGCTCGAACTTCGCGGCGCATTCGACGTTCTTCCCAAGCCAGAACACTTTCATGTGCACCAAGTCTTGTGAGCAGTGCACCGATTGCATCTCCGTCACGAAGCACAACTCGATCAACACTTCTAACTTCACGTGCTTTTGCTGTTATGCCTAATCTTCTTGCAGCGCCAACGAGCGCCAGTGCAGCTTCAGGTCCCGGGCAAGTAATTTCAAGCGCAGAAGATCTACCTGGTTCAGTGAGCGAACCGTGCGCTAAAAATGCACCACGCCAGGCAGCTTCGGCATCACAGATTCCTGCTGAGACAACCTGCGGCGGTAATCCACGAATCGGACGATTATTGGCATCGATTAAACCAGTCTGTCTCGCTAGCGCATCTCCATCCGATGTAACTCGAACTACGTAACGACTTCCCTTGCGCAATCCACTTGGCGATAGAACTGCAAGTTCACTTTCATGCCCAAAAATTTCTGAAATATCTTTTCTTAAACGACGAGCACCTTGCGCAGTATCAAGTTCTACTTCGATCGCGATTTTGCCCGATGTGATATGTAATCCACCAGCGAATCTAAGAAGAGCGGACACTTCGGCTTTGCGGCAGCATGGCTTTGAAATCGAAAGTCGACTTAATTCATCTTTAACTGCTGCAGTCATTGCCATGGGCGCTATTTAAGCAGGGTTCATTCAAAAATGTGGCTAAAAAGCGAACTCATTTTCGCAGGGTCATGGTGATTTCGGTCGTCATCCCTGGCCACATCGCAGACGATTAGTTCGCCGCCGAGCCCTTTGACCATTTCCCGTAAGCCATTTTTCGAAACAAGAACTGTTGGATCCGCGATTGCGATATCGAGTTTCAGAGTAGAGATGTGCGATACAACTAGGCGCAGATGTTCTTCTGGAGTATTACCCGCAAATTCATCGGCCCCTTCGGGTCCCTGCAAATTGAGAACCATGATCTTTTTTGCAGGGCTAGCAGAAATCGCATTGGCCAGATCCTTGACCAAGAAGTGCGGCATAACACTCGAAAACCAGGAACCTGGTCCAAACACCAACCATTCGGCCTTAGAAATTGCTTCTAATACTTGTGGCGTTACTACTGGGTTTTCTGGAAGCAATTTAAGTGATTGCAATTTACCTTTCGCGGTAGCTACTTCAATCTGGCCGCGAATAGTTTGTAGTCCAGAATTTGTATCGAAGACGCCCTCGATTTCAAGCGGCTGAAGTGACATTGGCAGCACTCGGCCAACAATTTTTAGCAAATCCCCCACACGATCTATTCCTGCAACCAGATCATCAGAACTATCCCAGAGCGCAGCCATTAGTAAATTGCCTAACGCATGCCCATTTAAGTCTCCAGAAGTATTGAAACGATGCTGAATTATTTCGGCCCAGCTCTGGCCCCAGGCATCAGATCCGCAGAGTGCGGCTAGCGCCATTCGCATATCTCCAGGCGGGAGAAAATTAAATTCTTCACGAATTTTTCCGCTAGAACCACCGTTGTCAGCAACTGTTACGACCGCAGTGATTGTTGGAGTTACATCACGTAATGCAGTTAACGTCGCGGCAAGTCCATGACCCCCGCCGAATGCAACGACTTTGGGTGTTGCGCTAGACATTAAACTTCGCGACCCAGATCTCTATGAACTGCTTGAGCAGATATAGAACGTGAATTTATTTGAGGTGAGTTCGCGAATCGCTTGGCAAGTTCTTCTGAGATTGCAACGCTTCGATGTTTGCCACCCGTGCAGCCAACTGCGAGAGTCAAATACTTACGCCCCTCTTGCATGAAACCAACTGCCATGGTTTCAAAGAGAGATTGATACTTTGTTAGAAACTCTTGCACATTTGCACTCGACAACACGTTCTCTGAAACCGGCTTATCCAATCCAGTCAGTGGTCGCAGTTCAGGGATCCAATGTGGATTAGCGATGAATCTACAATCCATAACCAAATCAGCATCTACTGGGATCCCATATTTGTATCCAAAAGAGAGGATATTTACTCGTAGGTCAGAATCGGAATCTTCACTAAAAATTTCACCGATCTTGACTTCTAGTTGGTGGATATTCAAGGAGGAGGAATCGATGACGAAATCTGCAGCGGCGCGAACATCCTGTAACCGAGATCGCTCTCTTGTGATTCCGTCCAAAATTCGATCTGTTCCTTGAAGTGGGTGTGGCCGTCTCGTAGCTTCGAATCTTCTTACTAATGCTTCATCGGAGGCATCAACAAAGAGAATTCTTCTTGAAATATTTAGCTCACCGAGATCTGAAAGTGATTTAGTTAAATCATCAAAGAATTCGCCACCTCGAACATCAATAACAACCGCAATAGCTGAAGGAGTTTTCGCTGCCATTTCGCAGAGTGAGGCAATCATCGAAGGTGGAAGATTGTCTACGACATACCAACCTAGATCTTCTAACGCATGTGAGACTGTTGATTTGCCGGCGCCACTCATGCCAGTGATAACTAAGACCTCGTTAGAACTCATGGCACAATCCTCTCAAGTTATTTCGCCAGTCTCCATATTAATACTCTGACCTGCTTTAGGTTGTTCGCTTAGGTAAGTAAATATCGACTCAGCAATATTGGGCCCGATACCAGGTATCGCCGCAAGTTCCGGTATCGAAGCTTTTCGGATTGCGGTTACCGAGCCAAACTGTTCAAGAAGGGCCGCTCTACGCGCCTCACCCAATTTCGGAATATCGTCTAAAAGAGATTCAAGCATAACTTTCGAGCGCTTACTTCTATGGAATGTGATTGCGAAACGATGCGCTTCATCTCTGATTCGTTGCAGAAGATAGAGCCCCTCGCTATGTCTAGGAAATATTACTGGCTCCTTGCTATCTACAAGCCACACTTCTTCAAGTCGCTTCGCCAGGCCACAAATAAATATGTCAGATATGCCGAGTTCGGCCAACGCTTTTGAGGCCGCAGCAACCTGAGGTGCGCCACCATCAACAACAATTAATTGTGGTGGATATGCAAACTTTGGTCTGGCTCCCCCGGATATTGATAGCTCTGAAGTATCAATTTCTCGCTCCGCTAAATACCGCTTCAATCTTCTAGTGAGAACATGATGCATGGCACGCGTATCATCGAATCCCGCTTCATCATCGATTGCGAATCTACGATAGTCACTCTTCTTGATTTGACCATCTTCGAATACCACCATCGAAGCAACCATGTGCTTTCCCTGAATATTTGAAATGTCGAAACATTCGATACGTAACGGAAGCTCCGGGAGATCTAATAGCTTGGCAATCTCCTCTAGGGCCCTGCCCGAAACTGCCGCATCATTAGAACGCTTGCTGAGGTATTGGATGAGAGCTTGGTGGGCATTGCGCTTTACGGTATTGATCACTTCAAACTTATCCCCACGTTGGGGCTTGGATATCGATACCCGATGTCCAGATTTATCGGTCAACCAATTCTCAATTGTTTCAAGGTTTTCTGGCAATTCATCAACCAAGATTTCTGCAGGTGCATCAAGTTCCGAGTAAATCTTGGAAATCATCGCTTCAATGACATTCTCGTCTTCAAGAACATCAGCGCGATCTAAAATCCAGGAGCGCGAACCAACGACTCGACCAAATCTTACTGTGAACATAGTTATGCTGGCGTGAGTTATTTCTGAATGCGTTGCTAGTAAATCAGCAGAGAAGTTGTCACTTAAAAATGTGCCAGAAGTTTCGGCAGATCTTTCAATCGCAGATATTTGATCCCTTATATGTGCCGCCTGTTCAAATTCTTCTCGCTCAGACGCCTCAAGCATCTCCTTATTTAGTGTGGCTGAGATATCGCCTGAACTAGCATCAACGAATTTCACAAGTTTCTTCGCAATTCCTAGATGTTCCTCTTTAGAAACCCAAGAAACGCACGGTGCACTGCATTTGCCAATATCGCCAAGTAAGCATTGTCGCTTACTCTTGACTGCTCTAGAGAAGTTCGAATCGGTGCAGCTTCGAATCGGATATAGCTTCTGGATAACATCGAAACTACTTCGCAACGCCCAGGCATGAGCATAAGGACCAAAATATTTCACACCTGGCCGCTTCTTTGCTCGGGAGATAAAGAGCCGCGGAAATTCTTCAGCGATACTGACAGCAAGATAGGGATAAGACTTATCATCTTTAAATTGAATGTTGTATTTGGGATTCTCAGTTTTTATCCAAGTGAACTCAAGCTGTAACGCCTCGATTTCGGTGTTTACTATCGTCCAATCAACACGTACCGCTTCATAGAC
>JAURGA010000016.1 GCA_030834095.1 Candidatus Nanopelagicales bacterium | reverse complement strand
CAACAAAAGGCGGAAGAGATTCCAGATATCAAGCAGTTCTACCTATTCGCGGAAAGATTTTGAATGTAGAGAAAGCTCGAATAGATCGGGTTCTACAGAATAATGAAGTCCAATCTTTGATTACAGCGCTCGGCACCGGAATTCATGATGATTTCGATATCGCGAAACTTCGCTACCACAAAATTATTTTGATGGCAGATGCTGATGTCGATGGCCAGCACATCAGAACACTTTTATTAACCCTGCTGTTTAGATTTATGCGACCACTGATCGAAAACGGTTTTGTTTATTTAGCCCAACCACCACTTTATAAACTTAAGTGGGGCGGCAAAGAACCAGTCCAATATGCATTCTCTGATCGTGAACGAGATGGTTTTATCCAAATTGGAATTGATGCCGGCAAGCGTCTACCAAAAGAGGATGGAATCCAAAGATTTAAAGGACTTGGCGAGATGCCAGCAAAGGAACTCTGGGATACAACAATGGATCCAGCGCATCGCGTCTTAATTCAAGTAACACTTGAAGATGCTGCAGCAGCAGATGATTTGTTCTCGGTTTTAATGGGCGAAGATGTAGAACTTCGTCGTAACTTTATTCAGCGCAACGCCAAAGATGTTCGCTTCTTGGATATCTAGGTAAATACAAATGGCTGAAAACATGAATCCAGATAAAACCGCTGCGCATGACCGAATTGAGTCTGTTGATTTACAAGTCGAAATGGCGCGTTCGTATCTAGATTATGCGATGTCAGTAATTGTTGGCCGCGCACTTCCAGATATACGTGATGGCTTAAAGCCGGTTCACCGCAGAGTTCTATATGCAATGTATGACGCTGGTTACCGACCAGATAAGGGTTATTACAAATCATCTCGCATCGTCGGTGATGTTATGGGTAATTATCATCCTCATGGCGATACCGCTATTTACGATGCAGTTGTTCGCCTTGCACAATTTTGGTCACTTCGTTATCCGTTAATTGACGGTAACGGAAACTTTGGTTCGCCAGGAAATGATCCGGCCGCAGCAATGCGTTACACCGAAGCTCGGCTGGCTCCACTCGCGATGGAGATGATGCGAGATATCGATGAAGACACAGTCAATTTCACCCCAAACTATGACGGCAGATCTCAAGAGCCAACAGTTCTTCCAAGCCGATTTCCAAATCTTTTAGTAAACGGCAGCGCTGGTATTGCTGTTGGTATGGCGACAAATATCCCTCCACACAACTTAAACGAAGTTGTTGAAGGTGTTGTCTGGTCATTAGAAAATCCAGGCGCTGAACCAAAAGAGTTGCTTGAGAAACTTCTCACTATTGTTAAAGGCCCAGATTTTCCTACGAAAGCGCTAATTGTTGGACGCCAAGGAATCGAAGATGCATATCGCACCGGCCGTGGATCAATCATTATGCGAGCTGTTGTTGAAGTTGAAGAAATTAATAAGCGCACATGTCTGGTTGTCACGGAACTTCCTTATCAAGTCAACCCAGATAACCTGGCACTTAAGATTGCTGAACTTGTAAAAGATGGTCGCATTAAAGGGATCGCTGATGTTCGCGATGAAGGTAATGAGCGCCTAGGCCAGAGACTTGTAGTGGTTCTGCGCAACGATGCGATTCCGAAAGTTGTTCTGAATAACCTTTATAAGCACACGCAATTACAAGATTCATTCGGCGCAAATATGTTGGCACTGGTAGATGGCGTTCCTCGAACCCTGCGCATTGATGAATTTATTCGTTATTACATCGAGCACCAAGTGGAAGTTATTGTTCGCAGAACAAAATATAGATTGCACGAACGCGAGAAACGCGCACACATTCTTCGTGGATATTTGAAAGCTCTAGATGCACTCGATGCTGTTATCGCACTGATTCGCGCATCACGAACGCCAGAAGAAGCCCGCACTGGATTGATGAAACTTCTAGATGTCGACGAGATTCAAGCCAATGCAATTTTGGATATGCAGCTCCGCCGAATTGCAGCTCTAGAACGACAGAAAATCAATGATGAATATGAAGGTTTGATGGCGGAAATCATCGAACTTAACAGCATTCTTGCTTCGGAAGCGAAGCAGCGCGAAATAATCAAAACCGAATTACAAGAATTAACCGCAAAGTATGGAAACGAGCGACGCACTCAAATTATTGCTGGAGATTCAGATTTATCAGTAGAGGATCTAATTCCAGATCAGAGCGTTGTTGTAACAATTACTAAAACTGGATATTCCAAGCGCACAAAAGCTGATTTATATCGCTCGCAACGTCGCGGTGGTAAAGGAGTTAAGGGCGCTGCCCTTAAGCAAGATGATTTAGTAGAACATTTCTTTGTAGCTTCAACTCATGATTGGTTGTTGTTCTTTACAAACAAAGGTCGGATTTACCGAGCAAAAGTTCACGAATTGCCAGATGCCGGGCGTGATGCCAGAGGCCAACATGTTGCAAATCTTTTAGCTTTCAAACCAGATGAAACAATTGCCCAAGTTATTGCGATATCTGATTACACGTCACATCCATTCTTGGCCATCGCGACACGTGGCGGTATTGTTAAGAAATCTCCATTGACAGAATATGACTCACCACGCGCAGGTGGATTGATCGCAATAAATCTTAAAGAGAGCGATGAATTAGTTTCAGCAGCACTGGTCAGCGAGAAAGACGAAATCCTTCTTGTATCAAAGAATGGAATGTCGCTGCGATTTGGTGCAAACGAAGAATCAATTCGTTCAATGGGTCGATCAACTAGCGGAGTAATTGGAATGAAATTCCGCGGGAAAGATCAACTACTAACAATGGCGGCAATTACAGATATCTCTTCACCTAAATTTGTTTTGACAGCAACTGATGGCGGATATGCAAAGCGCACACCACTTGACGAATACCGACCACAAGGTCGCGGCGGGCTTGGCGTGAAAGCTGCGAAGATTGATGAAGATTCTCGTGGTGTTTTAGTTGGCGCAATGATTGTTGAAGCGAGTGATGAGATTCTTGCTATTACATCTGGCGGGGTTGTAATCAGAACTGCTTGTGCTGAAATCCGTGAAACCAGTCGCGATACCCTCGGAGTTAGATTGGTAAATCTTGACGAAGGTATTTCAGTGGTATCGATTACGCAGGTTAAAGAGTAAAAACTCCTCGCTTTTGGCTGGTGCCTTAAAGTCGGGTAGCCTTCACCAGTTAACTCCTCGCGTTTTGGGCCTTTAGCTCAGCTTGGTTAGAGCGCTTCCCTGATAAGGAAGAGGTCAGTGGTTCAAGTCCACTAAGGCCCACCAATCGCGTGTATTAATATGTTTTACAGATTTAATAAGTGAGCAATCATTAGATAAGGTTGCGCCACTTACTCGCTTAACGCGGGGACCTAGCTCAATTGGTAGAGCACCGCCTTTGCAAGGCGGGGGTTAGGGGTTCGATTCCCCTGGTCTCCACAAATTGGTCTCCACAAATTTATTTAACCTTAATTATAAAAAGCCATCGAAAGGGCAAAGATGTCAACAGCAACTCTTCACACAAGTATGGGCGATATCAAAATCGATCTTTTTCCAAATCACGCACCAAAAACAGTTGCAAACTTTGTTGAACTTGCAACCGGTAAGCGCGAATGGGTTGACCCAATTACTGGTGAGAAAACTTCAAAGAATCTTTATGACGGAACTGTGTTTCATCGTGTAATTGCAAACTTTATGATTCAAGGCGGAGACCCTTTAGGTAACGGAACTGGTGGACCGGGTTACCAATTCGCTGATGAATTTCATGGCGAACTCGCTTTTGATCGTCCTTACATTCTTGCAATGGCAAACGCTGGCCCAGGAACAAATGGTTCACAATTTTTCATAACTGTCGCCGAGACTGCTTGGTTAAATCGCAAGCACACAATTTTTGGCGAAGTAACAGATGAAGCGTCAAAGAAGGTTGTCGACGCTATTGGTTCTGTAAAAACTGGCGGACAAGATCGCCCAGTTCAAGCTGTAAAAATAAACACCGTAACAATCTCAGAGTAAACCTATGAACCAGAAGCAATCTCTCACAGCGAGTTTGATTGTAGTAATCACGGGCACCTTTTTGATTACTGAATTTGTATTTCCGGATTTACAAGGCCAGTTTGCTTTAATCCATGGCGGAAATTACGCGAATGGGTTCTTCTCTGGCGTATATACCGGAGATTGGTATCGCCTGCTAACTGTTGCACTTACACATGCTGGCTGGCTGCACTTAATATTTAATATGTTGGCCCTGTATTCATTGGGAATTCCAGTAGAAGCCTTTGTTGGGAAATTCCGATTCGCAATCATCTTTTTTGGCTCATTATTGGCCGCCTCAGCAACGTCAATTTATTTTGGTCCAGAGAACATTTATGCAGTTGGCGCATCAGGTGCAATTTATGGCCTCTTTGGTGCGCTCTTTGCAATAGGTAAAAAAGCTGGAGCTAATTATCAGAATATAGCCGGCATCCTTTTAATCAACCTACTAATGACTTTTACAATTCCTGGCATTGATTGGCGCGCACATGTTGGTGGCCTAATAGCAGGTGTTGTTATTACCTACCCTTTAATATTTCGCAGGAGAACTTGAGCAACATCTAGAACTCCGATATCTGATTCGCGAGCAGTCATTCCATCACTGACCATAATCCGACAGAATGGACAGGCGACGGCAACTTCTTTGACTTGAGTTGCAATTGCTTCATCTACTCGATTTAAATTAATTCTGGTTCCAATTGTTTCTTCCATCCACATACGGCCACCACCAGCGCCACAACAGAAAGATCGCTCTTGATTACGTGGCATCTCGGTAACTTCAACACCGGTTGACTCGAGGAGTTCACGAGGTGGTTGATAAATTTGATTGTGCCTGCCTAAGTAACAAGGGTCGTGATAGGTAAGTGTCGCATCACTCTTATGTGGTGAAGTCTTTAACTTCCCCTCTTTAATTAATTGATTTAATAATTGCGTGTGATGAACCATTTGTAATTCAAAACCCTGTTGCTTGTAATCTCGGCCAATTGTCGTAAAGCAATGGGGACAAGTAACTACAACCTTCTTAACGCCTCGAGTGCCAAAGGTTTGTTGCAGAGTTTCAATATTTTCGCGCGAAAGTATTTGATATAAAAATTCATTGCCAGAACGGCGGGCAGGGTCTCCGGTGCAAGTTTCACGTTGGCCCAATACGCCGAATGTTGTGCCTGACATATATAGAAGTTCAGCAACAGCTTTTGTCGTTTTCTTCGCACGCTCTTCATATGCGCCCGCGCATCCAACCCAGAATAAATACTCAACATCTTCCGGTATTTCACTCTCGATAACGGTTACGGGGAAATCACATTCAGCAATCCAAGCGTTGCGATCTGTCCGGTTTGCTCCCCATGGATTACCGGTTTTCTCAAGATTTCTAAAGGTTCCACCAAGTTCGGATGGAAATTCGGATTCGACGAGAACCTGGAAACGTCGCATATTTACGATGTGATCAATGTGCTCGATATCTACAGGGCACTCTTCTACGCATGCGCCACAGGTTGTGCAGGACCAGAGAACTTCAGGGGAAATAGTATTTCCAACAATCTTCTCATCAGAGGAAACATTTGAAAGTGCATGATCGCGCATCGCCATAATTAACAACTTTGGTGAGAGCGGTTTATCGGTATGCCAAGCTGGACACTGTGATTGGCAGCGGCCGCACTCAGTGCAACTTGCCATATCAAGCAGGCCTTTCCAAGAAATATCTGCGCTCTTGCCAATACCAAAGACATCATCTTCTTTAGGATTTTCAAAGTCGATTGGCTTACCATGTGAAATCATTTCTGGTAATTCACCAAGTGCTGGTCTGGAATCTAGATTTCGTTTAAAGAAGATATTGAATGGCGCTAAGAAGCGGTGCCAAGCAACGCCCATGGTCAAGTCATTTGAAATTACAACAAACCATAAAACTGAAACAAAAATCTTTATTGCAGCAACAATTTGAACAGCTGCACCATCCACATAATATTGATGTTCTAGATAATCTAAAGTAATTACACAAACTACAACTGCCAAAATAGTTGCTTCAACGTAATATGCTTTTAAGGATCTCGAACCTAGAAATCTTGAGGTATGGCTCTTGTGGAAAAATTTTGTGGCTAATCTAATTCCAATTAAGGCAACAATTCCTACCGCCGTTGTCCAAGCAACTGCTAAAACAAAATAACGATAAAGCGTCCAAGTTCCGATAAATGGGATTACAAAAGCCGGATCGATTATTTGACCATATGCAGTGATAAGAGTTCCAAGTAGTGAAACGAAACCGATCATGACAAACCAATGTGCGATTGCAGATCCGGTGAAACGAGACATTCTTGTGTGCAACAAAATTTCTTTAGCCATCGCCTTTGCGCGTGCACCCTTATTTAAGAACCGTGCTGGCTCGCTCTGCCCCGCAGAAATCCTCCGATACATCTCGCGCCCCTTAAGAAGGAAGCTCCCAAGGCCAAAGGCGGTAAAGAGGTAAAGGGCGATCGCTACGTAATTCATTGCAGGGTTCATGTGAGAAGGCTAGAGCCCACCCCTCGAAGAGCGGGGAATATCCCGGCCAATCCAGGCGTTCCCTGGGTAACTCAACTTGAGCCAGTTCGACTCAATCTTTTGACATCGGGCGGCTCAAGGGCGAGAATTCGACCATAGCCGGTCAAAAACAGGCTGAGAGATAAGAAAGATAAGAAAAAGGAGCAATAAAAATGGCTAGAGCAGTTGGAATCGACTTAGGAACTACAAACAGTTGCGTATCTGTATTAGAAGGTGGCGAGCCATCTGTAATTACAAACGCGGAAGGCGCTCGGACAACCCCATCGATCGTTGCCTTCGCCAAAAATGGCGAGGTCCTTGTCGGTGAAGTTGCGAAACGTCAATCAGTTACAAACGTTGAACGAACCATCCGTTCAGTAAAGCGCCACATGGGCACAAGCTGGAACATGGATATTGATGGCAAGAAATATACGCCACAAGAAATCAGCGCTCGCATCTTGATGAAGTTAAAGCGGGATGCTGAAAGTTTTCTTGGTGACACAGTTACAGATGCGGTTATTACTGTGCCTGCGTACTTCAATGATGCACAGCGTCAAGCAACAAAAGAAGCTGGCGAAATTGCCGGTTTAAACGTTCTGCGCATTGTTAACGAGCCAACCGCTGCAGCACTTGCATACGGTTTGGATAAAGGCGATGCCGAACAGATAATTTTAGTATTCGACCTCGGTGGTGGAACATTTGACGTTTCACTTCTAGAAATCGGCGACGGCGTTGTCGAAGTTAAAGCTACTAACGGAGATAACAATCTCGGTGGCGATGACTGGGATCAAGCTCTTGTTGATAATTTGGTTAAAACATTTGCCACGAAGACTGGCATTGATTTAACAAAAGACAAGATGGCGATGCAACGTGTTCGTGAAGCTGCTGAAAAGGCAAAGATTGAATTATCTTCATCACAACAGACTTCAATCAATCTTCCTTACATCACAGTTGATGCTGAGAAGAATCCACTTTTCTTAGATGAAACAATTACTCGCGCTCAATTCCAAGGCATGACTGCAGATTTACTTGAACGCTGCAAGAAGCCATTCCAATCAGTTCTAAAGGATGCCGGAATTCCAATTGCGGATATTGATCACGTAGTTCTTGTAGGCGGTTCAACTCGTATGCCTGCTGTTGTCGATCTAGTCCGTGATTTAACTGGCGGGAAAGAACCAAATAAGGGCGTTAACCCAGATGAAGTTGTTGCAGTAGGTGCTGCGCTTCAGGCTGGTGTTCTAAAGGGTGAAGTAAAGGATGTTCTGCTTCTAGATGTAACTCCACTTTCACTTGGTATCGAAACCAAGGGTGGCGTTATGACTAAGTTGATTGAACGCAATACAACAATCCCAACCAAGCGTTCTGAAATCTTTACTACTGCTGATGACAATCAACCAGCAGTTCAAATCCAGGCCTTCCAAGGCGAGCGTGAAATGGCTGCTTATAACAAGCGCCTTGGAATGTTCGAACTCACTGGAATTGCACCAGCACCAAGAGGTGTGCCACAAGTTGAAGTTACCTTCGATATCGATGCGAACGGAATCGTTCATGTATCTGCAAAAGATCTAGGTACCGGTAAAGAACAGTCAATGACAATCACTGGCGGTTCTGCTCTTTCTAAGGAAGAGATTGATCGCATGATGAAGGATGCCGAAGCGCATGCTGATGAAGATAAGCAACGTCGCGAAGAAGCTGAAGTTCGCAACACTGGTGACTCACTTGTTTATCAAACTGAAAAGTTCTTGAAGGATAACGCCGAAAAATTCACCGAAGGTGAAAATGCTGAAAAGCGCGGCGAAGTTGAAACTGCTGTAGCAGATCTAAAGAAAGCGCTTGAAGGCACAGATCTTCCAGCAATTAAATCTGCAACTGAAAAAGTCAACGAACTTTCCCAACAACTAGGCGCAGCACTTTATGCAGCAAACGCCGCATCTACAGAAGCACCACAAGCCGATGATGGTGTTGAAGATGCAGAGATTGTTGAAGAAAGTAAGTGACATCCGAATCTGAAAACACCGCGCCAGAGAGTTCTGACAAAGAACTCTCTGATGCAGTAGATGAAGCGCTTGCCGAAGTCGAAGTAGATGAAGTTGCAGTTTTAACTTCAGATCTACAACGAATTCAAGCTGAGTATTCAAATTACCGAAAGCGAGTTGATCGCGATCGCATAACCGCAAATGAAATTACAACTGCGATTGTGTTGTCAGAGTTTCTTCCCGTTCTTGATGATATTTCAAGAGCAGAAGAGCATGGTGAACTTACTGGTGGGTTTAAAGCCGTTGCTGATCAACTGCAGACAATCACAACTAAGCTTGGACTCACTAAATTCTCGGATATTGATGTGCCATTTGACCCAAACATCCATGAGGCGCTGATGCATTCGACTTCTCCAGATGTCACCGAAACTTCAGTGACCCAGGTTCTTCAACCAGGTTTCAAATTTAAAGATCGGGTAATTCGTCCAGCGCGAGTTGCAGTCACAGATCCAGAAAACTAATTAGGAAAACTTAAATGGCAGCCAAGGATTTATACGAGAAGGATTTGTATTCAATCCTTGGCGTCAAGAAGAGCGATGATGCGGCTGCGGTAAAAAAGCAGTATCGCAAGCTTGCTAGAGAGCTGCATCCAGATAAGACAAAGGGCGATAAGAAGCTCGAGGAGAAATTCAAATCAGTCTCTGAAGCGTATGAAGTTTTATCTGACGATAAAAAGCGCGCTGAATACGATGAAATGCGTGAAGCTTTTAAAGGTGGGCGTATCCCGCAAGGCGGTGGAAATTTTGGTGGTGGATTCCAAGGCGCAGACTTCTCCGATTTATTCCGCGGCGGGTCACAAGATATTTTCGGAACAATTTTTGGTGCTGGTCACGGACCACGCCGCGGACAAGATTTAGCAGCAACCACAACGATTTCATTTAGAGATTCAATTTATGGAACAGAATTAGATCTAAAGCTTGCACCTCAAGGCGGTAAGGCAAATTCAGTAACCACGAGAATTCCTGGTGGAATTAATGACGGTGCAAAAATTAAATTAAAGGGGCGTGGTGGCAAAGGGCCAGCAGGTCCAGGTGATTTATTTGTAACTGTAAATGTTGTGAAGCATCCAGTGTTTTCAAGAAACGAATCCAATTTATTGATGACGCTTCCAGTTACCTTTACCGAAGCTGCGCTTGGCGCTGATATAAAAGTTCCGACTCTCGATGGCGACGAAGTAACAGTTCGTATCGCTCCAGGCACGCCGAATGGTCGAACTCTGCGGATTAAATCTCGTGGTGTAAAAACGGCGCGAGGTACTGGCGATTTATTGATTACAATTGAAATTCAAGTTCCGCAACGCGTCGACGGCAAAGCAAAAGAAGCACTTGAAGCTTTCGCAAAAGCCACGGAAGAATTCAATCCGCGGGCTGATTTAGCACAGAGAGCGAGGGCGTAGTCATGAGCAACGAAGAACATTCAGATGATGAGGCCGTATATGTAATTTCAATTGCATCACAACTTTCTGGAATGCACCCACAAACTTTGCGGCAATACGATCGCATGGGTTTAGTTTCACCAGGTCGCGCATCAGGTCGAGGCCGTAGATATTCTTTGCTCGATATAGCATCACTGCGAAATATTCAGCGCCTTGTTGGTGAAGGAATAAACCTTGCAGGAATAAAACGCATTATGGAATTGGAATCCGCTGTGGCATCAATGGCTTTGGAAGTTGCAAAGTTACGCACCGAAGTTGATGCTTTAATTGAAGCTAATCCACCAAAATCTTTGGTGCGAAAAGGTAAGCAAACAATCGTGGTTTATAAGGAAGAGGGCTAAGGTTCACGCATGAATTCACGCGATAAATTAAGAGAAGAAATTTTAAATAAGGCTGTAGTTCATGGCAAAGTTATTTTATCTTCAGGTAAAGAAGCCAACTACTACGTCGATCTTCGTCGCGTAACTCTTGATTCAGTAGCAGCACCTCTAGTTGGTGAAGTAATGCTTGAATTAACTAAGGATTTGGAATTCGATGCAGTAGGCGGTTTAACTCTTGGTGCCGATCCAGTTGCAACAGCAATGATGCATGTTGCAGCAAGCAAAGGTCGCTACCTAGATTCTTTTGTAGTCCGCAAAGCTGAAAAAGCACACGGGCTACAGCGTCGAATCGAAGGACCTGATGTTAAAGGCCGCCGCGTTCTTGCGGTTGAAGATACATCCACGACAGGTGGATCAGTTATGACTGCAGTCGAAGCACTTAAAGAGGCGGGCGCAATTGTTGTTGGTATTGCAGTTATTGTCGAACGCGGCGCTGCTCCACTTATTGCAGAAAATGGTTTGAAGTACTTAGCAGCCTACCAACTTACAGATTTAGGGCTCTAGCCTTTTCTCTCTTTACGTTCTTTATAGATTCCACTGAAAAGCGGCAAGAGTGAGATCAATATAATTAATCCAACAATTGGATATAAATATTGATTTACTGAACCCTTGATTACATCACCAAGTAGATAACCAATTCCGATTGCAACTTGGGTCCAGATAATTGCCCCGATTGCATTCCAAGTTGAAAATAACTTACGGTCCAAATTTGTAACACCACAGACTGGATTAATCAGGGTGCGGGCAAATGGAACAAAGCGACCGAAAACCAAAGCCTTACGTGGGCCATATTTAATTAACCACTTCTCAGTAGTAGCAACCATTTTTTGGTTAAAGAATCTAGTGTTCGGTCGATCAAAGAACTTTCTGCCAAATTTTTTACCGAACCAATAACCAACTTCGCCACCCGTGATTGCAGCGATTGGTGCCAGAGCAAACAACAATGGAGCCGAAAGTTTGGCATCACCTAAAAGAGCAGCACCTGTCCCAGAGGCAGCAATTCCAGCCAGGAATACAACCTCGCCCCCTGGGAAAACAAGACCAATCAAGAGCCCGGTCTCCATAAAAATAATGGCGAGCACACCAATTAAGCCGAGGCTAGAGACAACCGTGTGGGCATCGAGCAGGTCAGATAAGTTCATCGTGGGGTTAGGTTATCTGGTCGCCTAACCTAACCTAAGCTAAATTGAGCGTAATTATTCTGCAAGATACCTATTTATTTGCATCTGGTAGCGCTTCTATGTGTAATCTTTCGACCTCATGAGTCCAATGACGCACACTTATAGGAGATCTTCGTGGAAAATCTGGTCCAAGTAACTGGCTCCAACCTGACCTATGTATATGTAGTTCTAGGAATTTCATTAGCGGCCCTGGCAATTGCATACGCTCTTCGCGCTCAAGTTTTGGCAGCGAATGAGGGAACCGAGAAAATGCAAGAGATTGCCGCCGCCGTTCAAGAAGGTGCAGCCGCATATCTAAACCGTCAATTTAAAACCCTTTCCTACTTTGTAGGAATTGTTTTCTTCTTACTTTTCGCACTACCTGGAGAATTCGAAATTCGTGTTGGCCGATCAATCTTCTTCTTGCTTGGAGCTCTCTTTTCTGCAGCTGTTGGATACAACGGAATGTGGCTTGCAGTTCGCGCAAACGTTCGCGTTGCAGAAGCAGCTCGTCAAAAATCTGCGGCTAATGCAGTAAAGATTGCATTCCGCACTGGTGGCGTAGTTGGTATGACCACAGTTGGATTAGGACTTCTTGGCGCCTCACTTGTTGTTGCAATTTACCGAGAAAATGCTCCAGCAGTTCTTGAAGGTTTCGGTTTCGGCGCAGCAATGCTCGCGATGTTTATGCGCGTTGGTGGCGGAATCTTTACGAAGGCAGCAGATGTCGGAGCTGACCTAGTTGGAAAAGTTGAACAAGGAATTCCGGAAGATGATCCTCGTAACCCAGCAACAATTGCTGACAACGTAGGAGATAACGTTGGCGACTGCGCTGGTATGGCAGCAGACTTATTTGAATCATATGCAGTAACACTTGTTGCAGCGTTGATTCTTGGCAAGGCAGGCTTTGGCGATGCGGGCTTAATTTTCCCTCTTATCGTTCCAGCAATCGGAATCGTTACGGCGATAATCGGTATCTTCATCACCAAACTTCGCACAACAGATAAGTCAGCAATGCAGGCAATTAATCGCTCGTTCTTCTTATCAGCAATAATTTCTGCAGTTCTGGTTGGATTCGCAACATATACATATTTACCATCATCTCTAACCCAAATGTCAGGTCTGACTCCTGAAGCAGCAGCGGTTGATGTAAATCCACGTGTTCTAGCAATTGGCGCGGTTCTTATCGGAATCGTTCTTGCCGCAGCAATTCAATTACTGACTGGTTTCTTCACTGAAGTTGGTAAGCGTCCAGTAAACGATGTTGCAGCTTCATCAAAGACTGGCGCAGCAACTGTAATTCTTGCTGGTATCTCAGTTGGTTTTGAATCAGCAGTTTATTCCGCTCTGTTGATTGCAGCTTCAGTATTCGGTGCATTCTTACTTGGTGGCGGCTCAATTGTTCTTTCACTATTCGCTGTTGCACTTGCCGGAACTGGCCTTCTAACAACCGTAGGCGTAATTGTTGCAATGGATACCTTCGGCCCAATTTCAGATAACGCGCAAGGAATTGCTGAAATGTCTGGCGATGTAAAGGGCGAAGGCGCACAAATTCTTACCTCACTAGATGCAGTTGGTAATACAACAAAGGCGATCACAAAGGGAATTGCAATTGCTACTGCAGTTCTTGCCGCAACAGCGCTC
The DNA here is from genome assembly GCA_030834095.1 of Candidatus Nanopelagicales bacterium. GTDB lineage: Bacteria > Actinomycetota > Actinomycetes > Nanopelagicales > Nanopelagicaceae > AAA044-D11. The sequence goes on along the minus strand of JAURGA010000016.1, from coordinate 18,490 downwards.
TTCGGTGCATTCACTGACGCAATCAAGGAAGCTGTTCACAAGGCTGTTGGCGATGCCGAGGTTGCACTTCAGTATCAAGGAATTCTTGATGTTGCAGATCCACGCAACTTGGTTGGTTTAATTATCGGCGCAGCAGTTGTATTCATGTTCTCAGGTCTTGCAGTTAACGCAGTTTCAAGAGCAGCTGGAGCAGTTGTTCATGAAGTTCGCGAACAATTTAGATTGCACCCAGGAATCATGAAGGGTACTGAAAAGCCAGAGTACGGTCGTGTTGTTGATATTTGCACACGCGATTCACTACGCGAATTAGTAACTCCAGGGTTGCTTGCAGTAATGGCACCAATTGCAGTTGGCTTTGGTCTAGGCGTTGGTGCACTTGGTGCATATCTTGCTGGCGCAATCGGAACCGGAACTTTGATGGCGGTATTCCTATCTAACTCTGGTGGCGCATGGGATAACGCTAAGAAGATGGTTGAAGATGGAAACCATGGCGGTAAAGGATCTGACGCACATCACGCAACAATCGTTGGTGACACTGTCGGAGATCCATTTAAAGATACTGCTGGTCCTGCAATTAACCCATTAATCAAGGTTATGAACCTTGTTGGTCTCCTTGTGACTCCAGCAATTGTTGGGTTTGCGCTCGGTGATAACACCGACTACTCAATGGTTATTGCCTTGGTTGCAACCTTGATAATTGTTTATGCATTGATTCGCAATCGTCGCGCATCAACTAGCATTAAATAAAATCGATTAACTACGCACCACAAGAGTTAGGAACTTCCCCCGGAGATCATGGGTATAAAACTTGTAATCGTGGAATCTCCCGCGAAGGCGCGCAAAATTGGCGGCTTCCTGGGAGATGACTACGTCGTTGAAGCTTCCGTTGGGCACATCCGTGATCTGCCACAACGCGCTGCTGACATTCCTAAGGAATACAAGAAGATTGCTTGGGCCAAAGAGGGCGTAAATATTGAAGAGGGCTTTGAGCCGCTTTATGTAATTAACCCAGATAAGAAAGCCAAAGTATCTGAGCTTAAAGCGCTTATGAAAGACGCCGATGAGCTAATTCTGGCAACGGACGAGGACCGCGAGGGCGAAGCAATTGCTTGGCATTTAATTGAAGTTCTGCGCCCAAAAATCCCGATTCGCCGAATGGTTTTTCATGAAATTACAAAAGAGGCAATTAAAAAAGCTGCAAATGAAACTCGTGATTTAGATTATCGATTGGTGGATGCGCAAGAAACCCGTCGAGTTCTAGATCGACTTTATGGCTATCGACTTTCTCCGGTTTTATGGAAGAAAGTAATGCCAAGAATTTCTGCCGGCCGTGTGCAATCTGTTGCAACAAGATTGATTGTCGAACGCGAACGCGAACGCATGGCTTTTATTTCATCTAAATGGTGGGATTTAACTGCGCAATGTGAAGTCGGGTTTAATGCAAGATTGCTTTCTCTTGATGGTAAACGAGTTGCTGCGACAAATGATTTCGATGCAAACGGTGGCTTAAAAGAGAAGTCGGTAGCAAACATTTTGCTATTGGATGAAGCAGGAGCGAATGAATTAGTTCAGAGCCTTTCCGGGAAAGCTCTTACAGTTAAGTCAACGGAAGAATCGCCTAGAACTGAACGACCAAAGGCACCATTTACGACATCAACCATGCAACAGGATGCGGGATCAAGACTTGGCTGGGGCGCACAGCTAACGATGCGAGTAGCGCAACGGTTATACGAAAATGGTTACATCACATATATGAGAACCGATTCAGTGACTCTTTCGCAGAGCGCAATCGAATCTGCAAGAAGTTCGGCTAAATCTTTATACGGTGCTGATTACATTCCAGCGACACCTCGGGTCTATGAAGGTAAGTCAAAGAATGCACAAGAAGCACACGAAGCGATTAGGCCAGCAGGAGAAACCTTTAGAACCCCTGGTGAATTAGCGCCAGAATTATCACGAGATGAATTCTCGCTCTACGATTTAATTTGGAAGCGCACCATTGCATCACAAATGTCAGATGCTAAAAAAATGCAGATGCGAGTCGACTTTGATGTTGAGACAAAAACTGGCGGCGCTGCGTTTTTCAGAGCGAATGGTTCTGTTGTTACCTTCCCAGGATTTTTGGCAGCATATGAAGAGATTGTCGAAGATAAATCAGGTGATGACGAGAGCGCCGAAAGCGATAAGAGATTGCCAGCAATGGCTGTCGGAGATTCAATCAAGGTTTCAAATTACATCTGCGAAGGTCACGAAACTAAGCCACCTGCTAGATATACCGAACCAACATTAGTTAAAAAACTTGAAGAACTTGGCATTGGCCGACCATCTACCTTCGCATCAATCATGAGCACAATTCAAGATCGTGGTTATGTTGCAAAACGCGGTCGCGCACTTGTTCCAACCTTTCTTGCATTCTCGGTCACTGGATTACTTGAGCAACACTTTGGAAAATTAGTTGATTACGAATTCACTGCCTCGATGGAAGAAGATTTAGATCGAATTGCAAATGGTGAAGAGGATCGAATTACTTGGCTCACCAAGTTCTTCTTTGGCACCGAGGGAAATCCTGGCCTAGAAGCACTTGCTGCTGACTTGGGTGCAATCGATGCACAACAAATCAACACAATGAAAATGGGCGAAGATATTGAAATTCGCGTCGGTCGATACGGCGCATATATTCAAAAAGGAATTGGCGATGATCGTAAGTTTGCGAACATCCCAGAGACCATGGCACCAGATGAACTCACACTTCAAGTTGCAATAGATTTATTGGCTCAACCATCCGGCGAACGCGAACTTGGCATTCATCCAGAAACCAACCTGCCGCTATTAGCTAAGTCTGGAAGATTCGGCCCATATGTAACTGAAGTTTTTCCAGAGCCAGAAATGGTTGTTGATAAGAAGACCGGCGAGCTTAAGAAACCACGCAAGAAGAAAGATGCACCAAAGCCAAAGACCGCTTCACTTCTTTCAACAATGTCTCTAGATACGATAACAATTGATGACGCTCTGAAATTGATGTCACTGCCAAGAACTCTTGGCGATTATGAAGAGGTTCCAATTACTGTTCAAAATGGTCGCTATGGCCCTTACATGACTCACGGAACAGATTCTCGAACCCTGACTTCAGAAGATCAGTTATTTGCAATTACTTTAGATGAAGCAATAGAACTTTATAAACAACCTAAGGTCCGTCGTCGCGGTGTTGCAAAACCACCACTTAAAGATTTGGGAATCGATCCTGCAAGCCAAAAACCTGTTCTTGTAAAAGATGGTCGTTTTGGAATCTACATAACCGATGGCGAAACAAATGCAACACTTCGTCGCGGCGATAATGTTGAGTTCTTAACTCTAGAACGCGGACTTGAATTATTAGCAGGACGTCGCGCCTGGGAAATTGAAAATGGCGGAGCTAGCCGGGTTAAGAAGAGCAGTAAGCGCGCAAAGAAAGCAGCGCCATCTCTTACAAGGAACACAGTAAAAGCCACAGGTAAGGCTAAAAGTAAGAAAAAAGCGGCTACAGGCAAGGGTAAAGCCGCTACTACTTCGGCATAAGTAGGCTTAGCTCATGCCTAATTCACTTCCATATCCTGGCGCACCCGCGGGAACCGAGAGTAGAAGTGTTTTATCGATACCTGCATTTAGAAAATTATGGAATTCGATGGCCTTCTCTTCTTTCGGAGACTGGCTTGGTCTGCTTGCAACAACGGCTATGGCGCTGGAACTTTCGGATGGCGATTATTCAAAGGCTAACTTCGCAATCGCAGGTGTGTTCATTGTTCGTCTTTTGCCAGCCGTAATACTGGGTCCAATTGCAGGAGTCTTTGCGGATCGATTCGATCGCAGACGGCTAATGATCTTTTGTGACATCTTCAGATTTGCACTCTATCTTTCAATTCCTATAGTCGGTAATTACTTCTGGTTATACACCGCAACAATTTTGGTCGAATGCTTCACGCTCTTTTGGTCGCCAGCAAAAGAAGCAACAGTTCCAAATATGGTGCCAAAAAATAAGTTAGAGAGTGCTAATCAAGTTTCGCTGCTGGCGGCATATGGCACAGCACCTATTGCCGCAATTGTCTTCTCGCTGCTCGCTTTAGTCTCACTCGGAACTACAAGTATCTTGCCCGCCGAGTATTCATCAACCGCAGATTTGGCGCTGTATATAAATGCAATATCTTTTCTTTACACCGCATGGATTGTTTATCAATTAAAAGAAATTCCAAAGGGGCCGGCGGGAAGCACAGCGACAAATGAAAATATCGGGAAAGCTTTATTTGAAGGATTTAAATTTGTAAGTGGCTCAAAGTTAATTCGCGGCCTTATCTTTGGAATGCTTGGTGCATTCTTCGCTGCGGGCGCAGTCATCGGTTTAGCCAGAACATTTGTTGGGGATCTGAATGCTGGAGATGCTGCCTACGGAATTCTCTTTGGTGCGGTATTTACCGGTTTAGCACTTGGAATCTGGCTGGGGCCAAAGGTTTTTGCTCAGTTCTCTCGTAGAAGAATTTTTGGTGCAACACTAACAGTTTCATCTTCGTTTTTAATTCTTTTATCGCTAGTGACAAACCTAGTTCTTGCAATTTTAATTACGGTTCTACTCGGAGCATTTGCCGGAATTTCTTGGGTAACTGGTTTCACAATGCTTGGACTTGAAGTCGCTGATGAAGTTCGCGGCCGAACCTTTGCCTTCGTCCAATCCTTAATCCGAGTCTCACTTGTTCTTGTTCTAGCTATTGCGCCTTTAGTTGCTGCAGCAATTGGACGCCATACCTATACTTTTGAAAACTTTGAAGTTACCTACAACGGTGCTGCATTCACAATGTTTGGTGCCGGAATTATTGGGGTAGTTGTTGGAGTTATCTCTTATCGCACAATGCGCGATCGACCAACAGTCTCGCTCTGGTCAGATATTGTCGCAGCAAGCCGGGGCGAACTTGGTGGAATCACCGGCACTACACATAACGGAATCTTTATCTCATTTGAAGGTGGCGAAGGTTCTGGAAAATCCACACAGACTCAATTATTAAAAGAGTATTTAGAATCAACCGGTAAAGAAGTTCTACTGACTCGCGAACCAGGCGGGACACCACTTGGAAAGCGCCTGCGCGAAATTCTCCTAGACACTGAAACCGGAAATATTTCTCCAAGAGCTGAAGCTCTCTTATATGCAGCAGATCGCGCAAACCATGTCTACTCATTAATTCAACCAGCACTGAGCTCAGGAAAAGTTGTTATAACCGATCGGTATTTAGATTCATCTGTCGCCTATCAAGGCGCAGGACGAATATTGCAGCCATCTGAAGTAGCGCGAATTTCTCGTTGGGCAACTGACAATCTGGCGCCAACACTGACTGTCGTTATGGACATCCCCGCAGAGTTAGGAATTTCTAGACTACGTTCATTAGATCGATTGGAAGCGGAACCATTAGCTTTTCATGAGCGTATTCGACAAGAGTTTCTTAACATTGCCGGGTCGGATCCAGAGCGATATTTTGTTGTTGATGCGACTCAAGATAAAGCGAGCATCCATGAACAAATCATTGAACGCGTTCTGAGTTTGCCACAATTGAAGGAGAGCTCAGCCGAGAAGAAGCGATTTAGAAAATAGTGAGCGCTACTTCAGTTTTTGATAATTTAATTGACCAAGAACACGTTATTTCAATCTTACAAGAAGCGGTTTCAGCAGCTTCTGATTTAACAAATCAATCACAAGAGATGACTCATGCCTGGCTCTTTACTGGCCCACCCGGATCTGGTCGAAGCAATGCTGCACTCGCATTTGCTGCCGCATTAATCTGTAGAAATGGTGGTTGCAATGATTGCACTGATTGCAAAACCGCCACAACCGGAAGCCACGCAGATGTTGAATTGATAAAAACCGAAGGACTTTCTATCAAGATCGATGAGGTGCGCGATTTAATTAGTCGAGCCTCTTGGAGCCCCGCTGTTGGTAATTATCGTGTTGTGGTTATAGAAGATGCGGATCGCCTTACTGAATCTGCAGCTAGCGCGCTATTAAAGGCGATTGAAGAGCCAGGCCTTAGAACTGTTTGGTTGCTCTGCGCACCAAGCTCTACAGATGTTCTGCCAACTATCAAATCTAGAACGCGAAGCTTAGTTCTGCGCACTCCTTCAATCGCGGCGGTCGCAAAGCTATTGGAGAAAGAGAAGTTTTCACCTGCAATGGCGGATTTTGCGGCACGAGTCTCACAAGGACATATCGGCCGAGCTCGACATTTAGCGAAGAGTGAAGAGGCAAGGACCCGGCGGCAAGCAATTCTCAAAATTTCATTAATGATTACAGATATTGCATCTGCATTTAAAGCAGCGCAAGTATTAGTAGAAGCAGCAAAAGCAGAGGCGGAAGAAGAGGCTGAAAGACGCGACGATGCTGAAATTTCAGCACTGAGAGAGGCTTGGGGACAACAAGGTTCAAAATTAACCCAAGGTGGATCAAAAGCAGTTAAAGAGTTAGAGAAAGAACAGAAGTCACGGACAACCCGAATGGTTCGGGATTATCTAGACCGCGCACTCCTTGATATCGCAACGCTCTATCGGGACATACTTTTAATTCAATCTAATTCACCAGACTCAATCATAAATACTGATTTGATTTCTGAAATGAGAAAAATAGCCGAATCAACTGAGGCTGAAGCAACCATGGCAAAATTAGAAGCGATTATGAGCGCGAGAACAAATCTCTCACACAACGCTGCTCCACTACTAACCATCGAAGCACTGATGGTTCTGCTTAAATAATGTCAATAAAATATAGAATAATTTATCTAGCTTTAGGAATAGTTTTTGTATTTGGTATTGTAATTCAGTTAAGTAATAATGATTCTAAAGTTTGGACTATAAAAGATTACAAATCTCAGGGATTAAATTGGCGAGAGTGTTACGACGGTTTTGAATGTTCATCATTTAAAGTCCCAGTCGATTATGAAAAAATCGATAACCAGAACTTTACTCTTAGAGCCTTGCGCCATAGCGCTTTAGATCAAGAGAATAAGTTAGGTTCCATATTGGTAAACCCTGGAGGCCCAGGTGGCTCTGCCATTTTTTATGCCTACAACGCCGAATACATCCTCTCAAGCGAGATTAATCAGAGATATGACATTGTTGGCTTTGATCCGAGAGGTATAAATGAATCGGATGAAATCCGCTGCTTATCTGATGCCGAAGAGGATGTTTTTTTAAATGTAGATGCCAGTGATGGAAGGGCAGCCAGCATTGCGGCATTATCTGCAATTTCTAAAGACTTTGCTGAAAAGTGCGCAAAGGCAGCAGGCTCAAAACTAGGACATTACAGCACGCTAGAGGCAGCAAAAGATATGGAAATTCTTCGAATCTTATTAAATGAGAAGAAGTTAAATTTTCTAGGAAAAAGTTATGGAACATATCTAGGAACTTTGTATGCTGCACTTTACCCAGAATCAGTTGGAAGAATGGTTTTAGATGGAGCGGTATCGCCGAATGTTTCAATGCGTGAACAGCAACTTGCTCAAGCGGTTGCATTTGATAAAGCTCTAAATAATTTCTTAGCAACCCAGAAAAGATTTAAACTTGCAGATATAAAGAAGTTATTATCAGAAGCTGAGACCAATCCGATGAAAAGCTCTGATGGAAGATTTGCTAGCGAATCGATAGCAATTACTGCTATTGCAACGACTTTATATGATTCAGGAGATGGTTGGCGAAACTTAAATAAGATGTTGGTTCAAGCAATTGTAAAACGGAATCCAACCGAAATGTTTAAACAGGCAGATGCTTATAACAACCGAGATTCGGAAGGAAATTACTACAGCAATCAGACAGATGTTTCGATAATTATCAATTGTTTAGATTGGGAAGAACCAAGGACGATTGAAGAAATGGCTTTAGATCGCGGAGCATTTATAAAAGCAGCTCCGATTTTCGGGCCCTATTTATATTTAGCTGCACTTCCATGCAAATACTGGAAGACCAACCCCCAACTTCCACCAGTACCTTTAAAAAATATTGATACGGCACCGGTTTTAGTAATCGGTGTTACAAATGATCCAGCGACTCCTTATGAATGGGCGCAGGACTTGGCGGAAGTATTCACTAACGGAAAGTTATTGACCTTAAATGGTGATGGCCATACCGGCCACAATCAAGGGAATATTTGTATCGACTCGGTGGTGGATTCCTACTTTTTAACGGGGAAAATTGGTTCAAAACCCCTAATTTGTGCCAAAAGTGGTACTTAGCATCATTTGATATACGGCATTATTTCCCCATGCGCCTAGACCATGTCTCATATGTAGCATCACATGACCAACTTGCAGATACTGTGCAACGTCTTGGTTCTCGCTTAGGAAGTACTTTTGTTGACGGTGGGGTTCACCCAAGATTCGGAACTCGTAACTTCACACTTCCATTACAAAATGGTCATTACATCGAAGTTGTTTGTCCACTCGATCATCCAGCTGCAGATTCCTCACCATTTGGAAAAGCGGTTTCAAAGCGCGCTGCTGAAGGCGGAGGTTGGTTAACTTGGGTATTAGCTAGCGATGACATTTCACCTATCGAAACTCGACTTGGTCGTCCTGCAGTTGATGGACACCGCAAGAAGCCCGACGGCAATGATTTATCTTGGAAGCAAATCGGAATCCTAGAACTCTTAAATGACAAACAACTTCCATTCTTTATTCAATGGTTAACACTTTCGCATCCTTCGGCAGATGGAAAAGCTATTTCAAAGATCGTCAAAGTTGAAATTGCCGGAGATGAAAAGACCATCTCAGAGTGGATCGGTTCAGATTTAGAGAAGGCAATTGGAAGCGATATCGAAGTTATTTGGCTTGATCCATCTGAAAATGATGGGGATTCTGGAATTGTTGCAGTTCATCTCGCAACACCATCTGGAGTTGTCAGACTAGATTAAGAGGCTGCAAGTGAGACTTAAAATTGCAGTCCTGATTGCAAAGTTCGCTGCCTTTCTTTCGAAAATAATTCTGCGTAGATCTGGGGAAACAATTTCTGGCCGCGTTCTATTGGCCCTATACCCAAGAGCGATTACGGAGCTTTCTAAGAGTAAGAAGATAATCTGTGTTTCCGGAACAAATGGAAAGACATCAACAACTAAAGCCCTGGTCTCCATCATTTCTAAGCTCGGAACTGTTGCTACAAGCCCATCTGGTTCAAATCTAGAACGTGGAGTAGCCGCAGCACTTATGCAAAAATCAGATTTTGCCGTGCTAGAAGTAGATGAGCTGCACCTATCTCGAGTTATTGAAGAGGCAAAACCAAAGGTAGTTCTGTTACTTAACCTGACCAGGGATCAACTTCATCGGATGCATGAAGTTAAAAGGGTTGCAGATAGATGGGCGAAGAGCGCAAGTGCGGCACCTGAAACTCTTTTTGTAGGCGATGTCGATGATCCATTCGTAGCAGTGGCGCTAAATAGCGCTGCGCAGTCAAAGAGAATTTCTTTTGGTGGTCGCAAGCATCAAGACGGAGCAGTCTGCCCATCATGCGGAAAATATCTGAAGTGGGTGTGGAACAACTATAAATGCCCATGCGGCCTAACAAACTCTAATCCAGATGAAATTTTTGAAGCTGGCAGTGCAGCATTTAGAAATGCAACTATGGCCAATGTGGTTGGAAGACATCTTGGCGCAAAACCAATTGCTATTGTAGAAAAATTATTAGAACGTAGCGTGGATCAAATACATAAAGGTGTTAAGGCAAATATTAGATTAACTAAAAATCCAGCATCATGGACCGAAGCGCTTAAATCTGTAACTGGAGATAATGCAGTTTTAATTGTCAACGCTCGCGAAGTTGATGGAATCGACACTTCTTGGCTCTGGGATATTTCCTTTAGTGGCTTATCCGGGAAGCGAGTCGTAGTTTGCGGCGAACGTGCGCTTGATATTGCTTATAGATTGCATGTTGAAGGTATTGAGGCAGAGATAACTTCAAATTTTAAGGATGCAATAAGTAAATTTGAATCTGGTGCAAGTGTCCAAGTTCTTGCGGCCTACACCGCCTTTCACGAGTTGGTGAACTCATGAGCCAGATAAAAATCGTCAGAATTCATAATGAATTACTTGGAACTTATGGCGATCAAGGCAATGCCGAAGTTTTAGCTTTCCGGGCAAAGTTCCACGGAATTACTGCAAATATTGTTGACGTCACCTATAACGATGACCTTCCAACCAATGGTGACATTTATCTATTAGGTGGCGCCGAAGATGCAGCACAGTTGTTAAGCATTAAGGCACTTCAAAGAGGAGATAATTTAAATATCCTGCATCTGGCTATTGAACGTGGTGCGGTAATACTTGCGGTTTGTGCTGGCTTTCAAATTATTGGAAATAAGTTTTTTGCAAATGGGCAGGAAGTTGATGGTCTGGGGCTATTAGATGTAATAAGTGTTCCTGGTGATAAACGCCTTGTTGGTGATATTAAAACGACTTCAAGCGTTCTGGGTTTTGAATTAACTGGATTCGAAAATCATATGGGGTGCACAATATTGGGCCCAACCGCGCAAGCTTTTGGAAAAGTGATTACCGGGCATGGCAATGGTGATAGTAAATATGATGGCGCGGTAAACGGAAATATCTTCGGCACATACATGCATGGCCCAATACTTGCTCGTAATCCTGAATTTGCAGATTTACTTTTGACGCGTGCAACAGGCCGCAAATACGCACAAATTACTGATCCACTAGCTTTGAAATATGCAACGTGGCGTCGCAAGGTAATTTAGTAGGTTACAATTAGCCAGTTGTTGCAACCGCAGCACTCCCCATAGAACCCTCTGATAAGAATCAAGGTTCACTTGCGAGTCTTAATCTTTGGCACCACGAGACACGCTTGATGTCTCGATTGGTATTTTTATGTCATTTAAAGATTTAGGTATTGCTCCTGCGCTCGTAGAAGCCCTGGATGCACAAGGAATCACTTCACCATTTCCAATTCAAAGCGCAACACTTCCTGATGCAATTAAAGGTCGCGATGTTCTAGGTCGCGGGCAGACTGGCTCTGGAAAAACTCTAGCTTTTGGTCTTGCAATGCTTACTCGCCTTGAAGGCCGCACAGCAAAGCCACATCGCCCACTTGGTTTGATACTTTCACCAACTCGCGAACTCGCAGTTCAAATTTCAGATGTTGTCGGACCACTTTCTCGCAAAGTCGGACTAAGCACCCAAGTTATTGCAGGCGGCCTTTCATATGTTGGCCAAATTAAGGCGCTACGTTCTGGCGTAACAATTCTTGTTGCAACCCCAGGGCGCTTGATTGATTTAATTGAGAAGAAGCATGTAGTTCTGGATGATGTTGCAATCACAGTTTTAGATGAAGCCGATCAAATGGCTGATATGGGCTTCCTTCCAGTTGTAAAAGATATTTTAGGTCAGACCAAAGATGATGGACAGAGACTTCTCTTCTCAGCAACACTTGATCGCGATGTTGATTCACTTGTAAAGCGTTTCCTAAAAGATCCAATCACACATTCACTTGAGAATGAGAAATCACGCGCGGCAGATATGTTGCACCACGTTTTGATTATGGATCAAGGCCATAAGGATTTAGTAGCAACGCAGATTGCCGCCCGCGAGGGTCGCACAATTTTCTTCGTTCGGACAAAGCATGGGGCAGATAAACTTGCCGAAAAGATGCTTCGCTCCGGAGTTCCAGTTGGCGTATTGCATGGCGGAAAGTCCCAAGGCCAACGCACTCGAGTATTAGCGGCTTTCAAAGATGGTCGCGCATCTGCACTTGTAGCAACAGATGTAGCTGCTCGCGGGATTCACGTTGATGATGTCTCGCTAGTTGTTCATGTTGATGCTCCGGCAGATCACAAGGATTATCTACACCGAGCTGGCCGAACTGCGCGCGCTGGTGCAACTGGAGTAGTTGTAACTCTTGCTACCCATAAGCAGAAACGTGGCATCTTTGGAATCACAAACCAAGCCAAAGTTAAATTAAATGAAGTTTATGTTCGCCCTTCTGACCCAGAATTAATTCGCGTTACAGGAGCACAAGAACCATCAGGTATTCCGGTAATTGTTGAGGCGGAAAAACCAGGGCGCAACGATCGTGGAAGTCGTGACCGAGGTGATCGTGGTGGATTCCGTCGCGGACACTCTGGTAATTTTAAAAAGCGTAGTGAAGGTGGCGGACGTGTTGGAGATAGCGAGAGAGAAAAACCTGTTCGCTCATTCCGTGGCGCAACACCAGAGAAGCCAAAGTATGAAGATCGTCCAGCTCGTGCAGAACGCCCGGTAAGTAGGGATCGAAACGATAAATTTGAAAAGCGCGGAAAACCAGAACGCTCTTTTAGAGCTGACCGCCATCCAAAAGCTGAACGTTTTGAAAAATCAGATCGCCCAGCAAAGGCAGATCGCTTTAATTCTCCAAAGCCATCAAAGTTTGATAAATCAGAACGCCCAGTGAAAAAGAGTTATAAATCTGATTCCAGACCTGTAACTTCAACTTGGCGGGCAGATTCAGAGCAGATCGAGCGCACAGAAAAGCGCGAAGATAAACGTCCTGCTTTTAAAAAGGCTTCAGGTCCAAAGAAGTTTGCAAAGAAGGCGCCTGCTAAACGCGCACCGCTTCCTAAAGGAACTTTCAAAAAAGCTGGGCCAAAGAAAAATGTGGGTAAGTCAAAACCAAGAGTTAAGTGATTTTAACTTTTCTACCTTCGTAAAGCTTTGAAACCGCAATTGAAATAATCGTCATGACTGTTCCAAAAATTAGGTAGCCATTTAGAGATCCGGCTTTTGTTGGTGCCAGCCAATCAATTAAAATAGCCCCAACAAGTTGGCCCGCGATGTTTAGAATTGAAAAATTAAGAACTCCTAGATGCTTAATTATGTAGGCCGAAACGGCTACGAAAATTAAACCGGCTGCACCACCCGTGTAAACCCAGAAATTACCTGGCAGCGGTTCGATTGTTGCACCAAGAGCAAAATCTACCGAAAGCGCTATTACAACCACGATAGTTCCACTTACGAAGTTCAACCACGCAGTAGCAAGCGGCCGCTTTCCCACAACATTTACTCGACCATTCATGCCTTGCTGAAAAGATGCAAAAACACCAACAATCAGAGCAAATGTAAGGGGCAGAAATCTAAACTCTGAGTTTGTTAAGTCTGGGAAGACTGCAATTGCTACTGCAATTAAAGTCGCGACTGCACCAAAGATTCTAGGCTTTGTAATTCTCTCTTTTCCACTCGGAGTCATTCCGACTTTATCTACCAAAAGCGAAGAGATGGTCTGACCAGCGACCACGGCGATAGTAAAGAGTGCGACACCAATTTGCGGAACAACAGCGCTTTGAGCCGCAACAAAGAAACCACCAAGGACGCCACCCATGAGTTCCCAAGTAACAAGCTGCTTATTTTTAATTGCTTCGAACACTCTAAATAGCGCTTCGCGTTCCCGCTTAAATCCAAATACTAAAACCGAAACTATGGCTAATCCAGTTAGAAAAGAGACGAGAGCAGCAGCGAGACCATTATCAAGATCTACCGAAAGCTGGCCGTTAATCCGAGCCTGAATTGCTACAACAACACCAATTAGAACTGCAAAAATCGCAAACATATTGCCTCAGTTCTACTTAGTTAACGCAAGGGATTCTGCTGCCATCAACGGCTTTACCGCTAGCCAATTGAGCATAATTTATTTTGGTTGGCTTTGGTTTTGGTGTCGCTGAAGCTTTTGGATCCTTAGGTTTTGGGTTAAAGAGATCCTTAACAATTTCACGAATTTTTATCTCATCAACCAAGTTCACACTCTGGTTGTTTCGCATCACATAACCTTCGATTGGAAGAGTATGGAACTTAATATTTCCACTAGTTAGCGCAGTTGCCTGTGGCAGGAACCCAAGAACATCAAATCCAGAGTCAATAACGACATCTTTCTTGGCAACATCGAGCAGAGCAGATAATTTCCCAATATCACTGAAGACTCCTTGAGTTCTAAATTTTGTTATTACACCAGCGATAAAAGCTTGTTGGCGATGTGTACGATCTAAGTCACCATTAGGAAGTCCATGGCGTTGGCGAACAAATCTAAGAGCGTCTGCTCCAGAAATAGTTTGCAAACCAGCTGGGAATACTGCGCCAGAATACTTGGTGTCGCTTACAGCCTTATTCAAACAGACTTGAATACCGCCGAGCGCATTTGCCAGATCGTAAAAACCAATCATGTTAACTTCAGCGAAGTGATCAATCGGAACATCTAAGAATTGCGAAACGGTCGCAATGGTGGCAACCCGTCCGGCATCACGAGAAAGACGTTCGCGGGTTGGTTGCTGGACACCTTCTTTATACAGTCTGGAATCTTCAGCATATTTTGCATAGCTATAAGCTTCCTTAATCTTTTTCATTCCATAACCAGGAACATTTACATAGTTGTCACGAGGAATCGAAACGGCAACTGCTTTTTTGCCATCAGCGGGGATATGAATCAGAATTAAAGTATTGGTGTTATAGCCGCCAACTGTTACAGGGCCAGTGCGAAGCAACTTTGCAATCTCACGAGGAATTGGATTGCCCTCATTGTCTCTACGACTATCGAGACCAATCAGCAGAATATTTGTATCACCATTCTTTGATTGTGGCGCACCTTGAAGAGCTTTCGATCTTGGAATAGCGTTCGAGGCCGCTTTGCTAAAGAAATTAAGTGCACCTGAGGTGACAACAATTGAAATAGATAGAGCCACTGCAATATTTCTGGCCCATTTACGCATAACGAGTATCTTACCGAATAAGAAATTGGATAGCTGACGTTAAAGTAACCCTATGAAAGAAGGTATATGAAGAGACAGGGCGCACTCGCATTAGTTGGATCGGGCGAGTATCTGCCTGTCATGCAGGAGTTGGAAAGCGCGCTTATAAATTCCGGAGTTTCTAATGGAAAGCCAAATAGATTCCTACAAATTCCAACCGCCGCTGGAGAAGAGAGTCGTGAGCGACTGGAATTCTGGGAATCGCGAGGCGCTGAACAAGCTCGTCGAATCGGAACAATCCAAGATTTCCTCCCAATATTTACCCGCGAAGATGCTTTTAACATCGAATACATCTCACGGATAAAAGATGCGGCTCTTATTTATTTTTCAGGCGGCGATCCAGGATATTTAGCTAATTCGCTACGTGATACCCCGCTCTGGGTAGAGATTAAAAAGAATTGGCTTGCAGGAGCATCGCTAGCTGGTTGTAGTGCTGGTGCAATGGCCATGAGTTCGGATGTTCCTAATTTTTTTAGAATGAAAAGTGAAGGAATTCCAGGATTCAACGTTGTCCCACATATAAGACCAATTCCACATTACAACAAATTTTTTGGTTGGATTCCAGACAGCGCAGCTAAGATCGTAATGAAGGCACCGGATGGAACCTTGATTATTGGGATTGATGAAGATACAGCTTTAGTAACAGGTCTTGATTCTCGAACATCACTTTTGGAAAATACTTGGCAGGTCTACGGCGAAAGTTCTGTGCATATTTTGAGTGGTGCACCAACGGCTAGATTTGAAAGCGGAGAATTAGTTAAGCTCGAAGTATCATAACTAAGTGAATTTTACTGAACCATTTCAATTTCGTTACATAAAGCGCTTCTATTTTGCACGCTTTATTAGCAATTTTGGAAATGGAATGTCACCGATAGCGCTAGCTTTTGGAATTTTAAATCTTCCAGATGGTGATGCAAATATGCTTGGTCTAGTACTTGGATCAACAACAGTTGCAATGCTTATCATGAGCCCATTCGGCGGGGTTTTGGCCGATAAATTTGGCCGAGTTAAAGCAGTTGCCTTCGCTGACTTAGTCGCATCCGCGGGACTCTTTGTTCAGGTAGCTTTCTTTGCTTCTGGAGAAGTCCCATTAATTGTTCTATTACTTGTAAACATTAACTTCGGATTGATGTGGGGAATTTTCTGGCCTGCAATGTCAGGAGTACTACCTGCTTTGGTTCCTGACGAACATCTCCAGGGGACTAACTCGGTTAATAATTTCTTTTCAAATGGCGCAATCATTTTGGGAGCAGCCGTTGGCGGAATTATTGTCGCAGGTTGGGGTGCTACCTGGGCGTTGGCTATTGATGCAGCAACCTTCACTATCGGCGGAATAGTGTTATTAACTTTTAGACATGTTTCTCCAGCAAGAAGTAAAACTGAAAATACAATGATTGATGATCTAGTTCATGGTTGGAAAATATTTATATCTTTCCGTTGGATTGTAATTGGTGTATTTGGTTTCTCATTTATCGTTCTGGCTTGGGCAGCAGGTGAAAATATCTTGGGACCTTTGATTGCACTCAAAGAATTTAACGGTGCAAAATCTTGGTCTCTAGTCTTATCATTTGAAGGAATAGGTTTACTGATTGGTTCAGTTATAGGGCTTAAGATTAAATTAAAGTATCCGCTTCGATTTCTGCTAATTATCAGTTTTTCAATTTCCTTATATATGTGGTCTATGGCAAAGCCACAATCGATCTGGTTTATTGCATTCTGTGCGCTACTTTGGGGAATAACTCTTGATTTATGGATAACAATTTGGTCGACCGCTATGGCGAGAGAAGTTCCGCGCGAAGCTCTCTCAAGAGTTTCATCATTTGATGCTATGGGCACCATGCTGCTGCGCCCAGTTGGATTGGCTATCGCCGGCCCGCTTTCTCTGGCGATTGGCATTTCGGAAACCCTCCAATTCTTCGCAATTTTTACCGCAGTTTTAATCATCGCCATGTTGGCTACCCCGGCAATGCGCAATATGCAGATTGCAGAAGCCAAGATCGCAGAGTAGATTCACAGAAAGATTTAAACTTATCCGCCCCGCCCTTTAAGCAAGGAGAAAGTAAGGTCTTCCCATGCGTAGTTCAACAAAGGTATTGGCAGGTTTTCTTCTCGGCATAACCACTGCTGGCGGAATCGCAACTGCATCGGGAGTCTTTAGCACAAATGTCGTGAACGCTTGTGTTGATAAGAAGACCCAGGCAATTTATGCGGCCGTAAATAACACCTGTCCAGCAAAGAGAACTGGAGTAACACTGGGTTCTCTAGGTTCGGTGGCTGGCAGTCTTAATTCGATTGTAAATAAAGTTTCACCAAGTGTCGTAACCATAAATGTCACAACACCAACCGGTGGCGGTAGTGGATCAGGTTCAATTTTTAAAACTTCATCAACCTTTAGTTATGTAGTTACCAACAACCACGTTATTGAAGATGCAGTTGGTGGTGCTGGGATTATCACAGTTGGGTTAGATAATGGAGATCAAGCAACGGCGACTATTGTAGGTAGAGATCCTAATTATGATTTAGCAGTTTTACGGATAACAAAGAGCAATCTGCCAACCATTGAACTTGGCGATTCAAGTCAATTAAAGATTGGGGATCAGGCAATAGCATTTGGGTCGCCACTTGGTCTTGATCGCACAGTTACCAGCGGAATTGTTTCCGCATTAAATCGCCCAGTTGTAACAGGTGACGGAATTAATTCTGCAGAATCTTATGTAGATGCAATTCAAACAGATGCATCTATCAACCCCGGTAATTCTGGTGGTCCACTAACTGATTCTTTGGGGCGAATGATTGGAATAAATACTGCGGTTGCAACGCTTGGATCAGCATCTGGACAGAGCGGGTCAATTGGACTTGGCTTTGCAATCCCTATGAATCAAGCGCTTCGAGTAATGAATGAAATTATTGATACCGGAAAGGCAACCCGGCCAGTCCTAGGCGTCTTCTTTGATAGAAGTTTCACTCCAGGTAAGGGTGCAAAGATCGCTAGTCTTTCCCCTAATGAAGCGGCACAAAAAGCTGGAATTCCAGCCGGTGCAATCATCACATCAATTGATGGGATTCGAATAACAGATCAAGTATCTGCAATTGTTCGGATTCGTTCATATGCCCCTGGTGACAAGGTGACAATTGTGGTCACAATGCCCGCCGGTGGATCAAAGACATTTAACGTAACTTTGGGTTCAGCAGTCTCAAACTAAAGTCGTTTAATAGTTTGTAGTCCATGTCTTGCCGTATCCTCTAGGCATGGAGATATTCGATTTACGAGTTACCGTCGACAGTATCGGTGGGCGCTCGGTCTGCGGCTTAAAGCCAGGAGATTATTTCGAAGTTACAAATAGCGCCGAGCTACGAATTCCTGAAGGAAAACATTTTTGTATGTATGCAATCGCATCAATTTTGCCTCTGCTTCCTGCCAAACAACGCAAAATGGCATCCGATGATTGGCTTGAACAAGATTCACTTGTTGCTTGTCCGGATCCAGAAGAGAAACTGATTATGAAGATCGATCGGATTCGTTCCGTTAAATTAAATGCGCAGGATCTAACTTAATTATTGTTGGTGTGCATTATGTTGCGATGTTCATCGTTGTAACGCTCTAAATAGTAAACCGGACCCTTTGGCCCTTTGCTTCTACTTAAAACTTCAGCAATAGCAGCTAGTTCATTTTCACTAAACTTTATTGTTGGAATCTTTAAGTTAGATTCTAAATGT
>JAURGA010000044.1 GCA_030834095.1 Candidatus Nanopelagicales bacterium | reverse complement strand
TTGAATTAATGATTGAAAAATCATCGCCTCGACGTAGGCGAATTGTTACTTCACCAGTTACGGCAGAGGCAACCCAACGCATAAGTGATTCACGGAGCATTAATGATTGTGGATCAAGCCAACGGCCTTCATAAAGCAAGCGGCCAAGGCGACGTCCTTCGGCATGATAATTCGCAATTGTGTCTTCGTTATGAATTGCACTTATCAGGCGCTCGTATGCAATGTGCAGAAGCGCCATTCCAGGTGCTTCATAAATTCCGCGGCTCTTGGCTTCGATAATTCTATTTTCGATCTGGTCAGACATTCCAAGGCCGTGGCGTCCACCGATTTCATTTGCCAATTGCATAAGTGCAACAGCGCCGAGTTTTTCGCCATTGATAGCAACTGGGCGGCCCTTAGAAAATTCTATTTTCACATCTTCGGTTGCAATCGTTACCGATTCTTTCCAGAATGCAACGCCCATAATTGGATCAACTATTTCAAGTGAGGTGTCTAAGTTCTCAAGAGTTTTTGCCTCATGGGTTGCGCCCAAAATGTTTGCATCGGTTGAGTAGGCCTTTTCAACGCTGTCGCGATAAGGGAGCTTGCGAGTTGAAAGCCATTCCGACATTTCTTTGCGGCCACCAAGTTCATTTACAAAATCAGTATCGAGCCATGGCTTATAAATCTTTAGCTTTGGATTAGCAAGCAGGCCGTAGCGATAAAAACGTTCGATGTCATTGCCTTTATATGTTGAACCATCGCCCCAAATCGAAACGTTATCTTCAAGCATTGCGCGCACAAGCAAGGTGCCCGTAACTGCGCGGCCAAGTGGTGTTGTGTTGAAATAAGTTTTTCCACCAGATCGAATATGAAAAGCACCGCAAGCAATCGCTGCAAAACCTTCTTCAACGAGCGCCTCCTTGCAATCAATCAGCCGTGAACCTTCGGCCCCATAAGCTTTTGCTCGGCTTGGCACGGATTCGATATCTGGTTCGTCGTATTGCCCAAGATCAGCGGTGTATGTAAATGGCACTGCACCTTTTTCGCGCATCCAAGCAACGGCAACTGAGGTATCTAAGCCGCCAGAGAATGCGATTCCAACTCTTTCGCCGACCGGCAACGATGCAAGGACTTTTGACATGCGAGAAGTCTAGGACATCAGCCGAGTGTGTCATTAACAATATCTGGGGCTTTGGGAATTTATTCGACTGAAAGTGTCAGGATCTCGCTTAGCGCTACTTTCCTAAGGGTTTCTAATTGGTCATCCAACAATGCGTGCAAAACCTTGGCATCAGGATTTGGTTTAGTTAGCTCGAGCAGCACATCGTCGATTTGTAGGGCAGCTGGCTTTGTTGGATTGGTTGGGTTTATTTTAGCTTCACCAAGTCCTAGATCGGTCGCGGTTTTATGAATCGCGCGAATCCTAAAATTAATTGCATCTAATGCGGTTGCGATAAGAATCTGATCTTTTTCCAGAATTGCTTTATCTAACGTCAAAAGCGAGCCAACCAAGATTTTTACATCACCAATTAACTGGTTTAGCTTCGAAATTTCATTCGCGCTAGGCACGGCCTAATTATGGCAATAGATGGCATATTCGGCCATCTATTGCCATAATTGATTTGTGGAATCCCTTGCGCTATTAGTAACCATAATGATCCTGGTTTCAGTTTTGGGCGCCCCAATCGGTTTATTGGTATTAAAGATTCCGACTCAGAAACAGTCAACAACAATGTTCAAGAAATTGATGGCTTTCATGTTTACCTTAGTTGGTTTCATGGTCGGAACATCTATTTTGCTAACTGGGCCTGCAATCGGTGGCGTAGTAATCGCCGTATTTTCAATTGGTTCTGCAATTTATGTGTTTATCAAGATTTGGTTCGATAAAACTTATTGGGAGCACTAACAAGTAAAAAGTGGAGGTGCCGGGAATCGAACCCGGGTCCTCTAGAGCAAAATCAGGGCTTCTACGGGCGTAGTGTTCTATTCGTTTTCTCAGTCCTGACTCTCACAAACACATGTAGTCAACGAACTCAGTTATAGATTTATTTCCCCAATAGCGTCCATAACACCACTATCAAGTGAGCTCTCTAGCGACGCTAACATCCAAGTCGAGAGCACTCTTGGGTTAACGGATTCACTTAAATCGCTTAGGCAGCGATAGCGAAATCAGCGGCAGTTGTACTGGCGCTTATAGTTTTGCCAGGGTTATTGGTTAACGAGATCATCCCGGCTTCCTCGGCCCGCTTCACCTGACTCAACAACTAAAGTCGAGACCGTTCACCCCCATGATGGTTGTGGAACATGAAGCATTTACTTTTCTATATTTAGTTTTTTCCGAATTGTCGCTAGATAACGATATTTGTAGAAAATAAATATCATCAGCTAACGTGCTAATTGTAAGGCGTAAGGCGCCTTAAAGATAACTGGTGGATTCAGCGCTCGGATTTGCCGCTGGTCCGCCTGGAAAGTTCGCGGGTAATTTCACGATTTGCCTGTTTCTCCATCAATGTTGCCCGCTTATCATGAGCTTTCTTTCCCTTTGCAAGAGCCAATTCGATTTTTGCTTTGCCATCTTTGAAATAAATAGAAAGTGGCACAAGAGTTAGGCCACCTTGCTTAGTATCGGCAGCCAATCTTTCAATCTCCTTCTTATGAAGAAGCAATTTACGTTCGCGACGCGGGGTGTGGTTATTCCAAGTCCCTTCGGTGTATTCCGGAATATGAACACCGCTTAACCAAAGTTCACCATTGTTAACCATCGCAAATCCATCAACAAGTGAAGCTCTGCCAGCCCGAAGTGATTTAACTTCAGTTCCGCTTAGAACTATTCCACATTCAAAAACTTCCTCAATGAAGTAGTCATGGCTAGCACTTTTGTTTTGCGCAATAAGTTTCTTGCCAAGTTCTTTAACCATTTAGACCACCTCATTTCTTTTTCACTAGATTGCCTATTCGCAATTCGCTAATTCGTTAATTTGCGATATTGAATCAACCTCAGATAATTACAGAATTGCATTAGTTACAGTGCTAAGGATACGCGGGAAATCCACTTCCCCGTAACTAAGTGCGGGTGTTGCTTCTTTCGCGGGAGCGTTAGTCGTTGCCGATAGCGGATAAGCCGCTTAGGACAAGTAGCGCTTTGGAAATTTCTTCTTCATCAGGAATAAGGAGATCTGGAGCAATGCCAACTTGATCAATGATGCGGCCATTTGGGGTTCGATATTTTCCGATAGTAATTTCAAGTTTAGAGCCATCTACTAAATCAATTATTTCTTGAACTGTTCCCTTGCCATAACTTTTCTCACCAATGATTACAGCGCGATTACGATCTTGAAGAGCGCCTGCAATTACTTCTGCTGCACTCGCTGTTGCCCTACTAATCAATACAGTCATGGGCGCAGTTTCTGGATTCTTATTCTTTGATTCTAAAACGACTTCTGAATCGTTCTTTCTTGAATATGAAACCACTGTTCCTTCGGGAAGAAATTGAGATGCAACATCCACTGCAACATTGATTAACCCACCTGGATTATCACGTAAATCTAAAACAATCCCACCTGTGTGTGGATACTTCGCAAGTGCAATCGCAACATCATTTGATACCTGACTGGATATTGAAGAAATTTGAATATAAACAACTTTGGTTGCTAACTGATAAGCAACAACATCACCATTGAGAATAGATTGACGAGTTATTTCAAGTCGAATCAGATCTTGATTTCGCTCTAAGCCGATACTGACTTTTGTGTTTGGTGATCCTCTGAGTGCAGCTATTGCAGTCGCAATAGAAGCACCTTCTAAATCAACACCATTTATATCAACTAGTGAATCCAAAACTTTTACCCCAGCTTTTGCTGCTGGTGAATCTACTTGCACGCTTGAAACTTCTAAGACACCAGATTTATTCTTTCGAAGCCAAATTCCAATTCCGCTATAGCGACCTTCAAGGGTCTGAGTTAAACCTTCAACACTCTCTTGTGGAAAGTAGTTTGCCCATTGATCACCCGATGCCTTTAATACAGCTTCAATTGCAGCGCGCTCTAAAATGTTTCGCTCTAGAGGCGTTGGATTCTTTGCCAAAATTTTTGAAATAGATTGCTCAACTGGTGATTCATTTCTAGATTGACCAACATAATCCCCAAGAGCAAATGCCAAAATTATGGCAAAAGATGCAATCGCTGCAGTTGCACTAAATCCAGCGCCGCGAATGCGCGAAACTATTGACTGCCAAGGGGAAAGCATCCGTGAATTCTCCTAGCAAAGCCTGAAATTGGCAAAGTTGTAGAGCGGTGTGCGTAATTAGAGCGGCGTACGGAGTTAGACCTTTAGGTATTTACGCAAAGTGGCAACTGAGGCCACTGTTGATACGAATAGTCCAGTAATTAAGAGGATTCCTGAAGCAACCCAAACATCAGACCAGGTAAAGAATTTAGTGAAACTCAGTAGTGGTGCAATTCTTGAATCAACCAACAATTTAAATCCTGATAACAGGCCTGTTGAAAAGACCCATCCAACAATTGCCGAGATTATTCCTTCTAGTAAAAATGGTAACTGGATTGAGAAGGACGAAGCACCAACTAATTTCATGACGCCAGTTTCTCGTCGCCGGTTAAAGGCTGCGATTCGAAGCGTATTGCTAATCAATAATGCGGCGGTAAGAACGCTGGCTAAACCAATTGCTAGGGCGCCATCTCGAAGCACTGATAACAACTTAAAGAATTTTTCTAGAATGCTCCGTTGATCTTGAACCGAGTCAACACCAGGCCTTCCAGCAAATGCACTCTGCATAACTGCAAACTGTGTCGGATCTTTTAACTTAACTCGGTAAGACTCTGGAAGTTGATCTTGGGTTACATTTTGTGCGATTGCAGAACCCTTAAATCTTTCTTGAAAACGGGTAAATGCTTCGGATTGAGATTCGTAATAAACCGTATCTACAACAGGAAGTGCTTCGATATCTACTTTGATTTGATCTCTCTGCTCTTGTGAAACCGGTCCGCTTGCACATGAAGGAGATTCTGAAAGTGTTCCGCAGAGAAATACTGAAACTTCAATTTTGTCATACCAATAATCTTTCATCACTCGAACTTGCGAGTTAGCAAGAAGGCCGATACCAAGAAGAGTTAAAGAAATTGCAACAGTGATAACGACTGCAAATGTCATTGTTAGATTTCGGCGCAGACCGATTTTTACCTCTTTAAATAGAAATCCGGTTCTCATGTTCTGCCCCTATCCCGCATATCCATATACGCCACGAACCTGATCACGAATGACTTGGCCACTTTCAAGCTCAATAACGCGTTTGCGCATTGAATCAACAATCTTTGAATCGTGTGTAGCCATTACAACAGTGGTTCCTTCTCGATTTATCCGATCAAGCAATTTCATGATTCCAACACTTGTTGCTGGATCCAAGTTTCCAGTTGGTTCATCAGCAATCAAAATAGCGGGCTGACTTACATAAGCACGCGCAATCGCCACGCGTTGTTGTTCTCCGCCTGAAAGTTCTGAAGGCTTGCGATCGGCTTTCTCTTCTAAGCCAACGAGTTCTAGAACTTCTGGCACTTCTCGATTTATCTCCTTCTGGGAAAAACCCAGCACGTGCAATGTGAATGCAACATTCTCGGTAACTGTCTTATTTGGGAGTAGTCGGAAATCTTGAAATACAGTTCCCACTTGTCTGCGAAGTTCTGGAATCTTATGAGCCGATAAAGTGTTGAGATCTTTTCCCGCGACAATAATCTTGCCAGATGTTGGGCGCTCTTCCCTTAGGACTAGACGAAGAAAGGTTGATTTTCCTGAGCCGGATAGTCCAACCAAGAATACAAACTCGCCTTTTTGAATATCAATATTTACTGAATCAAGAGCAGCGTGATCCTGCTTTGGGTAAGTTTTAGAAACGTTTTCAAAACGAATCATGACCGCCTCCTTGTGCTTTCCGCTCAAAACTAATTTCTAGCAATTGCCTCAGGTGAACGCAATTAAGCATTCTGCCTACATGGGAAGTTTAGGCAGGAATCACCGTTCAGGCCCGGAAATACGCGCGAAAAAGGCTGAGAAATTTCTTCCAGTTACGCGTAAATCCATGTGATACTCAAATCAATTCTTTTTTCTAGATATTTCTTGAATTTCAAGTTTTTGATGATTTTGTGGAGAAGCTATTTAATCCGTGCTTTTACGCCACTTAATTCCAGCTTCAATAAAGCCATCAATTTCGCCATCCAAAACTGCTGATGGATTTCCAACTTCAAAATCTGTGCGCAAATCTTTAACCATTTGATAAGGAGCCAGAACATAAGAGCGCATTTGATTACCCCATGATCCAGAGTTATCACCCTTAAGTGCATCTAATCTCGCACGTTCTTCTTGGCGACGACGTTCTAATAATTTGGATTGCAGAACCGCCATTGCGGTCGCCTTATTTTGAATTTGCGAGCGCTCGTTCTGGCAAGAAACAA
Source organism: Candidatus Nanopelagicales bacterium (assembly GCA_030834095.1). GTDB lineage: Bacteria > Actinomycetota > Actinomycetes > Nanopelagicales > Nanopelagicaceae > AAA044-D11. The sequence continues at coordinate 781 of JAURGA010000044.1, read as the reverse complement.
CTATTCCAGTAGGAAGGTGAGTTATCCGCACAGCCGAGTCTGTTGTGTTCACGCCTTGACCGCCAGGTCCAGATGATCGATAAACATCGACACGAAGTTCCTTTTCGTCAATAACAATGTGATCGCTCTGCTCTACAACGGGCACAACTTCCACGCCTGCAAATGATGTGTGGCGGCGGGATTGCGAATCAAATGGCGAAATCCGAACCAAGCGATGTGTGCCTTGTTCTACAGAGAGCGTGCCATATGCATAGGGTGCATAAACCCTAAATGTTGTCGATTTTATGCCAGCTTCTTCTGCATATGAAGTTTCTAGAACGTCAACTTTGAAGTTATGGCGCTCGCAATATCTCAAATACATGCGCATCAACATTTGCGCCCAATCCGCGGCTTCTACACCTCCGGCTTCAGAACGAATAGTTATCAAACAATCTCGATTATCGTATTCACCACTTAGAAGTGTTTGAACTTCTAATTCACGAATTGCGCGCGTAACTTCATCTAATTCATTCCCTGCTTCGACAATTGCACCTGCATCTTTTTCGCCTTGGGCGAGCTCGAGAAGTAGAGGAATATCTTCAAGTCTGCGACGAATTGTGTTTGATTTATTCAAAGTGGCTTGGACTCTTGAAAGTTTGCTGGTTACAACTTGAGCTTTCTCCGGATCATCCCAAAGATTTGGTTCGCTGGCTTCTGCTTCTAGTGTTTTAAAGTCAGCTTCCAATTTCGGCAGATTCAAAACTTGTTCGATGGCGGAAAGAGTTACGCGTAAAGCGCGAAC
>JAURGA010000015.1 GCA_030834095.1 Candidatus Nanopelagicales bacterium | reverse complement strand
ATGGCATAGAAAACTTTGCATCCGCTGTTGCATAAACCAAATCACAATGCATCAACATCGTTGTGCCGATTCCAACTGCGTTACCGTGAACTGCTGCAATCAGTGGTTTTGGGAAATCATGTAGAACGGCAAGAAATTGCATAACCGGTGAATCGGGTCCTGTGGGTGGAGTGTCCATGAAATCTAAAATGTCATTGCCACCAGTGAAAGCACTTCCAGCCCCTGAAATTACGACCACCCTGATGTCGAAATCGTCTTTTACAGTATTGAGAGCCTTGGAAAGATCGGAATACATCGCTGGCGTGAGCGCATTCTTCTTTTCAGGACGATCCAAGGTGAGATGCAGAACTTGGCCCAATTTATTGCTTAAAATATTACCCATTGGGGCAGTTTATGGTGAACAATCAATATTTCAAGGGGAATTTCTAAAGTCGGAGAGGGCTTAGGTAATCTAATTATGGATATTAAGATTATGTCTCGAGAATTGACGCCATTTGAGCATTTAGTCGCCGATCATCTCTGTGATGGTTTATCAAATGCTGCTATTGCAAAAGCGACTTCTCATAGTGAAAAGGTTATTGAAAATACGGTTTCCAGAATGGCCCGAGCCTTTGGGATTAAATCTGATGGCGACACAAATATTCGTGTCTTGCTCGCCCTGGCCTACCGGACACACTTTGGTGATGGCTCATTTGATAAATTGAACGTTGACTGTTCACATAGCAAAATTGGCGAAAATGGCCAGAGATATTGTGACAAGCATCTCGACTAAGTTCAGTTAAGAATTTCTTAAAGGGCTAGCACTCGTACTGATTCTCCAAGTGCTAGCCCTCGCTATTTTGTAGATACATAACTCAAGCATGCTCGAAGATTGCACTGATGCGAAATCTCTCCAAATTTCGTATCTAACTTTTCTGGAGAGTAGAAAGAGTTGAAAATGAATAGAAAATCATTCGACAAAATCGCAAGCGTCATCGGCCTTTTGCTAGCAGGCTTCCTAATCGTCATCGGTGGCATCTTGCAATTCGGCGGCAACTTTGCAACAGATCAAGTTGCAGTTCAATTAGAACCTCAGGCGATAACAATTCCGGACGAGAATGGCGATCCCAAAGTTACCGCCGATGTTAAGAAATTTTTTGCTGACAATGGCGGCAAAGTAATGACTACAGGAAAGCAAGCACAGATGTATGCCGATCATTACATTGGTTTTCATATGGCTGAGATGCCAACATATGCTGCAGCATCTGGAGCAAACCGTGCTGCTGCTGGTGCACTTGCCGCTGATCCGACAAATGTAGAACTACAAGCTGCTGCAAGACAAGCTTCAGGAATGGTGGAAACTGTTTTCAAAGGTGAAACTCTCCGAGGTATGTTGCTTAACGCTTATGCATTCGGAACCCTTGGCCAGATCGCAATTGTTGCCAGTTATGTCTCATTTGCTGGTGGTCTAATCTTCTTGATACTTGCACTCCTTGGTTTCGCACACTTACGTCGTGCAGATACCGATTCAATTATCTAATCCTTGCTAAATAAGTAAAACCAGACCTCATCTCTCCGTGAGGAAAGGCCCCGAACTCGAAAGAGAACGGGGCCTTTTGCATTTCTTCTATCTAAAGAAGAAAATTAACGTTCGATGGAACCACCAATGAATTCTGCGGTTCGATTGTGAGCCTGCTCATCGGTATATTGAACTGGAGGAGACTTCATAAAATAGCTCGAAGGCGAAAGAAGGGGACCGCCGATTCCGCGATCCAGTGCAATCTTGGCGCAGCGAAGTGCATCGATGATTACACCAGCTGAGTTTGGTGAATCCCAGACTTCGAGTTTGTACTCCAGATTCAGCGGAACATCACCAAAAGCACGTCCCTCAAGCCGGACATATGCCCACTTACGATCATCAAGCCACGGGATGTAATCCGAAGGTCCAATGTGAACATTCTTCGCACCTAAGTCATGATCGAGCTGTGATGTAACGGATTGAGTTTTCGAAATCTTTTTAGACTCAAGACGATCGCGCTCCAGCATGTTCTTGAAGTCCATATTTCCACCAACATTCAATTGATAAGTACGGTCTAAGTGAACGCCGCGGTCTTGGAATAATCTGGCCATGATTCGATGAGTAATTGTTGCGCCAACTTGCGACTTAATGTCATCCCCAACGATTGGAATTCCAGCCTTGGTGAACTTATCGGCCCAGATAGGATCTGATGCAATAAATACCGGAAGGGCATTAACGAAAGCTACGCCCGCATCAATTGCACACTGAGCATAGAACTTTGCTGCTTCTTCCGAACCAACGGGAAGATAGCAAATCAGAACATCAACCTTCTCGCTCTTTAAATTTGCAACAATATCTACTGGGGCTACGCTCGCTTCAGAAATTGTCTCTTTGTAATATCGGCCGAGTCCATCAAGGGTGTGCCCACGTTGAACTTTTATGCCAGTCGGCGCAACTTCAGCGAATTTGATCGTGTTATTCTCGCTCGCCCAGATCGCATCAGCCAAATCAAGGCCAACCTTCTTGGCATCTACATCGTAGGCAGCTACAAATTTCACGCTATTAATGTGATATCCACCTAAAACAGCATGCATTAAACCGGGAATTTCTACATCATCAGCCGCATCTTTGTAGTAAGTAACTCCTTGAATTAATGAGTTGGCACAGTTTCCAACACCAACTATTGCAACACGAATTTCCTTATTTGTTGAGCTATTCAATTAAGCATCCTTTTCGTTACGAGTCATCTCTTCCAACCAAGAAATTTCTCTTTCAATAGATTCCAATGAGTGCCTTCGCCATTCGGTTAAATACTTATCAGTTCTTTCTGCAAAAGCGGTAGTTTTTGTGATTTCATTTCTGAGCGCAGCTGCTTTATCTAAAAGGCGTCGATGTCTTCCTTCAAGAATCTGAACCCGATTCGTTGGTGGCGTTGGACTAAAAAAAGCAAAGCGAACTTCGAAATTCTCATCATCCCAATCATCAGGCCCAGCTCCTCCTGCTAACTCGCTAAATCGCTTCTTGCCGCTCTTAGTAACGGCATAAACGATTCGCGAGCGCCGAGATCTCGGGGGAACAGGCGCCTTTGACTCCTCGATTAGTCCAGCTTCCAACATCCGACGAAGCTGGGGGTAGAGGACTGAGAATGAGAGCGCCCGAAATGGGCCATATGTGGTGATGAGACGTTTGCGAAGTTCATATCCATGCAAACTCCCCTGACTCAGCAAGCCAAGTAGAGCGAATTCAAGAGCTTCAACACGTGAGCGCATAATTTCATCCCTTCCTTAGATCGCCTTGGGTTATATCTTTTAATATATCTAAAAGATATATCGTGGCGATATTTAAACCGATATTTGAAGGATATGCAACTCGAATTGTCGCCACAGGTAGGCTCGCGCTGTGAATTCCCTGATAGTTGTTCCTTCGCGTATTTGGGAATATTTCATTGCTGCGGTGGTGATTGTTTTAGCTCCAGGTCCATCAGTTCTCTTTGTCATCGCGCGTGCTATCGCTTGGGGGCGTGTGACCGCGGTAGCGACTGTCATCGGAAATGTGACTGGCGCATTTACCTTGTCCGTGGTCGTTGCAGTTGGACTCGGTCCGATCCTGCAGCGCTCAGAAATAGCTTTTATTTCGGTCCAGGTCCTTGGCGGTCTTTATCTTGTTTATCTAGGCATCACGGCGATAAAACAGAGCCAGATTCATGCAAATGACATAACAAACCAGGGTGACATCAGGCCTTCGAAGTGGCGTTCAATGCGCGAAGGTTTCTGGGTCGGCGCTCTAAATCCAAAGGGAATGGTTTTCTTCGCCGCCATCTTGCCGCAGTTCGTAGATCGCGAAGCTGGAAATATCACCTCCCAACTTATCCTGATGGGCGCAATTTTCGCACTTCTTGCTCTCTTCTTTGATTCTGGCTGGGGTATCTTGGCTGGGACTATAAGAAATTGGTTGGCCACCGAATTGAAGCGGCTCGTGCTTATGCGTATGACTGGCGGGGTTGTCATGATTATTTTAGGTTCATTTACGCTTCTCTCCGCGATTCGCGGCGAATAACTGCAGGAATGTCAGTGGTATAGAAGAGAATAAGGCTAATTATGGAACCTATAACTTTAAGTAAAGATGCCCGAGCATTCATCAGTCCCAGTGATTTAACCTTCGGTTGGGATAATTGCCATCGCTGTTTATGGCTTTATTACAATCACCAAGTTAAAGCGCCATTGTTCATGCCTCTGGTTGGTGATCTGGCAGAAATGCAAGAACTCTCCTGTGTCGGAAAAACTTCCGCTGATTTGAATTTAGACATGCCTGAAGGAAAAGTTTTTAAGCATGCTGGTTGGGTTGTCTCTAAACCAATAATCGTTGATGGCATCGAAACTCCATATGCAATTCGTGGAAAATATGACTTACTTATGGAGCACCCAGATGGCACCTTTGGAATTGTTGACTGCAAATTTCAAGCTAATCCAAGTGATAAATCCAAGTTTTACGCTGTTCAACTCGAGGCCTATGCCTTCGCACTAGAGAATCCAGCCAAAGAGGCACCGATAAAAGTTTCGACTGCTGGATTGCTGGTCTGGTCCCCTGTAAAGGTGCGCGGAAATTCCTCTGGAAACTTTGGGCTTGAACTATCTTGTAACTGGTTTCCAACTGAACGAAGCCCAGAACTTATTGATTCTCGCCTATCTGATTTTATAAAGATGATTTCGGGGCCAGTTCCGCAAGCGAAAGCCAACTGCGATCAGTGCAAATATATTGATAAGCGAGTCGAGATTCTCTCTGGACTTTAATTAATCCTTTTCGCGCTTCTCTTTCTTAATCTCTTCACGACGTTGTTTCATCAGAATTAATTTAGCTTCTGAAGCATACATATCTACATACTCTTGTCCGGAAAGCTCTTGAATTTTATTCATAATCTCATCTGTAATTTCGCGCAAAACTTTCAAGTCAGAGGTATCACCTTTGTAGTAAAGAGGTTCACCAAAAATCATTTCTACCCGTTGCACCTTTGGCACAACTTTTCCAGTTGGTTGAATCTCAGCGGTATTAAACATGGCAACCGGAACAATCGCCGCGCCTGATTCAATAGCCATGCGCGCTATGCCAGTGCGTCCTTTGTATAGCTTTCCATCGGGAGATCTCGTTCCCTCGGGATAAATACCGATACAGGCGCCACCTGCCAGAAGGTCCAATCCAGTAAGCAGTGCGGCCTCACTTCGGCGGCCACCTGAACGGTCCACTGGAACTTGGCCAAGGGCGATGAAAGTTATTTTCTTTATAAAGCCTTTAATTCCTGGCGAAGTGAAATATTCGCTCTTGGCCAAAAAGGTGACTTTTCGCGGAACAACTAGCGGCATAAAGATTGAATCGCTAAATGAGAGATGGTTTGACGCGATAATTACTGGCCCGCTCTGGGGGACATTCCGAAGCCCCGAAACCTTGGGGCGAAATAGCAAGGTGAGGATAGGAATGAGGAAGGACTTCAAAGCTTGGTAAACCACGGGGATAATTTATGCCTTATCTGCTACTTATGACACCATCTGAGCGTGACTAATATCCCAGAAAGTGAACCTTTACGGCTTTTTGCGGGAAAAACAGGAGTTCTAATGCTCCATGGCTTCACAGGTTCTCCGGCATCAATAAAACCTTGGGCTTTAGCGCTACACGAACGCGGACTGAGTGTTTCGGTTCCTAGACTAGCTGGACATGGAACTCATTGGAGCGATCTAAACAAAGTTAATTGGCAAGACTGGTATGCCACCGTAGAAAAAGAATTTTTAGAATTAAAGATGAGTTGTGATCAAGTATTTGTAGCTGGTTTTTCAGTTGGAGGCGCACTAGCGCTCCGGTTATCGCAAATTCGTGGGAGTGAACTTGCCGGTACCATTTTATTGAATGCATCAATTTATGATGAGCGCAAGCGTTTTAAATTGGTAGCACCCCTATCAACATTTCTTCCATCAATCGCTGGCGGCGTCGGAGATGTTTCAAAACCTGGCGCCCCAAAGCATGGATATGACCGCATTCCCCTGCGTGGTTTAAACCAAGTTCAGAAGCTATGGGAAATAGTCGAACAAGATCTCTATCTAGTGGATCTGCCACTTATGGTTGCATACTCTCTAAATGATCACGTGGTCCATCCAGTTTGTAGTGAGACCATTATCGATAACGTTTACTCCACCGACATTCGAGAGGTCGTATTCGAAAAATCTTTCCACAATGTTGCACTTGATCATGATGCTGAATTGTTGAATCAGGAAACTATGGACTTTATCTTGGATGTTATCTCCAACGAAGTTAGGCAAGGCGAATCTATTTATGAATCTGATGAACATGAATTAATAGATGCTGAATTTGAATCAATAGTTTCAGGTCTTTCACTTGACGAATCTGCGCCCACAACTTATCTGGATGAATTAGATGCTCAGCAATATGAACCAGAAGGATTTACTCCACCTAACCCAAAGTTGCCCATCTCGGATCAAACTTCGCGACTTGCGCTAGCTGGAATTGTTGGTGGCGGAGGCTATATGTTCTTCGAATTATTTTCAGATATTGATTTACTAGGAATGGGACCCTGGCCCGGGCTCCTTGCATTCATTGGCGGGCTCTCAACACTGATTTGGCATTCAACTCGGCCTGAAGATGATTTTGGCGATGGTGCCGAGCTTTAATTCCTAGATAAATCAGCGGCACCGACTAGACCAGCTTCGTTGCCAAGTTTTGCCGCAACTATTTCTGGCACCGGATGCTTGCCCACAAATGGCATCTCACGCATCATCGCTCTTCTAGCAGGCTCTAGAAGCAATTCACCTGCATCGATTACTCCGCCACCAATCACCACAATTGATGGATCAAATAGCATCGCTAGCGTTGCAATACCCTGACCAAGCCAGTCACCAGAATTTTGTAATATTGCAATTCCAAGCCTGTCCCCTGCTCTCGCTGCATCCGTGATATGACTTCCAACTAGACCCGCGATTGTTCCATCTCCGCGTGCCAGTAAATCTTTTGAACTGTCTGGGTTTCGAGCAATTGCTGCTTTGGCCTGTCGAACAAGTGCGGTTCCCGACGCATATTGCTCATAACAGCCACGAATACCGCAACCGCATAATTCGCCATCTAGAACAACCCGCATGTGCCCAAATTCCGCGCCGGTTCCATTTGCGCCACGAAGCGGTTTGCCATCGACAATTGCCGCGCCACCAAGTCCAGTTCCAACTGTAATCATTATTACATTCTCTTGACCCTTACCTGCACCATAAACGCGTTCGGCCCAAGCTGCGCTATTTGCATCATTTTCAACGATTGAATTAATCCCACAAATTTTATTAAGTTCCTGCGCAATATTTACACCATCCCAATCTTTTATATTGGGCGCACCTAACATTGTTTGGCGATCAGATGAAACTAAGCCTGCAGCAGAAATTCCTATATTCTCGGTTTTATGGGTGGTAAGTAATTCTGCAACAACGCTTGCAATTACCCGATTAAGCGCATCTCCGCCTTCACGCGGCGTATCTTCTCTAAAGGTGCGGAGGATTGAACCATTTGTATCGACAACTCCACCAAGAACTTTTGTTCCTCCAATATCAACGCCAATTGCTAAATCAGAACTTGTTAAATCAGAACTTGTTAAATCAGAATTAGCCAAATCAAATTAGCCTTCGAGTTTAGTTTTTAATTGGCTGAGTGCAAGATCGATCGTTGCGCGCTCAGCTTTCTGGCGCATCATCGCCGGAACTGGCATTGAAAGTGCAACCGCTAATTGGTATTTCACAGTTGTTGTGTCATCGCCGTTATCTGCTATTTCGTATATTCCAGACATCTCAGTGAGCAGGTCCGCATCATCAAGTGCGAAGGAAATTTCAGCTGGGGATTTGCTCCAGTCGTAATCCAAAATCACTCTATCCTTCATTACACCGGCATCAATCGACATCTTTACTTTTGTAGCGCGGCCACTTGCATCTTTATCCTGGACCTCAACGCTTTTGATTGCGGTTGACCAAGTTGGATAAGAAGCAAGATCGGTCAAAACTGCAACTACTTCACCGATTGGGGCTTCAATTGTTATCAAATTCTCAGAAATGTCGCTCATACGCCAAGGTTACCCGTAAATTCTTTAGATGACATCTTCCAATAATGGTCGCCTCGGCGATAGCGTTCACCTTATGGATCAATACACAGTACCGGCAATCGTCCCGCCAGCTATATCTGGCAATCTCTCTGACCTTGTTGCAAATCGCGCAGCAAATGAACCTAACCGAATCACGCTATCCCGTCCGCTTGGCGAAGGATGGCAGGGGGTTACTGCTAAAGAATTCGATAGTGAAGTTCGATCGGTCGCAAAGGGTCTGATGGCCGCAAATATTGCAGTTGGTGATCGCGTAGCAATAATGGCTAAGACTAGATATGAATGGACGATTCTGGACTTTGCAATCTGGTATGCCGGGGCAGTTTCGGTCCCTATTTATGAAACTTCAAGTGCCGAGCAGGTCGAATGGATTCTCAATGACTCTGGCGCCGTAGCTATCATTGTTGAAACACCAGCACTAAAAGAAGTTGTAACTCCGGTTTTGACATCTGCTTGTAAGAATATTTGGGTTATTACAGATGGCGCTCTCGATGAACTTACAAATCTAGGAAGCAAGATTTCAGATAGCGATGTCGAAACTCGCAGAAATCAACCTAATCCAAAATCTCTTGCAACCCTTATCTACACATCAGGAACAACTGGAAAACCTAAGGGCGTTCAACTTACACACGGGAACTTTCTCTCTGAGTGCGGAAATGTCGTCCAAGGTGCAAGTGATTTATTCTTAAAGCCTGGTGGATCAACTCTCCTATTTCTTCCGATTGCTCACGTCTTTGGTCGCATGGTTGAAGTTGGCGCAATTACGGCTGGTCTTCATCTTGCCCACTGCGGAGACATAACCAGACTTCCAGCAGACCTTGGCACATTTAAGCCAACCTTCGTTCTGGCAGTTCCAAGAATCTTTGAGAAAATTTACAACGGTGCCGAAGCAAAGGCTGAAGCTGCTGGCAAGGGTTCCATCTTCCGCAAAGCTGCAGATGTTGCCATCGCTTACAGCGAGGCGCAGGATTCAAAGAAGAAGAGCCTTGGATTAATAATTAAACATGCTCTCTTCGACAAACTTGTGTATTCAAAGATTAGAGCTGGAATGGGTGGCCGAGTAGAAGCTGCAATCTCTGGTGGTGCGCCGCTAGGTGCACGTCTTGGACACTTCTATCGCGGTGCTGGTGTAAATGTTTTGGAAGGTTACGGCTTAACTGAAACAACCGCAGGTGCAACACTAAACCTTTCTTCAGCGCAACGAGTTGGATCCGTGGGACGCCCACTTCCAGGAACAACAGTGAAGATTGCCGAAGATGGCGAAGTATTAATCAAAGGTGACATCGTTATGAACGGTTACTGGCAGAACGATGCCGCCAATAGCGAAACCTTTACTAGCGATGGCTTCTTCAAGAGCGGTGACCTTGGAACACTTGATCACGCAGGCTTCTTATCAATTGTTGGACGTAAGAAAGAGTTGATTGTTACTTCCGGTGGAAAGAATGTTGCTCCTGCCGTGCTAGAAGATCGAGTCCGCTCGCACCCACTAGTAAGTCAATGCATGGTCGTTGGTGACAACAAGCCATTTATCGCAGCGCTAGTGACAATTGATCCAGATGCAATTAAGAATTGGATTACCGCGAATAAGAAGGAAGGTGCAACTATCGCTGCGCTGACCAAAGATCCAGATTTGAATTCAGTAATTCAAACTGCGATTGATGAGGCGAATAAAGCAGTAAGCCGCGCTGAATCAATTCGTAAATTCACGATCTTGCCAACTGACTTCACAATTGCTGGCGGTCAGCTCACTGCAAAAATGTCAGTCAAGCGACATGTAGTTGCTGCCGAATTCGCAGAGGAAATCGAAGCGCTCTTTAAGTGAAAACAGCTCGTGGCCTACACGACGAGATAAGTGAAGAGTTAAGCAATATTGGCAATGGTTTAGATGTCCTAGCCGGACGGAACGAGTGCGGCACGGAGCATCGGGCCTTCTTACGAGAGTTAAGGTCGAGGGTTTCTACCCTCTCCGACCTGCTTAGCGCTGAAATTCCTGCTGCTGATGAGACTTCTAAAACTATTTTCTCAATCGAAATTCGCCGAGAAATATCTGAAATCAACCAACAGCTCGACGCCGACAACTCTGCCGAAGTGATTCTCGTTCAGTTAAAGGAACTACTCGGCTTCCCGAAGTATTTTCTGGAGCTGAGCAAGGAGAAGCGGCCGGCGCTTACCCCGCTCACGAAACGCGAGAAAGAAGTTCTGCTGCTCTTACCGCGGGGCTTAACCGCAAAGGCTATGGCCTCAGAGCTATTTCTAACTGAAGCTACGATCAAGAGTCACCTGGCAACAATTTATCGAAAATTCGAAGTTCGAAACCGCTCGCAAGCAATTGCCATCGGCGTTGAGAACAAAATTCTAAACTTCTAAAACTTCCTTGAATTTGCTCCCCCAGAAATTCCAATTCCAATTTTCAACTGCCCAGATTCGACCGGCACTTCCAAATTCTTCGGCGAGATCTGGGTTATTCAGCAGCAAAATACAGGCCTTTGAAATCTCATCAATATCATTACCGTCTACGACAATTCCAGTCTTATTATTTAGCACTGCGTCAGGTGCGCCACCAGAGTTTCCGGCGATTACTGGAAGTCCAGATGAACTCGCTTCTAGATAAACAATCCCTAAACCCTCTACCTCCAGCCCACCTAGCCGTGATCTTGATGGCGCGACAAAAACATCTCCAAGTAAAAAATGTTTTGGTAGTTGGTCATATGTAATGCGACCAAGTAACTTCACATCGTTCTCTAAACCAAACTTTCGAATGAGCTTCCTTAGATGGGCTTCTCTAGGTCCGCTTCCCACAAATAAAAGTAGCGCATCAGGAATCTCAATTTTGATCTTCCTCATCGCTTCAATCAGTCGGTCCTGTCCTTTTCGGTGGACCAATCTGCCAACACATAACAAGGTTGGACGATTTCCGATTTCATATTTCTCGATCAAGTCTGCAGGTTTGCCGCCAGGTTGAAAGAGTTCTGTTGAAATTCCTGGAGCAATTTGGACTAGCGAAACTTTTTTGCCCACGGATTTAGCAATGGCAGATTTTGTATACGGTCCAAGATAGGTAAGCACATCAGATGAGTTACCTATCCGGCGCATTGCTAAATTGAAAAGCGGTAATTTCGCCCACCAAACTTCGTGGCCATGAGTCAAGGCAATAATTCGTTTCGCTCCGGCGCGACGTAGATTGGACGCCATCAGTGCGAGAGGTGCTGCTGCCCCAAACCAAATAGTCGTTGCTTCGTGGGCGCGCATTAATTCTTTAGTTCTGCGGAGAACTCTGGGAGTAGGAAGCAAAACCTTTGATCGATCTCGATAAACAACTAGCCCGAACTTACGATTGAGCTCTTTATCAAAATCCAAACCACCCTCTTGGGCGGAGGTAAGAATTACGATTTGCGATCCATCTAATTTTTCCAATAAGCCATGAATGAAAGTTTCAATTCCGCCAGATCGAGGCCCCAGGTCATTTGTGACGAGAAGAATCTTTCGGCGGCTAGATTCGAGTGGCACCGTAGAAACTGAGCGATCCAAAGCTAGGTGTGAATTTAGAAATTTTCACAGTGGATCCAGGTCTAGTCGCATTCACCATCATGCCTTTTCTTATGTAAATTCCAACGTGCGAGATGTAGCGATTCTTGCCGAAGAAAACCAGATCTCCAGGCTTCAACTGATTAAGCGATACTCGCTTTCCATATCGAATCTGAGCTGCCGCTGAATGTGGAAGTGACACTCCTGCGGTTGCAAATGCTCGTTTAGTTAAGCCACTGCAATCCCAGTAAGTCAGACCAGCGGCACCATAAACATAGCGATCACCTATCTGTTTGATTGAGAATCGCAAGGCTAGAGAACCCCGACCTGAACCCAGGTTTGATTTTGCTGCTGTTGCAAGAGATTTTTTCTTGTCCGCACTCTCGGCCTTACTGTTTAATCGTGCTAGTCGTTTGCGCTCGGCTTTTGAAAGTGAATTAAAGAGTTTCTCTGCCGCAGCTAACTTATTTTTAACCTCTTTCTCCTGAGCCAAGAATCGCTCCTGGGCCCGCTTGGCTAAAGCCAATTTGTCATTCACAGTCAATGAGGTCGCAGTGAGGCGCTGTCTCGCAACACTATATTGCTTTAATTGCAGGGATTGTTTTCTAGTAACAGACTCTAGAGATCCTGCTGCAGATAAGAAGAGGCTTGGATCTGAGGAGAAGAGCAACTCAAGGCTGCTACTTAGCGCCCCATTCTTATATTGCTCATTGGCAATTGCGCCTAATGAATCTTTAAATTTTGCAACCACAGCGGCATCCGAGGCCGCTTGGCGCTGAACTGACTCGAGTTTGCGGTTCAGGGCGGCATATTCAACCTTTGCCTGCTGGGCTGCTTCGCCGGCCGCTGATGCCTCCTCTTGGAGAACTCGTATCTGCGTTCGGACATCGTTAAGTGAGGGTGCGGCGTTAGCGCTTGATAGTGGAAGAAGCGAGATAGCCAGCGCTGCAGAAAGAAGCTGCGCCGCTAATCTCGTTAATTTCACTTGAGAAGGGTAACCAATTGCAAGGTTTGAGTTCAAATATCCGTGAAACTACGCCTGATTCACAGCCTTTTCAAAGCGTAATGGAGGGATTAAACCTTTATCTGAGAGGACTGAGAGCGCGCTGATTTGGCTATTTGAGATTTCACTCGCAGGTGCTGCGGTGATATTTAGTAGAACTGATACAACGCAATCTCCACATGAGATATCGCGCATGGTGCAAGTTTGGCAATCGATCATCATGTAAAAATGATAAATGGCCCCACTGACACTACGGTTTGTCCATGAGAGTTCTGGCTAACTTGGTGTTGGGGAGCGATGGCAGCACTACCCTAGATGGCAGCTCAAAGGCGTTGAGTTCAGTCACAGATCGAAAGCGATTTCACGAACTTCGAGCCCTGGCTTCGGCAATCCTTATCGGGGGCAACACCGCAAGAACTGAGCCCTACGCAACCACACCAGTCCCCCTTGTAGTTATTACTCGAACTGGAGATATCCCTGACAGCATTAGAGGAAATCCGAAAGCACAAATTTGGGAGCTCGATCCAATAAGTGCAATCAAAAAGGCAAGCGATGAATTTGACGGAAATATTTTGGTCGAAGGTGGAATTAATTTGATTCAGGAACTGTTAATTGCCAATCAAATTGATGAGCTTTTTCTGACGCTAAGCAATAAATCTGGAGGCGAAAATGTCTACGACCTAAGTGCGATTACTCGAGATTTCACCGTTGAATCAAGTGAGAAAATTCATGGTGAAACTTTCCTAAAACTGACTCGCAATTAACCAATCGAGATTAAAGAAACCCCTGAAACCGCAAATAAGATTCCTAGATATTGAACTTTATGAAGTCGTTCCTTTAAGAACTTAAATGCCAGAAGCGATGTAACGATTGGGAATAACGCACCAAAAACCATTGCGACAGAAACTAATCCTTTGGTGGTTGCAACACCAAGAAGCAAGTTTGCAGCAAAGTCTGTCATTCCAATTACGACCAACAACCAGAGGTCGGATAACCTAAAACCACCTACGGTTCGAAAACGAAGTGCAATTAGAACGCATATTGAAACTGAAATGACTCGCATCGACGTCATAGTCATTAGCGAACTTGTTTTTGATCCTTGCGCCATAAGTGTTAAGGCAATTCCAAAGCCAACTGCTGCACCAAGTCCAAAGAGAAGTGGCTTGATTGGTAGGCCACTAACAATGTCCGGTCCGGAAGCGCAAAAAGCACCCAGCAGCGCGATGCTCATTCCTAAAATTTGAATTGCAGTTGGGCGCTCACCTGAAATAAATGCAAAAGATAATGGAATCACAGCGCTCAGCGTGCTAATTGGTGAAACAACACCCATACGTCCAGTTGCTAGCCCTGAATAAAAAGAGACCAATCCGAAAAATCCGGCGATACCCGCACCAACTGCCGGAAGAAAATAGCCATCCCAACTTAAATTTGGCACAATATAAGAGCCGGTTGCAACAACTAAAACAATTCCAGTAACCAAACCAAATGCTTGAGATACACCTGTTACCGCAATGGCTTTAAACCGCTTAGTCATATTTCCGGCTAGATAATCTGCAGTCCCCCAGAGAATGCTAGAAAATAGCGCGAGTATCGAAGCCATTGGAGGAGGTTAATACATGCCACCCCATTTATTGCTCGCGCCTTCACCTGATAGCTGTGGCAACGCCTTACCATTTTCACATGGCCGAGTATTTTGATGAAATTATTGCTCAAATTCGCGCTATCAAGCCTCGGGTGGAAATCCTCCTAGAAGAGGTTCCTGCTCCACAAAAACTTGCACCATTCGCATTTGCAATGACTGCTGATGTTTTAGAAGATGCCGCAACTGGAAGATTTGTTCTTCTGCATGATCCAGATGGTCAAGAGGGCTGGTCTGGCAACTTTAGATGTGTAACTTTTGTAAGAGCAGCAATAGATAATGAAATGGCAGCTGACCCAATGCTATGCAACATTGGATGGACCTGGTTAATGGAATCACTCAAAGCAAATGGTTGTGATTTCACAGCGCCAAGCGGAACCGTAACTAAAGTTGCTAGCGCTTCATTTGGAACGCTAGAGAATTTGGAAGAAGATAGCGAATTAGAAGTCAGAGCTTCTTGGACGCCTACCTCTGGCGGTAATATTGCTAGCCATATAAAAGCTTGGGTCGAACTTTTAGAAATTTCAGCGGGGCTCGCACCGATTCCAGATGGTGTCACCCAGCTAAGTCGCAGTAGATAATGGCAGAACCACTTCTTGCACCAATTGGTGGCGTTCCAGCGCTAATTGAAACTTCAGAAGATCTTGGTGAAGTTTTTTCGAAGTTGAAGTCAGGTAGCGGACCAATTGCAATTGATGCCGAACGTGCATCTGGTTATAAGTACTCAGCCCGCGCTTACCTAATCCAAATAAAACGTAGAGGCGGCGGTCTACATTTAATTGATCCAATCGCGGTTGGTGAAAGCCCATATTGGGCTGAGATGAGTGCAGCCTTTTCAGATCAAGAGTGGATTATTCATGCATCAACCCAAGATCTTGCCTGTCTTCGCGAAGTTGGAATTGATCCCAAAATAATTTTTGATACCGAATTAGCTGGCCGGATTGCAGGTTGCGAGCGCGTAGGTTTGGGCCCACTTACCGAGCAATTACTCGATGTAACTCTTGCAAAAGAACACAGCGCCGTAGATTGGTCTCTCCGTCCGCTGCGCCCTGAATGGTTAAATTACGCAGCACTTGACGTTGAACTTCTAATTGAACTTCGTGATGAAATTGAAAAACTATTGATTGCAAATAAAAAATTAGAGTGGGCAAAGCAAGATTTTGCTGCGATCTTGAAATCGCCTCCCCCGCCACCACGAAAAGATCCATGGCGTCGAACATCTGGAATCCATAAAATTCGTGACCTTAAAGCCCTTGCAATAATCCGTGCGCTTTGGGCCGCACGAAATGAATTCGCAAAAGAAATCGATGTAGCCCCGGGACGAGTATTTAACGATGAAACTCTGCTCTTGATTGCAACAAAGCCGCCTAAGGGATTTGGTGATTTCAAGAAAGCGTTATTGCGCAGGACACGATTAACTTCGATGCCATTTGAAGAGTGGTTTGCGTTATTTGAAGAAGCCCAACTCTTGGCTGGCGACGAACTTCCTAAATTGCGGATGCCATCTGAAGGTTTGCCAGCGCCAAAGATGTGGCAATCACGAAATCCTCTTGGTTATTCGCGCCTTACACACGCTAGAGCTGCAGTTATTGAGTGCGCCGCTGAAAACTTCATGCCGGCCGAGAATCTAATCTCCCCAGAAGCGGTACGGAGGGCATGTTGGCCAACCCCACCAACCGAGATTGATGATTGGGTGAAATTTGTATCTGCCGAATTGGCAGAATACGGGGCGAGGAGTTGGCAGATTGAACTCGTAGCTGCGCCGATAGCAGCGATATTGGGTGAAATAGAGCCGCTTATCGTAGAGGTGGTTCCAGAAGAGGCTGAGGAATGAGTAAATTGTTTGAGAGCAAATTCTTTAGGTATTTCGCACTTCTTGTAGTCACAACTCTTCTCGCTTCGATATTTCCACAAGTTGCCACCGCTAAAAATCTGTTGATCTGGGATAAATTGCAAGGCACAAATCCAAAAGGTTATGTATTGCTAATGCGCCATGCGCTTGCACCAGGAATTGGTGATCCTGAGAATTTTCAAGTTGGCGATTGCAAAACTCAGCGCAATCTATCTGATGAAGGTCGCCAGGATGCACGTGATGTTGGTGAATGGCTAGAGCGACGAGATGTGAAAATTAGAGGAATCGAATCAAGTCGATGGTGTCGTGCAAAAGAGACCGCAGAATTGCTCGATATCGGAGCCGTAAAGCTCAATAGAAACCTTGATTCACTTTTTCAGAAATCCGATTTGGTCAACAATAAACAGACTATCGAAATAAAGAAGAGAATTGTTAGCCATCGAGATAAAAGAGGCTTGCTGGTCTTTGTTGGTCATCTGGTAAATATTTCGGCGCTTACTGGTGTCTCTCTTGACTCAGGAGAAGGCGTATTGGTGCGCGCAAACGCAAAGGGCGAGATTAAGGTGAAGGGCTATTCACCAAGCCCCTAGCGTTCGATAAAGAGTATTTTTCCGCTATCTGTAGTAGCCACAATCTGACCAGCGCTACTAATATCTAGATCACGAATCCGTTCTCCCACATCAACTTTTAGGACTTGGCCAACAGTTCTTCGATTTTTGAGTTCAATGAAAATGAGTGACGTTTCGATCAAAGTTCCCATAACTAATTGTGAAGACCATTTGCCCCAATCATTTCCCTCTGGAAGCAGCGCCAACTCGGTTGGTGCAACTGATGGAACCCAATACTTCAGAGGCTTAACGTATCCGTCGTGGCTTCCTGTTGCTGTTGGCTTTACATAATCGCCCGCTGAATAAGGCTCGCCATATGTTACTGCTGGCCAACCATAATCCTTTCCTTTTGAAATTAGATTGAGTTCATCCCCGCCTCGAGGCCCATGTTCAGATGCATATAAATTACTTCCGATTAGAGCAATACCTTGTTGATTGCGATGTCCTGAAGAAATTTTCTCAACCTTGGAGCTACTGACCTTAAATACCGAACCTAAATTGCCTCGCGCCTTCACGCTATTAATCTTGGTAAAACCTAAATCGCCCAAAGTTAAATACACGCTCGACTTATCAATAACTTCGATTCGCCCTGCTGCATGTTGCACCGCTCTGACTGGCACACAAGGTTTGCCGGTGAACCAGATGCCATCTCGCTTTACCGCTGCTCTTTTATCAAGATAAATTTGATAAGAGCCCAAGACCAGTGAGACGCATTCGCTCTTTCTGTTATATCGCGGAAATGAAACAACTACATCGATAAGATTCCCGCTCTGCGAGAGAACACCGATATCTGTTATTGCAAAACGCGAATCATCTTGTCGCTGATTCACATTCGCTACTCGACCTAGGAATTTTTCGCTCTTAGCTTTTGCATCATAAAGATAAAGCGCAAATCCTTGCTTACCACCACCTAATAAATATTTGTCATTATCAAGCCGGGCAATTGCTGCCCCACGTTCTCCGCCAGATGATGTGACATGCGCTCTAGGCGTCTCAACGCTAGTGATTTTTAACTGTAAGTCATCCTCGACCGCGTCAATCCTCGCGCTAGTAATCGCACCAAGGATTAATGAGGCAATAATTATTCCCACCCATACGATCACGTGGCGTTTCATGTGGGAAGTGTATTTAAGCTCCTTAAGTATCTGACCAGGAAGTGCACCCTGGGAATTGGCGCAGAATCAGGGATGGGCCAGGAGGCGCTTTCGCTGCTTCCAATTTAACCTACTGGCGAGTAACCTTACGGGAATACCAACCATTCTTAAGTTGTCAGAAGCAGGAGTCCTAGATGAGTGAGCGCGTTGTCCTAGTTGATGCAGTTCGATCCCCCTTTGGAAAGGCCGGAAGTCTTTATGCCGAAACTAGAGCAGATGACATCATGGTTCGAACCCTTCGCGGTTTATTAGAGCGAAATCCAAAAGTTTCTCCAAGTGCAATTGATGATGTTGCAATTGCCGCTGCGACTCAGAGCGGTGATCAAGGCATGAACATTGGCAGAAGCGCTTCTTTGCTCGCCGGAATTCCAGATAGCGTTCCAGGATATTCAATCGATCGTTGGTGCGCGGGCGCACTTACTGCAGTAACAACTGTTTCTGGTGCTATCGCGATGGGTCAATATGACATTGCAATTGCAGGTGGCGTGGAACATATGGGAAACCATCCGATGGGCGAAGGTATAGATCCAAATCCGCGTTACTTATCTGAAAAATTGGTTGATACCGATGCTCTACAAATGGGCATGACCGCCGAAAGATTGCATGACAAGTTTCCACATCTAACAAAAGCTCGCGCCGATGCTTATGCAGTTTCATCTCAGAATAAAACTGCTGCGGCTTACACAGCCGGAAAAATCCAAAGAGATTTAATTCCAGTTGCAGTTCGTTCAGTCGAACTTGGTTGGGGCGTTGCAACCGTTGATGAACCTCCACGACCAGGAACAACCATTGAAGGACTTGCTGCGCTCAAGACACCATTTCGAGCAATGGGAAATGTAACTGCGGGAAATGCGGCTGGTTTAAATGATGGCGCCACTGCTGCAATTCTTGCGAGTGAATCTAAAGCAAATGAACTTGGACTTGGAATTAAAGCGAAGTTGGTTTCTTTTGCCTTTGCTGGTGTTGCACCAGAGATCATGGGATATGGACCAGTGCCAAGCACAATCAAGGCGCTATCCAAAGCTGGCCTATCTATTTCGGATATTGGTCTATTTGAAATAAATGAAGCCTTTGCAATTCAGGTTCTCTCATTCCTAGATCACTTCGGGATTGCAGATGACGACGCTCGGGTCAATCAATATGGTGGTGCTATCGCAGTTGGGCATCCACTTGCCTCATCCGGTGTTCGTTTGATGATCAACTTGGCTCGAGGTTTTGAAGAGCACCCAGAGGTTAAATATGGTCTTACAACAATGTGTATTGGACTTGGGATGGGTGGCAGCGTTATTTGGGAGAACCCACACTTCAATGGTTCAGGAAAGGTGGCAAAATAATGAGCGATCTAAAGTTGCCAGAGGGCGCACCCGAAGAAGTAGTAACAGCCGCTCGCGTACGTGAAATCGATCTTGCACCATTCGGTCATACCGGAACTCTCTCGCTTATTACTCTGGATAACGGTTTCGACCACAACCGACCAAATACCTTTGGCCCCAATTCACTGGCAGCACTAAATGATGCAATTACAGTTGCTGAATCAAGTTCATCTGTTGCAATTGCAATTACTGGTAAGCCATTTATCTTTGCAGCTGGCGCTGATTTATCCGGGATCTCTTTCTTAAGTGATATCAAACAGGCGCAAGCAATCGGAAAATTGGGCCACGATGTATTTCGTAGATTTGGTGAGAGCAAGAAGCCGACCTTTGCATTTGTAAATGGTTTGGCACTTGGTGGCGGCCTAGAAGTGGCGCTTCATTGCAATTATCGAAGTGTTGCCTCAACCGCTTTCACGGGTCTGCCAGAAGTATTCCTGGGATTGGTTCCGGGCTGGGGCGGAGCAACGATTCTGCCTAAACTGATCGGACCGGCAAATGCAGTGCAAGTCATTATTTTAAATGCATTAAACAACAACACTATGTTGAAGGCTAAGGATGCTCTTGCGCTTGGCGTTGCTGATGTCGTATTTGAACCTGCTGATTTTCTCGAAAACTCAATTAAATTTGCGGCTGCGGTTTTAAATGGCTCAAAGAAGATAGAGCGAGCAGACCACACGAAAGATGAAGCGGCCTGGAACCAAGCAATTGCGGTTGGCAATGCTGCAGTGACCAAAAAATATGGTGGGGCAGAAATTCCTCAAGCAACAAAGGCGCTTAATTTAATTGCTGCAGCTCGTACTAATTCCCTGAGTGCTGGCTTCGATGCCGAGGATGCCGAACTTGCAGATTTGGCTATGAGCAATCCGCTTCGCGCATCACTTTACGCATTTAATTTAATTCAGAAGAAGCGCAAAAAAGTTGAAGGAGCACCAAAGCCTGCTCTTGCCCGAAAGGTAACCAAGGTTGGTGTTGTTGGAGCCGGTCTCATGGCCTCCCAACTCGCTTTAATTATGCTTCGTAACCTTAAAGTTCCAGTTGTTATAACTGACTTAGATCAAGAGCGCGTAGATAAAGGTCTCGCCTATATCCGCGGCGAACTAGCAAAACTTGTAGAGAAGAAGCGCATAAGCACCGAGGCTGCTGCACGTTTAGGCTCACTTGTATCTGGTTCTACCGATAAAGCAATCTTTGCAGATGCTTCATTTGTAATCGAGGCAATTTTCGAAGAGCTAGAACTTAAGCAGAACTTATTTAAAGAGCTCGAGAAGATTGTTTCGGTCGAATGTATCTTGGCGACCAACACCTCTTCGCTCTCAGTTACAAAGATGTCCGAAGGGCTAGCTAATCCAGAACGCGTAATCGGATTCCACTTCTTCAATCCAGTAGCGGTAATGCCATTGCTTGAAATTGCGCGAACACCTGCTACTGATGATGCGACAACTGCTACTGCAGTAAACATCGGTAAAGAGTTGAAGAAAACTATGGTGATCGTTAAGGACTCACCTGCCTTCGTGGTTAATCGCCTGCTGACAAGATTTATGGGTGAAATTACCGATGCGATTGATGAAGGAACTGCGCCAGATGTTGCCGATGCCGCAATGAAACCACTAGGACTTCCTATGACTTCACTCGAATTATTAGGTCTAGTCGGACCTGGTGTTGCACTTCATGTTGCTGAAACTCTTCACAAGAACCTTGGTGATCGCTACCGAATCTCACCAACAATGCAGGCCTTCGTAGCTCAAGGAATCAAAACTTTCTACATCAAGGATGATAAGGGCGCATTGATTCCAAACCCGGCTGCACTTGCGCTGATTAAGGGCGGATCAAAGGCTTCAACAACTGAAGAGGTTCGAGTTCGTGCGCTTAAAGCTTTAGCAAGCGAAGCAAAGATGATGTTGGACGAAGGCGTAGTTTCTACTGCTGCTGAAATTGATATCTGTATGTTGCTTGGCTGCGGTTGGCCGCTACACCTTGGAGGAATCTTGCCTTACTTAGACCGCGAAGGTATAAGTAGCGAAGTTACCGGCCAGGTTTTTCATCCAGCGGGAGTTGCCTCGCTGGCATGACATCCCCATTTAGTTGATCCTTGAGCGAACTGCTCCAGGAAACTAATTGATGTGTGATGTTCTGTGCAGTTATTCCAAGATCAGACATGATTTCACCGCGCTTTGAATGCTCGATAAATTCAAGTGGCACGCCGATTGAATGAATTGGAACATTGATTTCGGCATCTCTAAACATTTCAGAAATCGTGCTTGCGATTCCGCCATGGCGAATACCGTCTTCAACAACGACAACTGATTTATAACGTTGCGCCATAGTCAACAAACTCTGCGGAAGTGGCTTTACCCAACGTGGATCAATCACGGTTACGCCAACGCCTTCGCGATATGCCTGAGATGCCGCTTCGACACAAATCTTTGCCATTGCGCCAACGCTAACCAGAAGAACATCTGCGCTCTCCCCACGGTATAGAACATCGATGCCATCACGGCGCTCGAATGCCGGAATGTCAGCTCCTACCGGTCCTTTAGGGAAACGAATCAATGAAGGTGCATCAGAAATGCTCAGAGCTTCATTTAAAGTCTCGCGAAGAATCGCGCCATCTCTAGGCGCAGCAACATGAAGTGTTGGAACAATTCCAGTTAAAGCTAGATCCCAAATACCGTGATGTGAAGGTCCGTCATCACCGGTTATGCCAGCACGATCTAGAACAAAAGTTACGCCAGCTTTATGCAGTGCAACATCTAGTAGAAGTTGATCAAATGCCCGGTTTAGGAAAGTTGAATAAATCGCAACAACTGGATGTAGTCCAGTAAAAGCTAATCCGGCTGCACTTGTTGCGGCATGTTGTTCGGCGATACCAACATCGAATGCTCGATCTGGGTATTTCGCAGCAAATTTATCAAGACCGGTAGGCCCAAGCATTGCTGCGGTGATAGCAACTACATCTCTGCGCTTTGCACCAATCTCGCATATTTCATCAGAGAAAACACTTGTCCAGTTTGGTGCATTTTTTGCAACTGGCATTCCAGTCTCTGGACTTACGATTCCGACGGCATGAAATTTCTCGGCAGAATCATTTATTGCTGGCGCATGGCCGCGTCCCTTTTCAGTAATCACATGGACCAGAACCGGGGCTCCAAAATTCTTTGCCTGCTCTAGCGCGTTTTCCATCGCTTCAATATTGTGACCATCGATCGGTCCAACATATTTGAGGCCTAAATCTTCAAACATTCCCTGCGGAGCAACGATGTCTTTAATTCCTTTTTTAACTCCGTGCAGAGTCTCATAAATTGGGCCACCGACAACCGGAGTTTTTTCAAGAACACCCTTGCCCCAATCCAAGAATTTCTCATAACCACTAGTTGTGCGAAGAGTTGAGAGATAAGTAGCAAGCCCACCAATAGTTGGTGAATAGGAGCGTTCGTTGTCATTTACAACAATTACTAGCTTTAAATCTTCGCTTGATGCGATGTTGTTTAGTGCTTCCCATGACATTCCACCAGTAAGTGCGCCATCGCCAACGACACAGACTACAGTCTTGTCGAGATCACCTTTGATTAAATTACCGCGGGCAACTCCATCTGACCACGAAAGTGCGGTCGATGCATGTGAGTTTTCTACAACATCATGTTCGCTCTCGGTGCGGTTTGGATAACCTGAAACGCCACCGCGTTGGCGCAACTTATCAAATCCTGCAATGCGACCGGTCAATAATTTATGAACATAGCTCTGATGGCCGGTATCAAAAATAATTGTGTCTTTTGGGGATTCAAATATTCGATGTATTGCAATCGTTAACTCGACAACACCGAGGTTTGGACCAAGGTGGCCGCCACTCTTCGAAACTTTCTCAATTAAGAAATCTCGAACTTCTGCTGAAAGTTCGGATAGCTCAGGAAATGAAAGCTTCGCCAAATCAGATGGCGCGCTTATTTTTTCCAAATACTTAGACATCACCGTAGTCTAGAGCAAGCCGATATTTTTAGAGCAGTGAACGCAGCACGTATTGCATGATGCCGCCATGACGGTAGTAATCGGCCTCACCTGGAGTATCGATTCGGACCACCGCATCAAAGCTCCTATCGCCTGCAACGACCTTAAGTGTCTTTGGGATTCCTCCAGTATTTAGCGCTTCAATTCCGACCACTGCAAATTCTTCGTCACCAGTTAAGCCAAGTGATTCAGCGCTTTGGCCTGCTGGGAATTGAAGAGGTAAAACTCCCATCCCAATTAAGTTCGAGCGGTGAATGCGTTCAAAAGATTCTGCGATTACCACTTTAACTCCAAGTAGCGCGGTTCCCTTTGCTGCCCAGTCACGTGATGAACCGGATCCATATTCTTTACCTGCAAGAATTACTAATGGAATTTTTGCGCTTTGGTATGCCATTGATGCGTCGTAGATAGTTGCTTGAGCGCCGCCATCAAGGAAATTCTTGGTGAAGCCGCCTTCTACGCCATCCAAAAGTAAATTCTTAAGGCGAATGTTTGCGAAAGTTCCGCGAATCATTACTTCGTGATTTCCGCGACGAGATCCATATGAGTTGAAATCTGCGCGATCGATTCCGTGCTCGTCCAGATATTTTCCAGCAGGTGAATCTGCTTTGATATTTCCGGCTGGTGAAATGTGATCAGTTGTAACTGAATCTCCAAGAACTGCAAGAACTCGAGCCTTAGAAATATCCTTTACTGACTCTGGATTGCGTGGCATGCCTTCGAAGTAAGGTGGCTTGCGCACGTAAGTTGATTTCAAATCCCATTCAAAGGTTTTTCCGGTTGGTGTAGCAAGTGACTTCCAGCGGTGATCGCCCTCAAAGACAGTTGCATAATCCTTGGTGAACATCTCTGATGAAATTGAGGAATTTATAACGTTCTGAATCTCTTCGGTTGTAGGCCAAATATCCTTTAGGAATACCGCTTTGCCTTTTTTATCATTGCCGATTGAATCCTTCTCAAAATCGTGATCCATGGTGCCGGCTAGTGCGTATGCCACGACTAGTGGTGGTGAAGCCAGGTAATTCATCTTGATATCTGGGCTGATGCGACCTTCGAAGTTTCGGTTACCTGATAGAACAGCAGTGACTGCTAAATCGTTCTCATTGATTGCCTTACTTATCTCAACTGGAAGTGGACCAGAGTTACCAATACAAGTGACACAGCCATAACCAACTAAGTTGAAGCCGAGCTCATCCATATAAGGAGTAAGGCCTGCGCGATCGTAATAATCAGTTACAACTTTCGATCCTGGTGCAAGAGTTGTCTTGACCCAAGGCTTACTGCGCAGACCTTTTTCAACGGCCTTCTTCGCAAGCAGAGCTGCACCAATCATGACGCTTGGGTTTGAAGTATTTGTGCAAGATGTAATTGAGGCAATAACTACTGCACCATTTGAAACGGAGGTTTCTTTGCCGTTAAGAGAAATATTTACCGCTGCTTTTGCAGTCTTCTCTGTGAAGTAAGATGGAAGGATTTTTTCAAATGAATCTTTAGAATCCGAAAGTTCGATTCGATCTTGTGGACGCTTTGGTCCTGCAATCGAAGGAACTATTGATGCAAGATCAAGTTCAAGAGTTTCAGAGAATCTTGGTGACTTATCTGGGTTATGCCACAAACCAACGCGCTTTGCATACTCTTCAACCAGAGCCAACTGATCTGCAGTTCGACCGGTGAGCTTCATGTATTTAATAGTTTCTTCATCAATTGGGAAGATCGCACAAGTAGAACCATATTCCGGAGACATGTTTCCGATTGTTGTTCGGTTCGCCATTGGAAGCGCTGTAACACCTGGGCCATAAAATTCTACGAACTTGCCTACTACGCCGTGCTTGCGAAGCATCTGGGTAATTGTTAAAACCAAATCTGTTGCAGTTGTTCCGATTGGAAGTTGGCCATTTAATTTAAATCCAACAACGCGAGGAATTAACATTGAAACTGGTTGTCCAAGAAGTGCTGCCTCGGCTTCGATGCCGCCTACTCCCCAACCCAAAACTCCAAGGCCGTTAACCATTGTTGTATGTGAATCCGTTCCCACGACTGTGTCTGGATAAGCGCGTAGAACTCCATCTACCTTTCTTGTCATTACAACGCGAGCTAGGTATTCAATATTTACTTGGTGAACAATTCCGGTTCCTGGTGGCACAACTTTGAACTCATCAAATGCGCTCTGTCCCCAACGCAGGAAGCGGTAGCGCTCCTGATTTCGTTGGTATTCAATATCTGTGTTCTCTTCGAAGGCGGTATTTGTACCGAACTTATCTGCGATTACTGAGTGGTCGATGACTAGTTCTGCTGGTGCAAGTGGATTTACCTTTGCTGGATCTCCGCCAAGTTCAACGATTGCTTCGCGCATTGTTGCTAGATCCACAACGCATGGAACGCCAGTGAAATCCTGCATAATTACGCGCGCTGGCGTAAATTGAATTTCAGTGTCTGGTTCAGAATCTGGATTCCAACTTGCAAGCGCTTCAATCTGAGCGGCTGTAATATTTGCGCCATCTTCGGTGCGCAGTAAATTCTCTAATAAAACTTTTAAGCTAAAGGGAAGGCTGTCTGCGGCTGGCAATTTTGTGATATCAAATATCTCATATTTGCTACCCGCTACTTCGATTTCAACCTTTGCGTTAAAAGAATTTTTACTCATGAGCGCATCTTAACCGAGAGAAAAGCGAGCTACACATTCGACGTGTTGGGTCATTGGGAATAGATCGAAGCCAACGATGTGATTTAGGTGATATCCGCCCTCCTCGAGCGCTCTGGCATCGCGGGCCAGCGAGGCTGGGTCGCAAGAAACGTAAACAATTGTTCGAGGCTTCTTCGCAATCATCTGCTTAACAACCATCTCGCCAGCACCGGTCCGAGGTGGATCTAAAAGAATTACATCCACCCGATTTATCAATGGCAATTTCTGTTCAACCCGACCGGCATGAACAACAACGTTCTTTACTCTCTCAAAAATCTTAAGCGCATCCTGGGTTGCACGATGGCTAGATTCAATCAAATGAACTTTTCCGATATCACCAACATCTTCTGCCATCGGCGCAGTAAATAGCCCAACACCTCCGTATAAGTCACAGGCCTGGTCGCCTGGACGAAGCGCCATTAAATCTATAACTAATTTCGTAAGTGTTTTAGGTGCCGCGCTATGGCTCTGCCAGAAAGAGGTTGGAGAAATTTCATAGGTGTTCTCGCCAACTACTTCGTGCAACTGCGTTGGACCAGAGATACTGCGGCCACCACGAGAAACATTCTTTTCGCCAGAGCTTGATACCGCAACTTCAAGACGATCATCGCCCTTCCAGCTTCTAGCAAACATCGCTGGATCATTAATTGCTTCAACGGCAATCAAGCAATTATCAATTTCAGTTACCTCTTTGCTGCGAGCAGAATACAGACCAGGTTTTCCACTCTTTGAAATTGCAAAATCCATTCGGGTTCGCCAATGCAGTCCATTGGTTGGTTCGGCCGGTAGAACATCTAAATCAATTTCAATTCTTCCCAATCTAGAGAACTGTTCACGAATTACCGAACGCTTTAACTCAAGTTGAGCCGAAATTTCTATGTGCTGGAAATCGCAACCACCACAACCACCTGGCACCGCATACTTACATGGTGGAACCACGCGATCCTTTGATGGCTTTAAGATTTCGATTGCATCACCGCGTGCCAACTTTGAGGAGGTTGAAGTAATTTCTACAACGGCTTCTTCACCCGTAATTCCATACCTTACGAAAACAACTTGCCCTTTATGTCTAGCAATGAAATGGCCGCCATGTGCTACTGGTCCAATTTCTACGGTAATTCGGTCGCCTACTTTTAGCGAACTCTCTTCTTTCCGGATGTTGGATTCCATAGGGCAACCTTAAGGGTGTAAGTTGTACTTCGTGCACGTAGTGATTATGGGATGCGGTCGAGTCGGATCTGGTCTTGCCATTGATTTAGAGGCGGCCGGACATTCGGTATCGATAATTGACCAGAATAAAGAAGCATTTCGCCGATTAGGCCCAAATTTCAAAGGTCAGATAATTGCTGGAGTTGGTTTTGACCGAGATATCTTACTCGAAGCAGGAATCGAGAAGGCCGATGCATTTGCAGCCGTTTCAAATGGTGATAATTCCAACATCTTGGCAGCACGAGTTGCCCGAGAAACTTATGGTGTAGAAAAAGTTGTTGCACGTATTTACGATCCAGCGCGTGCTGAAATTTATCAACGTCTCGGAATACCTACCGTTGCGACAGTCCTATGGACAACAGATCAAATAATTCGACGCCTGGCTCCAGAAGGTTCAAGATCTGAGTGGCGAGATGCAAGTGGTGAAGTTCAACTCTGTGAAGTTCATTTACATCATGATTGGTTCGGACAGCCAGTTTCACTTATTGAATCCTCGACTAAGGCACGAGTTGCATTTATCACTCGCCTGGGCAGCGGAATGATTCCAACCGAAAATACAGCTCTTCAAGAGGGCGATTTAGTGCATGTCATGGCGACTGATGACGAAATTAGAAATATTGAAGACACCTTGGCAAGATCTCCGGAAGAGGCCTAGTAGATATGAGAATTGCGATTGCTGGAGCCGGAAATGTTGGGCGTTCAATTGCCCGCGAATTAATTGAAAATGGCCACAATATTCTTCTCATTGATCGAGATCCTAAAGCGCTGAAAATTGAGAGCGTTCCAAGCGCTGAATGGCTGATGGCTGATGTCTGCGAAATTTCATCTCTTGATAATGCGAAGTTAGATACTTGTCAGGTCTTAATCGCCGCTACCGGTGACGACAAGGTGAATCTAGTCGCCTCGCTCTTAGCTAAGACCGAGTATGGAGTTCCACGAGTTGTTGCGCGAGTAAATCATCCAAAGAATGAGTGGATGTTTGATTCTTCTTGGGGCGTCGATGTTTCAGTTTCTACGCCACGAATCATTTCTGCAATTGTTGAAGAAGCAGTTTCGGTAGGCGATGTGGTGCGTTTGTTCTCACTCCAAAAAGGTGAAGCAAGTCTTGTTGAAATAACTCTGCCAGAAGAGGCAAAGTGCTTAGGGCAAACTGTTGAAGAAATTGAACTTCCGGAGAATGCAACCCTCGCAGCAATTGTTCGCGATGGCCAAGTAATTACTCCACAAGCTCACGATGTTTTTTCTGCCGGAGATGAACTTCTCTTTATCGCAACAGTTGAAGCAGAACGACTACTCAAAGATTGTTTTATAGCTAATACCTAACTTGCTTTTGCAATTGGGACGGATTTGATAACCATCCAAGTCCCCCAAAGAGTTGCCAGGTAGAGCGGGAAACCAAGAAAAATATTAGCAACTCCGAGAGCATTTAATTGATCTGCCATAAAGAGTGGGTATTGCACACCCAGTCGAATTGCGAATAGTGCAAACCAGATCCAAGTTGCCTTGGTGTATGCCGCCAAGCGCTTTGGATCCTTGCGCCATCTCAAATTTTCGCCAAGAATCGGACCAAGCAGAACGCCAATTAGTGGATACTTAATCAGGATTGAAACCAAGTAAACAAGCATGAATGCTGAATTTTTCCAGAGGCTGGGCGCAAAATAATCCTTTGCCTCGCCAGTTCTCCAGGCCAGCCAACCGCAGAAAGCGACTCCGATAAACCCAGATATCGAATACATCAAAGATTCTCTTTTAATTAATCGATAGAACATTAATAGCGCAGCAGTCGCTAACGAGACATAGAGACAGACCCTCAAATTATTAGTGATGTTGTATGTGAGTAAGAAAATAATCGATGGAATTGTGGAGTCAATAATTCCCTTTTTTCCACCAAGTGCAGTGAGAACCTTCGCCTTATCTTCTTCTTGCATTAACTTTTTCCTCCGGTAGATCCAAAACCGCCAGCGCCGCGATCTGAGCCGGGAAGAGATTCAACCTCGACGAAATTCGCGCGTTCAACCTGTTGAATTACTAGTTGAGCGATTCGATCGCCCTTCCTAAATGTAATTGCTTCCTTAGGGTCGTGATTAATCAAGATAATTTGGAGCTCGCCTCGAAATCCAGCATCTACAGTTCCTGGTGAATTAACCATCGTTACTCCATGCTTAATCGCAAGTCCTGATCTTGGATGAACAAGTGCAGCATAGCCATTTGGTAGCGCAATTGAAATACCAGTTGGAACTAGCGCCCGCTCCCCTGGTTGAAGAGTTACATCAATCCTTGCAGTTAAATCAGCGCCAGCATCACCAGGTTTTGCATAACTTGGCAGTGGGATCGATTTATCTAAGCGGGTAATTAAAACCTGAACACTCATGGATTAATTTCAAACTCGGGATCTACGAAGGCCAATAGTTCTGGATGAGCCGTCACGTGAGCCAAATATTCCTTAGGCGCATTATCAAGGAAGTGTTGCATTGGGACTATTACATAGAGCGAAGCTGCCCGAACAGCAATTGGTCCATCAGGACTATCAAGTCGCCCAACTGCGCTGCAATAAACTTTTCGATTTACCTGACCAGTAATTTCTGCAGTTATGTGCAGAGTTGTTCCCATAGGGACCGGGAGAAGAAAATCAGTTTCAAGCCGTGCAGTAACTGCCGGAGAGCGAATTAACCACATCAATTTTCCAAGCGCCTCATCAAATGCCAAGGAGAGAAGTCCGCCATGTGCAAGTCCTGGTGCACCTTGGTGATTTTCAGTAACGGTAAATACGGCTGTTAAATTCTGGCCATCGCCGGCATGCGCAACAAGATGTAATCCCGTTGGGTGCAACTCTCCACAACCGAAACAATGTCCGAAGTGTGATGGGATTTTTGTTCCTGGTTCAGGAGCCTTTGGATGACGCGGCGGTATTTGGGAACCCTCGGGTGGCACCGTACTCGGAACGCGACTCATGAGTGAAGCCTAACCCGTGATTAAGTTTGTGCAAACATTCATTACTGGTATGCCGTAGCGTGCGCCTGTGGGAAAAAATAATCGGCATAAAGATTTGGACTATGGCACCCCAATTTTTCAGGAGAAATTAAGTTGGAGCTGGTGGCTCTGGGGCTTCGCTATTTTTATGGCTGGCTCCCTCTCACTCGCGATTTGGGCAGCGCTTGGAATTACCGGTGCGCTAGTTATTTCAGCTATCCAATTAATTCTCTTAGTGATTGCCGAACAGAAAAGTTCTTTGAGAATAACTCTGACTAAGGGTTGGCTTCTTGTGGGGCCTGCGGCAATTGAGCGGGCTTTTATTCATAATTTCGCGCCCTTGGATTTTGAAGAGTTCAAGAGAATTCGTGGCGTAGATGCAGATCCAGCTAGTTATTTACAGATTAGATTCTGGGTAAGTAGTGCAATTAAAATTGATTTGCGGGATCCAAAAGATAAAACGCCCTACTGGTTAATTAGCACCAATAGAGCGA
Source organism: Candidatus Nanopelagicales bacterium (assembly GCA_030834095.1). GTDB lineage: Bacteria > Actinomycetota > Actinomycetes > Nanopelagicales > Nanopelagicaceae > AAA044-D11. Next base: position 3,858 of record JAURGA010000015.1, on the reverse strand, counting down.
ATGAATTAGCTAAAGTATTAAATGTTGCAGAGCACTAATTAAGCACAATCTTTACAGATTGCTTTTGCGCCTTCGCCCTTAGCAAACTGTGAAGCATGATGAACTAAGAAGCATCTTGAGCAAGTAAATTCATCTTCTTGCTTTGGAACTACTCGAACAGTTAACTCTTCACCAGAGAGATCAGCGCCTGGAAGTTCTAGATTTTCAGCCGCTTCTTCTTCATCTATATCTACTTGTCCAGATTGAGCATCAGCTCTGCGAGCTTTGAGTTCTTCAAGTGATTCTTCATGAAGTTCTTCATCTTGCTTTCGCGGTGTGTCGTAATCCGTTGCCATGGCACCTCCCTCTAAATCCTCTAAAACCCAAAATGACAATTAATTTAACTGCCAAGTAATTTCGTGCGATAGGGCGGATAGTGTCCTATAAGTAGCTTTCCTACCTAATCAACTCTCGGCGTGTCGAAAATATTCCCCGACTTACTCGCTGTGCCTCTTATGAAGGTGATTAATCCTTTAATCTGATTGGATTCTGGCCACGAGCTTCTAGCCGATCAAAATGGTTATCGCGCTTTTCGACGAATTTGGCTACATCCACTTCAGCCTCCGCAAGATATTTTGCAAGTTCATCTCTAGCTTGAGCGCCTTCACCAGTGAAATCTTCGCGATTGAAAATATTCCAAGCCCGTAATACTGGAGCAACTACATCTTCGATATGAGATTTAGGATCATAAATTCCAGCTAACGCAATTTGCACTGATTTACGACCCCATCCAGGCATTCCTGCACCTGGCATCTGGAAATTAGTAACTACATCTTTAATTGCAATCATGGCTGCATTTGGCTCAAGCTCTAGCGCTGCCCCAAGTAGATTTCGATAGAAGAGCATATGCAGATTCTCATCTAGCGCCACTCTTGCCAACATTCCCTCACAAGTTGCATCATTAGAAATTCGGCCGGTATTTCGGTGTGAAATTCGAGTGGCTAGCTCTTGGAAAGTTACATATGAAACTGTATGCAACATATCGTTCTCATAAGGAGTTTGATATCCAACAGTCATATGGGCCATACGCAGATCTTCCAACTCATTTGGATCAACTCCGCGAGTCGCCATTAAATAATCTCGGATAACAATTCCGTGTCGCGCTTCCTCAGCAGTCCAGCGGTTAATCCAGGTGTTCCATGCGCCATCTCGACTCATTGCTGTTGCAATCTCAGTGTGATAGCTCGGCAAATTATCTTCAGTCAATAAATTCAAAATTAGTGAATCTTGAGCAATCGCACTCAACTTAGAATCCTTAGCTTCCCAAGCATCCCCATTTAGTGGACCGGCAAATGTCCGACCCTCACTCCATGGGACATATTCGTGTGGGTACCAATCCTTGGTTGTTGCAACGTGGCGCTCAAGTTCTACTGCAACTGCAGGTTCGAGATCACGAATTAACCGCGATTGAATCCTTGGATCAATTGATGCCATGGGCCGAACTTAGCGCAAGATTTAAGCTACTCGCGAGTTAAATTGATTTAACTAGGGTGATTCTTTGCGCAAACTGGTGCGAATGAGTGCCTGTTCTAATCGCCACTTAGCAATTTCCCCATGATTGCCTGATAGCAAGATTTCAGGAACTTCTAATCCGCGCCACTCTTTAGGTTTTGTGTAATTCGGATATTCGACCAGAGTTTCGCCATCGTTGCTCAAGGTATGTGACTCTTCATCCAACGAAGCGCTATTTCCAATTACACCGGGAAGCAGGCGAACAATCGCCTCCATAATTACCAAGGTAGCAACTTCCCCACCACCTAAAACATAATCTCCGATCGAAACTTCGCGGACCTTAAAGTTTTTTGCACTCGAATAAAAATCACTAACACGAACATCAATTCCCTCGTAGCGACCGCAGGCAAATATCAAATGTTTAGATTTAGTAAGCGTCTGTGCTAACTCTTGTGTCAATTTTTCGCCAGCTGGAGTTAAAACAATAAGCTCATGAATTTCATTCGGAGCTAACTCGGCTGCTGCGTCAATTGCCTTGCCCCAAGGTTCTGGCGACATAACCATTCCTGCGCCACCACCATAGGGAGTGTCATCAACAGATCCATGAACATCCGTCGTTTGCGCACGTAAATCATGAACCCCAATTTTAATTAAGCCATTGCTTACGGCTTTACCAATCAGGGAGAGTTTGAGCGGCTCTAAATACTCTGGAAAAATAGTAATTACATCGAAACGATTTACGCTACTCATCTAATAATCCCGCCGGTGGCACAACGGTAATTTTATGATTCTTAACATCAACAATTGGAACAATTGCCTTAACGAACGGAATCAGAACTTCGCGGCCGTTGTAATCAACCGCTAAGACATCTTGTCCTGGCAGATTAATCACATCGGTTACCGGTCCTAATTCGATTCCATCTTGGGTGCTTACCTGGCATTGCAAAAGTTGCTGGACATGAAAATCATCTTCCGTAGTGTCAGCTTCGATATCAACATCTACTAGCAGCAAAACATTGCGGAGTTCTTCAACCTGATTTCGATCACTTATTCCTTTGAATCCAAGGAGCATCGTTCCGTTGTGATCACGAACTGAGGTAATTGTTAATGGGCCAAATGTATTTGGCTCTGTCGTTAGGACAGAGCCAATATAAAACCGATCTTCTGGTTGATCAGTGCGAACTTCAATTGTCGCCTCACCAAGTACTCCATGTGCGCGACCAATTCTGGCAACGACAAGTTGCACTATTAGCGAGCCTCGTCTGCCTCGATGAGATCTACTCGAACTGAGCGACCAGCAATCGCACTGACCACAGTTCTAAGTGCGCGCGCAGTGCGACCATTGCGGCCAATCACTTTGCCAATATCATCTGGATTTACTCGAACTTCTAGTGTTGTCCCACGACGATGATCTTTTGTTGTAATAACAACATCATCAGGATTATCAACAATCCCCTTAACTAAATGTTCTAGTGCTTCATCAATCATTGTTACTCAGCTGCCGCTTCTGGAGTGGCTTCTGCTGAAGCTTCAAGAACTTCGGTTGCGTTAGTTTCAACTGAAGCTGGAACTTCTGCCTCATTCGATTCTGCAGGGGCTTGGACATCAGATTGGACATCTGCTACGGCTTCGACAGGAGCAGGCGCTGCTTTAGCAGCTAACTTCTCTGCAGCCTTCTTCTTCATTGTTGTAGCGCCATCTGCTGGCTCATTCATTGCATCCTTTACGGCTGCTTCATAAGCAATGCGCTTGTGTGGCTTCTCGGCAATTGTCTTAAGTGTTCCTTCGCTTCCAGGAAGACCCTTGAACTTCTGCCAGTCGCCTGTAATTTTTAATAGCGCAGCAACTGCTTCAGTTGGTTGTGCACCAACAGATAGCCAGTATTGCGCGCGGTCAGATGTAACTTCAATAAGTGAAGGTTCTGATCCTGGTGAGTAACGGCCGATCTCTTCGATTGCACGTGAGTTACGAGCAGCACGTGAATCTGAAACTACGATACGAAAATGTGGTGTACGGATTTTTCCCATACGCATTAATCTAATTTTTACGGCCACGAAGGCTTTCTCCTTGTTTTAAGCGGTACTAATTCTCTTGCGACAGTGGGAGCGTCACGCGAAAAATAAAACCTGTTTTCAAAATATCTTCCGCCTATTGGTGAAGATCGCTTGGGGGTAGAGGGCCCCTTGCAGGGTGCCAATCTTGCCAGCCCTGCGCTCATTACCCAAATTCAGCTTTCTAGCTCTCCAGCGCCCGCTTCGCTGGATTTCCTGAACGAGATTTCTTCTTATTCACAACTTTTGCAGCGCCCTGCTGTGGCATCCCTGGTGGCATCTGCATCCCTGGTGGCATCTGCATCCCTGGTGGCAT
>JAURGA010000003.1 GCA_030834095.1 Candidatus Nanopelagicales bacterium | reverse complement strand
GCTGAACTTAAAGCAAGTCTTCTAGTTTGGACCACAACTCCTTGGACGTTAGTTTCAAATACTGCAGTTGCGGTGAATCCCAAGATTGAATATCAAGTTATTGAGATAACGACTGATGAGAAGATTGAAAGATTAGTAGTCGCGAGCAATCTGGCCGCAGTCCTTGGTGATGAACGCAAAGTTATTGCCACCTTTACTGGCGCTGAATTAGAACACACAAAATATGCGCAGCCTTTGGATCTGGTTGAGATTCCTGATGCGCACTACATTGTTTTGGCTGATTACGTAACCGTTGAAGATGGAACTGGTCTGGTCCATCAATCCCCTGCATTCGGCGCTGACGACTTTGCGGTCTGTCGTAAATATGGCCTTCCAGTAATTAACCCAATTTCTGCTGATGGGCATTTCCTGCCGGATCTCAAAATAGTCGGTGGAGTGTTTTTCAAGGATGCCGATAAGTTATTAATTAAAGAGCTTAAAACTAAGGGTCTGCTATTCAAGCAACAACAATATGAGCACTCCTACCCACATTGTTGGCGCTGCCATACGGCCCTGATGTATTACGCGCAACCATCTTGGTATATCCGAACAACTGAGATTAAAGATGCGCTGCTTCGAGAGAATGCAAATACCGATTGGCACCCAGAAACGATTAAAACTGGCCGCTACGGCGATTGGTTAAATAACAATATTGATTGGGCAATTTCTAGAAATCGCTTTTGGGGAACTCCGCTACCTATTTGGCGCTGCGAGAATAAACATGAAATTTGCATCGGCTCCCTTGCCGAACTCGGAGAATTAGCAGGAACTGATTTATCGAAGTCTGATCCACACCGTCCCTTTGTTGATGACATTACTTTTGACTGCGCAGAGTGTGACCTGAAGATGATTCGCACTCCTGAAGTTATCGACTGCTGGTTTGATTCTGGTGCGATGCCCTTCGCGCAATGGGGTTACCCGCACAAAGAGGGATCTGTCGAGAAATTTAAAGCCTCTTACCCAGCAGATTTCATCTGTGAAGCTATCGATCAAACCAGAGGTTGGTTTTACACCTTGATGACTATCGGAACCTTGGTATTCGATAAAAGTTCATATAAAACTGTTTTATGTCTTGGCCATATCTTGGATAAAGATGGTCGCAAAATGAGTAAACACCTAGGCAATGTTCTAGAACCTATGCCGCTAATGGATCAGCACGGCGCCGACGCCGTTCGCTGGTACATGTTGGCAGCTGGGTCGCCATGGAGTGCGCGCCGAGTAGGACACGAAGCAATTACTGATGTTGTAAGAAAAACGCTCCTTACCTACTGGAACACCGTTTCCTTCTTTACTTTGTATGCCAAAGCATCTGATTTCAAATTAACTGGACTTTCGCAAACTTCTTCAACAATGGACCGATGGATTCTCTCTGAACTCAACCACTTAATCGCAAAGGTTGATGAGGCCTACGAGAATTATGATTCCCAAACTGCCGGAACAATTATCGGTCAATTCATTGATGACCTTTCAAATTGGTATGTCCGCAGATCTCGTCGCAAATTTTGGGATGGCGAGAGCGAGGCGCTAAATACTCTTTATCACTGCCTAAAAGAGCTCACGAAACTTATGGCGCCAATGGTTCCGTTCATCACCGAACATGTCTGGCAGGAAATGATTCGCAATCTCGAGCCAAGTGAATTCGAATCTGTTCACCTAACTGATTTTCCGGTGAGCGATGCTTCAAAGATAGATGAAAAGCTTTCAAAGTCTGTTCGTCTATCTCGCAGACTCGTTGAATTAGGTCGTGCTGCCCGCGCTGAATCAAAGGTAAAAATTCGCCAACCATTGGCTCGGGCTCTTGTTGCCGCAAATGGCTGGCATGAGATGGATGGCGAAATTCGCTCCCATATTTCCGATGAACTAAATGTGCAGAGTTTAGATGAAATCTCTTCCGCCGGTGCAGATTTGGTCAGCATCTCAGTCAAAGCGAATTTTCGGACTATTGGTGCAAAATTTGGCGGCGATGTTCAAGCAATTGCCAAGGCAATTTCAACACTTGACTATGGCTCGCTTGTTGCTGAAATTCGAAGTTCTGGTTCCATTGAAATCAAGTTCGAAGGTTCCAGCACTGCTCGTATTGATATTGAGGACCTAGTAATTACTGAGACTCCAAAAGCTGGTTGGTCAGTAGAAAGTCACAATGGCGAGAGCGTTGCGCTAGATCTTGCACTTACACCAGCACTGATCGAGGCTGGAATCGTCCGTGAAGTTATTCGGGCAATTCAAGAAGAGCGCAAGCAATCTGGTTTTGAAATCAGTGACCGAATTTCTGTGAGCTGGAGCGCCAATCCAGAAGTCACTACTGCGATTCTAAAAAACCTTGCAGAGATTGGCGATGAAACTTTGGCGACCAGATTCGAAAACGTTACAGCAAAAACCGAAACTAGTAACGAACTAGGGCTGTGGTTGGAGCTAATTAAAAATTAGAGACTAGCTGCGATACTTGAAAGAACACTTGATAAAAGTTGGGCCCCAAGGAAAATCACGATGAAAGATAAATCTAATGAGACCGGGCCCAAGCGCAGTGGTGGAACAAAGCGACGAACAAAGTTCACTGCTGGATCGGTTATTGAAAAAATGAACTCTGCAACCGCTAACAAGATTCCCTTAGGGCGCCAATTTGGAGCAAAAATTCTTGCATAATCCAAAATCAATCTTCCCACTAGCGCCAAAATAAAAATATTTAGGGCAGTGTCAAGTATGCTAAAAAGCAGACTCATCTAAAAATCAACTCTGATTGAAAAAACTAGCCTGTGCGGCTGCAGTTTTATCTTCGTTGCTGACTTTTACATTTGGTGGAGTTAAAAGGAAAACCTTTGAAGTAACTCTTTCAATACTTCCATAATGGCCAAAAACTAAACCTGACGCAAAGTCAATCATTCGCTTGCGCTCTGACTCTTCCATATCGCTTAGATTCATGATTACTGGTTGGCCAACACGATAGTGCTCGCCAATTGCACGAACATCGCTATACATACGCGGGTGCAAAGTAACTATGTGATCGACAACTACATTTGGTTGAGCAACTGGAGCCACGGCGCGACTTGGTGCGCTACGAAGATATGTTGGACTCTCGGCTTCGGCCGATGCTGCACTTCGCAGAGGTCGACTAAAACGTGATTCGCTAGGAGTTGCTACTGGACTTGATTGATTGAGCTCTTCATCATCAACTAGTCCAAGAAAGTTCGCTGCTTTTCTAAATGCATTAGCCATGGGATAAGCGTAAGTTAAGGACTAGCGAACCCCGAGCATTTGGCTACCAATTCGAATATGTGTCGCACCCTGGGAAATTGCTGCTTCGAAGTCATTGCTCATTCCAGCCGAGATTTCCCGGGCTTCTGGGTGCACCTTAATAACCTGATCTGACAGCTCTTTCAATCGTTTGAACGCCACAACCGGCTCCTCACCAAGTGGCGCGACCGCCATTAGACCCCGAAAGTTCAAATGTGGAAAGGCTGAGACTTCATCCAAAAATTCTGCAAGCAACTTGGGTACAACTCCCCCGCGATTTGGCAGATTATCGAGAGAAACCTGAACGAAAATATCTTTATTCGCATCTGAAGAAACTAAAGAATCTAGCTTTCTTGCATGCGCTAAATTGTCTATCGAATGTAGAACATCAGCCCAATTTGCGATTGATTTCAATTTGTTACTTTGAATTTGTCCTTGAAAATGCCATCTGCAATCATCAGGCAATTCAGTTGATTTAACCGAGGCCTCTTGATCACGATTCTCACCGAAATCTCGAACCCCTAAGTCATAAAGAATTTTCACATCACTTGCCGGGAAGGTCTTGGTCACAACGATGAGCGTGATTTCCCTTGAATTCCTGCCTGAGCTCTTTGTGGCCTCATTAATTCGAGCTTTGATGGAATCTAGATTTTCGCGCAATTCTTCGCTGCGAGTTTTCATAGGACAATCACTCCAGCGCTTCTGCCAGTGATTCCATCGCGACGATAGGAGAAATAATTTGAATCGTGTGCCGTGCAAATTCCGAGATTGGTTACCTTGACCTCATTTGCTTCTAGTTCTCTAATGGCTGCTCTCTTTAAGTCGAGACAATGTGTTTCGGGGTTTGTCGCCAGACTCGGTTCAAGGTTGATGGCATCTAGATACATATCTAGATCTACTTCGTAACATTTTTCACAGATTGCGGGCCCGATGATTGCCGATAATTCGCCGCTACTTTTCGAACGAATGAGCTCAATCGTGTTGGAGATGATTCCATTCAGAATACCTTTGCGACCGGCATGAATTGCTGCCACAACACTTTCTCCCTCTACAAGTATGGGAAGACAATCAGCACTTAAAACTGCCAGTGGAACACCCTTCATGCGAGTGATCAAGGCATCAGCAGTAATAGATGACTGGGTATTTTCATCCACTTCGACTACTTCATTTCCATGAACCTGGTTCATAAATTTTGGTGCAGATTGACTTAATAGGCTCTGAAGAATTCGGCGATTGTCCGCGACGCTCTTTGAAGCATCGCCCACATGGCCACCCAAATTAAATGAATCGAAGGAACCTGATGAGCTGCCGCCAGATCGCGCAGTAAATAAAATTTGCGCCATTTTAAACTCTTAGAAGTTTGCGGAATTACTTCATGAAATCTGGGATATCGATATCGTCTTCCGATACCAAATCCTCAAAAGTGATTCGCTTGCGTGGACTGTTTCCAGTAGAGATTGCAACAGTCGGAACATCTAGCGCTACCGCCAACGGATCATTTGAAGCTATCGGATCGGCGTTGCCAGATAGTGAAGCAGCATCAATAACTGGAACCGATACTCGCTTGGGCAGTCCACCATCAAAACCTGCAGCAATAACTGTTACTCGAACTTCATCGCCCAAGGCATCGTCAATGACGGTTCCGAAAATGATGTTGGCATCTGGATGCGCGGATTGAGCAACTAACTCTGCTGCCTCGCTAAGTTCGAATAAACCTATATCAGAACCACCAGCAATAGAAAGTAGAACGCCATGTGCACCATCTATCGAAGCTTCAAGTAGCGGACTTGAAATTGCAAGTTCGGCCGCACGAGTAGCACGTGCTTCACCCCTTGCGGAACCGATGCCCATCAGCGCTGAACCAGCACCAGACATAACGCTTTTAACATCTGCAAAGTCCAGGTTGATAAGTCCTGGTGTAGTTATCAAATCAGTTATTCCTTGAACGCCAGATAGTAGAACTTGATCAGCACTTCTAAATGCTTCAAGTTGACTAATTGAGTGATCTGAAATCGCAAGCAAGCGATCATTAGGAATCACAATTAAAGTATCAACTTCTTCACGCAACAATGCGATTCCTTCATCTGCTTGCGCAGTGCGTCGCTTGCCTTCAAAGGTAAATGGTTTAGTAACTACGCCAACTGTCAACGCACCTAAATCTTTTGCAATCTTTGCAACTATTGGCGCACCACCAGTTCCCGTACCACCACCTTCACCTGCAGTTACGAAAACCATATCCGCACCCCGCAACATTTCTTCAATCTCTTCTGTGTGATCAACTGCGGCTTGTCTTCCAATTTCAGGAGCAGCACCAGCTCCAAGACCGCGAGTCAACTTTCTTCCAATATCTAATTTCACATGAGCATCACTCATTATTAATTGTTGTGAATCAGTATTGATTGCAATGAACTCAACACCTTTTAATCCGGCTTCAATCATTCGATTGATTGCATTAACACCGCCGCCACCAACACCGACAACTTTGATGACCGCTAAATAGTTCTGTGGTGTAGCCACAATCCGCCTCTTTCTAAACCCTAAATCTCTACTTGAGATTTATGTGATGCTTGCTAAGTCGTAAAACTATGCGTGTTGGCACTCGCAAGCAACGACCGACACGAATAAAAAAAATTAAAACTAAGAGAAGATCCTTAAATATTTATTTAACTACCGGTGCATTGGCGACAGTTAAATCAATGTAGGTAATTTTCTTATTCTCCGGAAGTTCCAATAAACCCTTTAATACATTGCTTTTTACGATGATTTCTTCTGGCGAATTCGCACTACCCCAGTTGATTCGCAGGGCCGGTTTTCTTAGTTCGGTGGCCATTATGACCTCGCCTTTTTTTGTAATCTCTAAATTCTCCAAACCAGGGATTAAGTTGGCCGGCAGATTAGCTACGAAACCGGCGATGATTCTTCGTTGAGCAATCAGGTTCTGGCCATTGGTGATTAATGAAATTGTTGCTAAATTCGTGAAGCTCTGTGGGCTCGAAAAGTCAGTTCCATCGCTTGCTAAGTAACGAGGATTATCCGAGGTAGCGCCTGGAATTTTGAAAATTGCTATCGGGATTTTCGGTGTAACGAAAACTTCGACCTCTCTGGTCCACCAATTTCTTGAGACCTTTGCAGCTTTAACCCACTCTAAATCGGAAATTAGATTCTCTTCATACTTGGGATTTACTCTTGCCAAAGGCTTACCAAGAACTAAATTTGATTCTCCAGCCAAGAGTTGGCCCAAGATCAAACCTTCTTGGTTGGTTCCTTTAATTTCTACTGTCTGGATAGTTACCAAAGATGACCAACCCAGAACATAAATCAAAGCACCAAAGATTGTGACCACAAAAAATGTGATGCCGATTCGACTAAACCTACGGCGCAATTTTTTCCTCTGGTTTTTCTTCTAACGTCTGCAAAATAAGTGGAACTAATAAGTTCACATCGCCAGCGCCTAATGTGATGATCAGATCTCCGGTCTTTGCTTCGTTGACTGCGGATGAGACCACATCAATCATTGATGGCTCGAAAGTGACTTTATCTGAGGCCATGGAATTCGCAATCAGAATTGATGAGACCCCAGGAATTGGTGGCTCGCTAGCGGCATAAATCTCTAGCAAGTAAACCCGATCGGCAATTGCTAAGACCTCGGCGAATTCTTCGACGAACATGGCAGTTCGGGAATATCGATGTGGTTGGAAAATTGCTATTACCCGACCTGATTGCGCAAAGCGCTTTGCGGTTTCTAGGGTCACTCGCACTTCAGTTGGATGATGGCCATAATCGTCAATTACGGTGACACCGTTGATGCTGCCTCGATTTTCAAATCTGCGTTTGGCCCCACTGAATTTGTTTAAGCCAGAGAGCAATTCTGCTACTGGTGCTCCCAATTTAATACCTACGGCCAGGGCAGCTGTTGCATTTTCGATGTTGTGATTGCCTGGAATAGTTAGAGAAAGTTCACCTAAAACTTTGCCTAATTTGGTTACTCTCGTATGACTTTGGGTTGGTTGCAGTGAGATATGTGAAATGGAGAAATCTGCGCTATCTCCATAAGTGATTATTTCAATGTCAGTTCTCGTGATTTGGGCCAGCAGGTTTACCACTCCTGGACTATCGACTCCGGCGACCAAAAACCCACCTGATTGGATTGACCCAACGAAATCAATAAATAGTTTATTTACAGCTTCAATATCTGGAAAATTATCAACGTGATCTAGCTCTATGTTTGTAACGATTGCACCGAATGGCTTATACGCCAGAAAGGAGCCATCTGATTCATCCGCCTCAGCGATGAAGATGTCACCAGATCCTAAGTGCGCATTTGTCCCGCCACGATTAATCATTCCGCCAATTGCAAAGGAGGGATCTAAACCAGCCTGTTGCAAAGCGACAGTCAGCATCGAAGTTGTAGTGGTCTTTCCGTGGGTTCCTGCTACCGCTACTGATTTCGACTCAGACATTAAAAGCGCAAGAGCATGTGCGCGGGTCAAAATAGTTAAGCCCTTGGTTCGTGCAGCGATGATTTCGGGGTTCGCTTGATCGATTGCACTTGAAACAACTAAAATTTCGGCATCTCCGATATTGCTAGCTTCATGCCCGATAAACACTTGCGCACCTAAAGTGTTTAACGCCGAAAGCACCGTCGAATCTTTAGCATCAGAACCTGAAACATTGGCGCCTTGGGCCAGCGCTATCCTTGCAATCCCGCTCATCCCCGCACCACCAAGACCGATGAAGTGAATTCGATTAGCAAGAAATTCTGTGAGATTCATTCTCTACTTTCCTGACACTTTCTCAAGAATTCTACTTCCAATTAATTCTGCCGCCCGTAACTTAGCGCCTGCAACTCTTTTAATATTCCAGTTATCGGCGGCGAGGGCTAGTGATTCAATATTTGAAAGGAGCCATTCCGAAGTAAATTCTGAGTTTAAACAAATCCTGGCCGCACCCTTATCAACTAGATCTTGGGCATTCGCAACTTGCTCGCCATTTCCAATTGGTAGCGGAACTATCAGGGCGTAAGAATTTGCCGCATCAAGTTCTGCGCAAGTTACAGCGCCTCCCCTAGAGATAACTAAATCACTGGCTATATACATATCTGCCATATTAGTGACGTATGAGAGCGGCGCATATCCTGGGACGGACTCTGGCAATTTATTGTTCTGTCCAACTGCATGAATAACATTAAAACCAGCGCTCAAAAGTTCAGGAAGCGCTTTTGCAACAACCGTATTTATTGATTGTGCCCCGAGGGATCCACCGAAGATAAAGATTGTTCGGTTGCTTCGATCAAGTTCAAGTTTGCGATAAGTGGCATCCCACCTGGTCGAGCGTTCAGACTTGCTCAAACTTGAAATCGCAAAGATTTCTTCACGTATTGGCATTCCTGCCAAAATAGCCGAGCCCCACTTTCCGCCAAACTTGGAAGTGCTGGCAAAAGCTGTAAAGGTAAATTCTGCGAAGTTGATCCCCAATTTATTCGCCCACCCAGGGATTGCATTCGCTTCATGAATAACTATCGGGACCCGGTTCAATTTCGCAGCTATGTAACAAGGAGCGCTGACATACCCTCCGAATCCGATAAGCAGATCTGCGCTTCTTACAATTTTCAATGATTGAAGGATTGAGATTATAAATTTATAGGGCCAGAGAAGCGAAGAAAGGTTAAATACTCTTGGCAGTGGAGCTTTTGTAACTAGATGGAGCTTTAATCCAGCTGTTGGAACGAGATCCATTTCAATTCCACTTTTGGTTCCAACAAATTCGCAGGATATATCTTCACTATTTTCCAGCAACCAATCTGCCACTGCTAACGCCGGCTCAACGTGTCCAGCAGTTCCCCCGCCAACTAGAAGAATTCGCTGCATTACTTCACCGACTTGCGAGCAAGCCGAGCTGCTTTAAAATCAGGTTCTCTGCGAGCGACATTTAAAACAAATGCAATTGCTAAGCAATTAGCCACTAATGAGGAGCCACCGTATGAGATAAATGGAAGCGTAACTCCGATTACCGGAATAATCCCAACAACAGTCATCAAATTAACCAGTACTTGCAGAATAATCCAGCAACCAATACCTGTAACAACATACTTTTGAAAGAGATCTTTAGTAGTTATTGCAACTCTGAAGATTGCATAAATTAAAGTCGCGAAGAGGAAAACCACAGTAAGAGTTCCGAGAAGTCCTAGCTCTTCTCCGATTACTGAAAAGATAAAGTCAGTGTGTGCTTCAGCAAGATTCGCCCACTTCTGTTTACTGGCTCCAATTCCGGCACCAAATAACCCACCACTGGCCAAACTCATCAGACTATGTGCGGGCTGCCAACCAGCCATTTTGTATACCTCAGGTGCAAAAGGATCAATGACAGCGGTAAATCTACGTAGCCGTGCTGGATTGGTAAAGGCTAGAGCCAGACCTACGAGTGCAAATACTCCTGAAATTGAGAAGAGAACTTTTACATTAACTCCAGAGATAAATAGCATTCCGAAGACTATTCCAGCAACAATTATTGCAGTTCCCAAATCTCGGCCGAGAAGAATTAGAAATAAAAAGCCCAAAGTTCCAATAGACACCATTCCAATTGCATTTGATTGCAGGCCCTTGGCCTTGCGCTCTAGATGTTTTCTAAGCTGAAGTGCGCAGTAAAGGATGAGTGCGAGCTTGGCAAACTCACTTGGCTGCAGAGTGAATGGTCCAAGTGGAATCCAATTTCGGTTTCCATTGATTGTCTCTCCGAAAATAATAGGTAGAACGAGTGCAACCACACCGATTGGCAATGCCAAGCGAGCCAGGCTCTCCCAATGAGGCAGCTTCATTCGCATCGCAATAAATGAGAGGCAGATACCAACAGCTAGAAATAAAAGCTGTTTTAGAAAAATCGCAAAGGTGTTGCCACTTTCAGAGAGCGAAGTTACCGAAGATGCAGATAAGACCATTACGAGTCCTAGGCCTGCCAAGGCGCCAGTGCAACCCAGGATTAGCAGATAAGTTGCTGTTGGCCTTGAAAGAAAGTTCGCATATGCCTGGCCACGAACTTGCATCCGTTTTTTCATTTCGCCACCAAGTTAGCCACGGACTGTGAGAATAGATCTCCACGGTGCGAATATGAAGTGAATTGATCCATGGAAGCGCATGCTGGTGCCAACAGAACGGTGTCACCTAGCTCTGCAATTTCTTTTGCGCATGCAACTACCTGATTCATTAACTCCTCTGGGCTATCGCTCTTTGACATTCGAAAGATTTTTACATCAGGCGCGTAGCTTTCAAGAGCCTTTGCGATCTGCTCGCCATCTTTGCCAATAATTATTGCCGCTTTAATTCTTGATGCAGTTCTACGCACTAAATCATCCATCTTTGCGCCTTTAGCCAAGCCGCCAGCAATCCAAATATTTGAAAGATGCGAGAGCAATGCGGCCGTTGCAGCATGTGGGTTCGTTGCTTTTGAGTCATTGACCCAAGTGATCCCATCCTTTGATAAAACGGTTTGTAAGCGATGTTTATCTAACACAAAATTAGCGATACCAGTTTTAACTTCTGGGTGGGCGACTCCGATTGCCAGCGCTAATCCGGCAGCTGCCATCGCATTCGAAACATTATGCGGAACCGCTGGTTTCACGTCAGCTAGCTCTGCAATTACTTCAGCAGCATCGGTTGAAGATACAAATGCGCGATCAATCAGAAGGTCTTCCACAAGTCCAATTTCGCCTGCTTGTGGTGAATCGAATCCAAAGAAAACTTTACGGCCAGTCCAGCTAGCACCTCTCAAGATTATTTCTGGGTCATTAAGGTTTAACAGGGCAGTCTTGCTCTGAGTCAAAAGCTTCATTTTTGCATTTGCATAATTATCAAAGCTTCCATGCCAGTCAATATGGTCCTGCGCAATGTTTAGAATTGCTATTGCTTGATATTGAGGCAATGAACTCCAACTAATTTGAAATGAGGAGAGCTCAATAGCCAGAACATCGAATTTGTTTCCACCAGTTAGAGCATCGACAACTGTAGTTCCAACATTGCCGCAAGCTATCCCGGATACCCCGGCCGCAATAAAGATTGATTCCAGCATTTGAATTGTTGTTGTTTTACCATTAGTTCCAGTCACTGCCACCCAAATCTGATCAGGGTTCATTTCAGTCTTTAGGTTCCATGCAAAATCGATCTCACTTAAAACTTCTACGCCAGCTGATTGCAAATTTGCTACGACTAGATGATCCTGTCGCCAACCCGGAGAAACAATTGCCAAATCATAAATCGAATAATCACTTATTTCAGTAACCGGATTCAGCTCCTGTGAGGTTGACACTTTTTCGTCAAAAACTGTGAAGTTTGCGCCCAAGTTAGAAAGGTAATTTGCCAATGACTTTCCCGTAGTTCCACCACCTACGATGAGGGTATTTTTGGTTTTTAGTTCGGCTAGATAGGACATTATTGCGAGACAACCCATTGTCCATAAAAGAGACCTAAGCCAGCTGCGACGCTCATTCCCGCCAAGATCCAGAACCTAATAACAATAGTTACTTCGCCCCAACCAAGTAATTCAAAATGATGTTGAAGCGGAGCCATTTTAAAAACCCGTTTACCGCCGGAAAGTTTGAAATAACCAGTTTGAATAATTACCGAGAGCGTAATTAGAACAAACAATCCTCCAAGTGCAGCGAGCAGAGCCTCAACACGTAGAACGATTGCGATTCCTGAGATGGCCCCACCAAGAGCCAATGAACCTACATCGCCCATAAATATTTTTGCCGGCGCAGCATTCCACCAGAGAAATCCTGCACAGGATCCAGCAAGTGCGGCTGAAAGCACTGCAATATCTAGTGGATCTCGAACGTTATAACACTGCGGAGTATTTGAAATTGCGCAGCTCTGGCCGAACTCCCAAACTCCGATAACAATAAAAGATAAAAAGGTCATGATTGCGGCACCAGATGCGAGTCCATCCAGGCCATCAGTTAAATTCACGCCATTAGAACTTCCTAAAACTAGGAAAATAACCCAGAGAATAACGAAGAACACTCCAAGCTTTATTGAAGTATCCCGAACGCCCGAAAAATATAGTGATATTGGCGCCAAGCCAGTTTCATCCTCAAATTGCAACCCGGCATACGCAAAGCCTGCTGCAAATACTGCTTGCCCCAATAGTTTCTGCTTAGCTGTCAATCCAAGAGATTGTTTTCTATAAATTTTCAGTAAGTCATCAAGTAAACCAATTAAACCTAGTCCGACAATTAGTGAGATAACCAAAATAGCTGATGCTGTAACTCCCGTGCCGGTAAACAAATGGCTAGCAAAATATGCAATTACTGTAGATAAGATCAGGACAATTCCACCCATAGTTGGTGTGCCACGCTTTACATGATGAGTCTTTGGACCATCATCTCTGATCATTTGGCCAATTCCACGTTTTGCAAGTACACGAATTAACGTTGGCGTTAAAATAAAACTTAAGAGGATAGAGAGTGCGCCAGCAAAGACTATGCCTTTCACTTATCCGCCTCCTGTAATCTCTCTTCAATCAAATCAGCCAGCAAGTTAAATTCCTCAGAACGTGAAGCCTTTAGCAAGACCACGTCTCCCGGGGTGAAGTGTTCAACGATTGAAAGCGCTTCGGATTTGGAATCGAAGAAGTGCACTTCACTCGATCCCCCAGCCTCCATCGAATCTAAATCTGCGAGATATTCCTTATTTCCGACGACAACTAGATTGTCGATTCCTATCTCAGAGACGAGTCTGCCAATTGCCGCATGTTGAACAGCGGATGACTCGCCGAGTTCTTGCATCTTGCCCAAAATCGCCCAACTAACCCCGCCACTCTCCTGCGAAACCAGCGCTAAAGTTCGCAGCGCTGCTGCCATACTCTCTGGGTTTGCGTTGTAAGAATCATTGATCAAAGTGATCTCGCCGACTTGTGAAATCTCCATGCGCCATTTGCTAGAAACTTCAGCAGTTGAAAGAGCTGCGGAAATAGTTTCGATTGGAATCTTTAGCGCAGTAGCTGCTGAAGCTGCAGCAAGTGCATTTGAAACCTGATGCATGCCCAAAAGTTGCAGTCCTACTGCCGCTCTTCCATCAGGAGTCACCAAATCAAAGTGCGCCCTGCCTTCACGAACTTCTACATCAGCGGCTCTTACCTCGCAGGTAGATTTTTCACCAAAGAGAATTCGCTTAACGCCAGATGGAACGATCATCTTTGGAGTGAACTCATCATAAGTTCCAAGAATTGCAGTTGAACCTGCTGCAAGTGCTGTTATCAATTCAGATTTAGCAGTGGCAATTTGTTCGCGGCTTCCGAATTCGCCAAGGTGAGCGGTTCCAACAGTAAGCACAACCCCGACATGCGGTTTAGCAATTTCAGCCAGGTGCGAGATGTCACCAACATGGCGGGCCCCCATCTCGACAATGCAATACTTCGTATTCTTTGTGCATCGAAGAATCAATAACGGAACTCCGAGTTCATTATTCAAAGATTCTTCAGGCGCAACTGTCTCGCCAGATACAGCCAAGATATGCTTCAGTAGATCTTTTGTAGTTGTCTTTCCCTGTGAACCTGTGATTCCTATAACCTGCAAATTATTTAACTTGATGCGCACATGCGTTGCTAGAACACTTAACGCTTTTCGGACATCCTGGACTTTGATTGCTGGGGTAGAACAGTTTTTACTTACCAGAGCAAACTGTGCGCCTTTAGCGATTGCATCTTCGATGTAATCGTGGCCATCTACATTTGTGCCAACGAACGCCGCGAAAAAAGTATTGCTAGTTGCTTGGCTTGAGTTAATAACTGGAAATGCCGAAGTGATCTGTTGGCCATCAGCATTTATAACTTCACCACCAACAATATCTGCAATTTGATTTAAGGTAAGTTCAATCATGCAAGCTCCTCGATTGCTCGGGCTAGCTCTATGCGATCGTCAAATGCAAATTTTCTTCCAGAAATTTCCTGGCCAGATTCATGACCTTTTCCGAGAATAATAACGCAATCCCCTGGAAGCGCGCTTGCAACAGCGAAGGCGATTGCTTCGCGTCGATCAACAAGTGTGGTGCTGTTCTCTTTTAGTTTTAACCCTGCAGTCATCTCAGCCAAAATATTCTCTGGGGATTCACTTCTTGGATTATCACTGGTAAAAATTGCTAGGTCCGAACCTTCTAACAACTCTCGTCCCATAATCGGACGCTTTGATTTATCTCTATCCCCACCACAGCCAAGGACGGCAATAAGTCTGCCGCTGACAGATTTACGTAGAGTGGCAAGAATTCTTGTAACTGCATCAGGCGTATGCGCATAATCAATTAAAGCTAAAAATTTCTGACCAAGTTCAATGCTCTCTAAACGACCAGCGGCGCCCGTTATATGCGCAAGGCTATTTCCGATAACTAGCGGGTCAATTTCCAATTGAGTTGCGATTGCAACTGCCATTAAGAGATTATCAAGATTGTGATCACCAATTAAATTGATATCGCCTTCAATTAAGATTCCGCCGGTTCCGCGGATGGCTACTGAATATCCACGAGACGTCGATTCAATACGCTCGAAATGCCACTGGGCTCCGCGATTTTCTCTAGAAAGTGAGGTCATAGAAATATTCGATGCTTTATACAATTTTTTGCCATAAGCATCATCAATGTTTACAAAACCAAGATCGCTATATTCCGAGGCAAATAACTTTGATTTAACTGCAAAGTAGCTGGGCATGTCGCCATGAAAATCCAAGTGATCCTGTGTGAGATTTGTGAAACCAACTACATTGAATTTTGTTCCAGCAATTCGAAGCGCTTCAAGCGCGTGACTACTCACCTCCATCGACACATGAGATACGTGGCGCTCTCGCATTGTTGCCAAGAGACTTTGTAATTCAGATGCCTCTGGTGTTGTAAAGGAAGCCGCTAACTTTTCTGGACCAATTTCAATTCCAATTGTTCCGATTAAACCAGTTGATTTTCCGGCGGACTTTAGAATCTGATTAAGAATAGTGGTTGTTGTGGTCTTGCCATTTGTTCCTGTGATTCCAATTAACTGCATAGAGCTAGAAGGCGATCTATAAAACCATGAACAAATATCACCCAGAATCAATCGTGGATTAGAGATAACAATAGTTGGCAGCTTTTCTCCTATGAGTAATGCACCGGCCTCATCCGTAATTACGGCAACTGCACCACCAGCCCTTACCTCTTCAATGTATCGAGCGCCATGCGAGCTTGAACCAGGAAGTGCGACAAATAAATCACCACTTGCAACGCTTCTTGAATCTGAGGTGATGCCAGTAAATTCCAACTTTAAATCAGATTGAATTCCAATGAAGTTTGCTAGTTCTGAAACAGATTTTACATAATCAGAAACTGGCCGGATCATTTTGCAATCGCGCTTTTCTTAAGTGCCGCCTCGGTTAGAGGATAGGCCTTAAATTTAGTAGTAGATGGTGCAATATGTTTTGACTGTAAAACAAACTTCATAACCTCTGCAAAAACTGGGCCACCGAGTGCACCACCCCAGTGCATTCCTTGAGGATCCTGAATTGCAACGCTTACAACGTAGGCTGGCTTATCAGCTGGGGCAAACCCGATGAACGAAGCGGTATATCCGCGATAGCAAGAGCAGCTTGAATCGAAACGATTGGCAGTTCCAGTTTTTCCGGCAACCCGATAGCCCGGTATTGCAGCAGTTGGAGCAGTTCCATTTACAGACACTACGCTTTCAAGCATCTTGCGAATTTCTCTAGCAGTTTCTGCGCTTATCACTCGCTTGGTTTGCTGATGCTTTGCTGGAATGTAATTTCCACTTGCATCAGTAGTTCCTGCGACAACTGTTGGAGTAACTCGAACCCCATCATTTGCGATTGTTGCAAAAACGCTAGTTGCCTGCAGCGAAGTTACTGAATAGCCATGTCCAAATGAGAATGTCGGTAGCGAGGTTCCAGACCAATCATCGACTGGACGTAACAAGCCTGCAGACTCGCCAGGTAGATGTGAGCCCGTGCTTTTCCCGAAGCCAAAGTCGGTTAGATATTGATACAACTTATTGCTTCCAAGTTGTTGGCCAATTTTTATCGATGCAGTGTTACTTGAGACTGCAAGTGATCCAGTTGCAGTAAGGCGCTGCACGGGATGGCGCTCGTGATCTGAGAACTTGGTTCCGGCGACCTTCATTGAATAAGGAACCGTGTAAACAGTATTTGGGTTGAGCAGTTTCTCTTCTAACGCTGCAGCATAGGTTATAACTTTTCCAGTTGACCCTGGCTCGTAAACATCTTGCACGGCTGGATTCCTAATTACATTCAAATTACCAGTTATTGGTTTTGCTGGATCAAATGTCGGCGCACTCGCTTGCGCAATTATTGCCCCAGTTTTTGGATCCATGACAATTACGGTTCCAGATATTGCCCTCGAGCTCTTTACCGCTTTGCTTATTGCATCTTGAGCGACCCACTGAATATCCCGATCAACTGTGAGTCGAACCGATGTTCCGTTTTTTGCCTCAGTTCTAATTCTTGCCGACCCCGGAATAATTGTTCCAGCACCGTTCTCATAGACATACTCACCATTTTGCCCTGAGAGTTGGCGATTTAAACTACTTTCAATTCCGGCAGCGCCTACCCCTTCATGATTAATGAAACCGATAAGGGAAGATGCCAGAGTTCCAGTTGGATATTCTCTTACATATCCCCGCTCTGAAAAGAAGCCCACAATTCGCTTAGATAACCCGTTTTTTTCTTTCAAAACTTCAGTGTTGTAATTTGAAATAACATTTTGTAATTCATTCCACATTACAGGTTTGCCATTTTTTACAATGATTTTATATCGTAGCGTCCCAGTAAATAATTCAATAAGTTCATCTTCTTCCATTTTCAGAACTGGACTTGTTATCTGTGCAGTTAGTTTTGGATCAGTTATCTGAGTTTGGTCTACAACAATCGTGATTGCGGCGACACTTCGAGCAAGTTCAACACCGTTCACATCGCTTATTACGCCGCGCGGTGCCAGCAACGTCGATGTCCGCAAAAGTTCATTGGCAGCTCGTTCACTGATTGCGCCCGCTCTTACAACCTGAACTGAGAATAACTGCGCAACAATGATTCCAAATAGCACAAATGTCACACCTAATAAGGTTCGGATACGTTTATGAACAATTGTATTGTGGCTCACTGAGTCACCACTTTTTCTGAATAGGTTAAATAGCCAATTTTATTTGCTGGCTTCATTCCTAGTTCAATCGCAGCTTTCGCGAGATTTACTGGAGAATTCTTCTCATTCACTAAATTCAGAATCGCATCCTTCTGATCTACCGCTGTATTTCTCTGACTCTTGAGTTCTTGAAGAGTGAAGGCATCTTGGGTCATCAGAATGTTGATTCCGGCAATCACCAGAAGATTTAGGGTCACAGCACTTGCCATAAGCAGCAGAAATTTTCGAGTATCAAGCTTCTGTGAAGAGGTAAAAACTTCAGTTTCTCTGGTCTTATCAAGTGCCCGAACTGGACGCAGACGAGGCCTAATTAATGGTGGAAGAGCAAGGATCGCCATTACGCAGCCACTCTTTCCAAAGCACGAAGTCGCATCGATTGCGCTCTGGCATTAATCTCAATTTCAGATGCGCTTGCGCCTTCACTGCCGCTAATAATTAATTTGTAACTTGCAGCAGAATTAGGAAGATCAAATGGAAGTCCAAGCGGTGAATTCGAGCCGACAACTTCAGCAAATGCTCGCTTTACAATCTTGTCTTCCAGCGATTGATAAGACATGACTACTAAGCGGCCACCGATTTTTATCGCGCTGATTGCCTTTGGTATTGCACGCTCTAGAACTGCTAGCTCCTGATTAACTTCAATTCGAAGGGCTTGAAATGTTCGCTTTGCTGGATTGCCACCGGTGCGACGTGCTGGCGCTGGAATACTGTTTTTTACTAGTTCTGCTAAATCTTTGGTGGTTTTTAAAGTCTGACTTTCGCGGGCTTTAATAATGTTGTCTGCAATCTTAGTAGCAAATTTCTCTTCGCCATAGTTTCTAATTACTCGAACCAATTCACTGTATGAATAAGTATTTAAAATATCTAGTGCACTTGGTCCAGTGCTCTGGTCCATCCGCATATCTAGGAGCGCATCTTGTGAATAAGCAAAGCCTCTATCGGCTTGATCTAGTTGCATTGAAGAAACTCCAAGATCAAAGAGAATCCCATCAACTTCTGCAATGCCTAGTTTTGCTAGAACAATATCTAGCTCATCATATACTGCATGAATAATTTCAACGCGTTCAATATGTCCACTCAAATTACTTGTGGCAATTGAGATAGCACTTAAGTCACGATCTAGTGCGACAACTTTTAGATTGGGAAATTTAGTTAGCAAAGCTTTTGTGTGTCCACCTAGACCCAAAGTGGCATCAACGATTACTGGGTTCTCTTTAGCTTCTATTGCGGGAGAGAGCAGAGCGATGCAGCGATCTAGCGCAACTGGTATATGTAGTGCATCTTGCATCTTCTCCCCCTTTCTACTTCTTTCTAGTTCTTACTTTTTTACTGCGACTTCTAAACTTTTCTAAACTCTGGTCATCGCCGGCCGACGGATCTGGGGGTAACGGCGCCGGGGAAGGGGCGTCGTTATAGAGGTCGGCGATGGCCACAATTTAGAAAAGACCTGGAAGCACCTCCGATGAAACATCAGAGAATGTTTTTTCACGATCTGCTAAATAACTTTCCCAAGCTGCGTTATCCCAAATTTCTAAACGAGTATTTGCACCGATAACTACGCAGTCTTTTTCTAATCCTGCATATGTGCGAAGCCCACTTGGAATTGTTACGCGACCTTGCTTATCTGGAACTTCATCGTGTGCGCCAGCAAACATCACGCGCATGTAATCGCGTGCTGCTTTTTCGGTGACGGGTGCTTGGCGCAGACGATCAGTAATAGAAGAAAACTCACCGCTTGGAAATACGTAAAGACAGCGCTCTTGGCCTTTTGTTATTACAAGTCCATTTGCTAATTCATCTCGGAATCTGGCGGGCAAGATAATTCGGCCCTTTTCATCGAGTTTAGGTTCGTGGGTACCGAGAAACACTTCGCCCCACCTCCCCTAACCTTTACGCTCAAATCCCCCCGGATTTGATAACAATCACCACTTTACTCCATTTCTACCCACTTTGCACCATTTTCAGCCAATTTCTTCCCATTTGTTATTAATTTCCTCCCAATCCCATCCTGATTTTGGGCACAAAAAAACCACCCGATTGGGTGGTGGATGGGCAGCTAATTCTCTTTAATTTTCGAAGTTACGTCGCTCCCAGCGATCCTCTAAACGTGAGCTCCACTTAGGGCGAGCGCCCTTTGGGCTTTTGAAGCTTGATTTTCCAAAAGAGAGGTTTGAGACAAATAGGACCAGGCCGGTTAGTGAGACCAGGAAGCCAGCAATTCCGAGAGGAATTATCTGGGCGATAAGACCAGAAAGTAATACGACCATACCAACCAGGATTGAACCTAGTCCGAGAAGGGCTCGAGATCCCTTTGGTGTGCGCTCGCGACCATTTAGGGTCGAGACTAAACGAGGGTCTTCAGCAACCAGGGCAGCCTCCATCTCGGCAAGCATGCGCTTCTCGTGATCGGATAGTGCCATGTCCCGAACAATACGCCAGGTAGTCAAAGTAGGAAAGTCGAACCCCAATGTTTTCTGCAGTTATAGGCAGTTTTTAAGAATCTTCTTCAAATTCATCGAATAATCGCGCTGGTCGGACGCTTCCTGGACCAAATCTGGCGCTCGCCCTGTCAATTGCTGCAGTCGCCTGGCGCCAACCCTTCTCGCGCTCACCCAAAATCAACTGCTCAGAGGCATCTACGCCATCTTCAAGACCGTCAAGGCTTACTCCAACCAACCTAATTCTGGCACGATCTAATTTGAGAGCAAGAAATAAATTCCTAACAACTTCGAATACTTCATGTGTTGCACTTATCGGAAGCGGGACGGTCTTCGAGCGAGAAATAGTTTTGAAATCTGCAAAGCGAACCTTTATCGAAATTGTTCGCGCACTGAAATCTTTCTCACGCATTCGATATGTTGCTTTCTCGGTTAATCGCAATAGCTCTCGCAGAACAATCTCTTGATCTTCGGTATCTGTATCAAAAGTTTCAGCGGCGCTTATGGATTTATCAACCTCTTCAGGTTCGACATCTCGGTAATCACGCCCCCATGCAAGTTCATAAAGTGAGGTGCCTGCTGCTTCGCCAAGTGCCCGGATTAAAGTTTGCCGTGGGGTTTTGGCAATATCAGCAACGGTTCGAAGGCCGAGTTTTTGCAGCTCCTCATTGGTCTTTGGTCCTACTCCCCAGATTGCGTTGACTGGCAAGGGATGCAGAAATTCAAGAACTCGATCTGAAGCAATTTCTAACATGCCATTTGGTTTACACCTACCTGATGCAAGTTTTGCAATAAATTTTGTGGTTGCGATTCCTACTGAGCACGTTATTCCCTCACTTGCTTCGACCTTTGCCCTGATTTGTTTTGCGATTTCGCGGCCATCGCCAAGTAAGCGTTTTGCGCCAGTTACATCAAGAAAGGCTTCATCTAGTGAAAGTGGCTCGACCAGTGGAGTGACTGATCTAAAGATTTCCATGATTTGCGATGAAACTTCGGAATATCGAGACATATTCGGTGGCACAAAGATTGCATGAGGAGCCAACCGTTTTGCCCGACCGACTGGCATTGCGGCATGGATTCCAAACTTACGCGCTTCGTAATTTGCGGCAGATACAACTCCGCGGACTCCAGTTCCGACAACTACAGCTTTGCCTTTAAGTGCAGGATTGTCGCGCTCTTCTACTGAAGCAAAGAAGGCATCCATATCGACATGGAGAATTGTTTGTTCACTCATGTTCCACTGGCTCCATAAACTGCGAGATTACGCCACTTTTCGTGAGAATTTGCTAACTCCCACGCACCAGTTCCGAGAAGTGAAATTCCCCTCGGTCCGGTTCGGCGAATTTCACCACGAACTAAAAAGAGCCAAGAATTTCGTAGCACCGAAGCAAAGTCGGCCTGCTTATCTTCGAAGAAAGTTATGTCGTTGCAGCCATGACCATCATCAATTGTTAAGAACATTACTCGCCTACCAGAACGAACTGGTGGAGTTTGAAGTGCAACTTTTACGCCAGCAACCAATACCGATGTCCCAGAGCGATGCTTTATTAAATCGCAAGAACGCACTGCCCCAATCTTGTTTAGAAAATCCCCATAAAACTCAAGCAGGTGGCTAGATACATCCATGCCCAAAATATCTATCTCGCTCTTAACTTGCTCGCTCGCTGTTATATCTGGCAGGCCACTTGGCTCAAATTTTTCTGGCTGCAATTCAAAGCTCATCTGGCCCTGGCTGGTGGCGCTCTTTGGCCCAGCTAGACGATACAAATCCTGAAGGTGAAGTGCTAGGTCGCGGCGATTGATATTTGATGTTGAAAGTTTATGGAGATCATCGAATGCACCAATCGCTAAAAGTGACTCGGTGGTTGGGCGACTTGCACCAGAGCGATAAACAAAATCCGCTAAATCTAAATATGGTCGCCCCGAAATTATGCTTTTGGCTTCTTTGCTATCTATTCCGTCGATATCACTTAGCGCCATCCGAATTGCAAAGCCTCTGGCATCCGGAAGTTTTAGTTCAGCCCCAGAACTTAAAACATTTGGTGCAAGATATGGCGCTCTAGTCTCTTCTGAACTCTTCTCGACTCGATAAGTAGCATCAGATAAATTCACATCGATTGGCGCAATTTGGATTCCCCACTGCCGTGCTTCATCCAAGATAAGGCGCTTTGGATACATGCCTGGTTCGTGCGTTAAGACGCCAGCCAAGAATGCTGCGGTGTGATGTGTCTTTAACCAAGATGATTGATAAGTCGGAAGCGCAAAAGCTGCGGCGTGTGCTTTGCAGAAACCAAATGATGCAAAGGCGCGCAGAATTTCCCAGACCTCTGCGACAACAGTGCTGGTGTAACCACGGGCAAGTGCCGCCGGATAAAACCAATCGCAGACAAGTTGTTGAGCAGCAATATCGCCTAGTTCGCGCCGCTTTTCATCAGCTTCGGCCAGTGAGATTCCGGTCATGGTCGAAATAATTCGAATTACTTGTTCATGAAAAACAACAACACCTTGGGTCTCCTGCAAAATACTTTCAAGGTCGGCGTGAATTACCGGACGGATTCGAAGCCCATATTTGGTTGCCAGAAATGGCGTGATCATGTCGCTCTTAACTGGACCAGGACGGAAGAGTGAGATGTCAATTATTAAATCGTTGAAAGTTTCTGGCGCAAACTTTCCGACTAATTCGCGCTGTCCCGGACTTTCAATCTGAAATATTCCTAAGGTCCGAGCTGATTTAATTAAATCAAAAGTTGCGGGGTCATCTAAGGCAATTGCATCAATGTCTAATGCTGCGCCTTCGATTCGCTCGATTTCCGATAGCGTATAAGAAATTGCTGATTGCATCCGAACCCCAAGAACATCTAACTTCAGCAGGCCAATCGCTTCGACATCATCCTTATCAAATTGCACCATTGGGTATCCGCTTGCATTTATCTGCTGTGGCGCGTAATCCCCTAGCCTGATATCCGATAGAACAATTGCGCATGGATGCATCGATAAATGTCTGGGAAGCGAATCCAAGCGACCAGCAAGTTCGATGGCCATTTTCAAAATTGGAGTATTAAGGTTTAAATCTTTTAGCTCCGGCAAGTTAGCTAAGGCCTTTGAAATATTGCTAGATCTAATGTGCGGCATTGATTTCGCGATTAAATCAATCTCCATCGGAGATATCCCAAGTGCTGCCCCAACATCTCGAATTGCATGGCGGGATCTATAAGTTTCGACCATCGAAACTGTTGCGCAGCGCTGGCCATACTTCTCAAAGATTGCATCATAAATTTCAAGCCGCCGGGCAGATTCGACATCGATATCGATATCTGGAAGTTCGCCCCGAAGTGGCGAACAGAAACGCTCCATTAACAACCCATGCGTTATTGGCTCTACTCCAGATATTCCAAGCACATGACAAATTAATGAACCAGCGCCACTGCCCCGGGCCGCAACTCGAATTCCCCTGTTGCGCGCTAGATCTGTTATATCTGCAACTGTTAAAAAATAAGATTCGTAGCCCAGAGTTCTAATTGCACTTAACTCTTCTTCTAGTCGGCTTGCTGCAACAACTGATTTTGAACCAATATATCTTTGAGACAAGCCGGCTTCACATCTAGATCGAAGTTGCGCTGTTAATTCGCCCTGATTCCTTGCACCAAGTGCGGCAGCATCAGGTAAATGAATCGCTCCGATTCCAACATCTTTGCGTGGCGAGAGAAGAGCGCGCTCGGCCCATGCAGCTGTTGTATTCAAAAGCAACCTGCCATCACGTTCGCCAGCAAGTCGAGAAATTTCATCGCTGAGATAACTCATTTCAGAACTATCCTTGAAGTAAGCCTCACTGTTCTGCCTGCTAACGCTCTTATTGCTTAACGGAACTAATTTGCGGGCAGCATCTAAAACATCTGCAACTGGACCATCACTGCGATCCAACATTCGAACCGCATTGCTTAAAACTGCAGGTAAATGATTATCTCTAGCAAAGCCCAACGCCCGTGCGGCATGCGACGTTGAAAATTGGCCATCGCCACGAATCAAATGTGAAACGCATTCAATCGCCTGGTCGGCAAATAGTTCGCGGGTTGCGTTATAGATCGATAGCGCTTCAGCGCTTTTGCGAGCCGAAATTGCAGATACCAGCTGTGATTCTGGACCATGCAGGACAAGTAAATTCTTCGAGTATTGGCTAAAACGTTCTAGCAATGAATGCGTCAATAAGTTCTCGCTGTTTTCAAGATTGACTGCGGTAACTAAGCGATAAAGTGAATCAAGATGGCCGCTCTGGGCAAGAAGAGTGATGCGATATTTCTTCTGAATAAAACTTAGATTAATCCCAAGAATTGGCGCAATGCCATTTGCTTCGCAGCTTTTGGTAAACCGAATTGCACCAGCCATTGTGTCCATATCGGTAAGTGCAAGCGCCGACATTTCGAATTCGGCTGCGCGTTCTACTAATTGGTCGGCATGAGCGGTCCCGTATTTAAATGAGTAACCGCTAACAACACGTAGATGAGTAAAGCTCTTCATGATTTTTACTGCGGCCGAGAAGTTGGGCGGATCAGCCAGTTCTTTGTTACTTCATCTAATTCAATTTCAAATGTAGCTAGTGCACCTTCAGGCGCCGCCTCTACGCGCCAGATTGCGCGAGCACCATCATCAAAGATGGTTGATTCGGTTACGCGATTTTTGCCATCACTTATGCGGTTCCACCAGCCACCAGATTCGCGCCATCTGGAAACGATTGCATGGATATGAAACCTGCGACCGTTATAGATGAACTCGATTGGTTCACCTTCCGGGGCGAGCACGCGGGCGCCGCTAGGTGAGCTGGCTGGCCCTGGGGTTATAGATTCTTCGAACATATGTTCGAAAGATAACGGCCTCCCCTGACAGGCGCAAGTAAGACCAGATCCGGAGAGCTCACGCGTGATTTATCTAGACACACCGCAAAATTAGTTGAAAGTTCAACCAATTTCCCTTACCTTGAACCCGAAGAAATAAACAACAAACAAAGGAAAACCATGGACCTAATTATCGTAATCGGCCGAATTCTATTTGGCGGCTTCTTCCTAATGTCAGGCATCAACCACTTCACAAAGCTTGAAGCAATGACAGGTTATGCAAAATACAAGAAGCTTCCGGCAGCAAAGCTTGGTGTTCTTATCTCAGGCCTAATGCTCGTAATCGGCGGTATCTCAATAATCCTTGGCTACTACGCTGATCTAGGTGCGCTTCTACTTGCAATCTTCTTGGTTCTAGCAGCAGTTATCTTCCACAACTTCTGGAAAGAAACTGATGCAACTGCAAAGCAGAACGAAATGTTGGGCTTTATGAAGGACATCGCTCTTGCAGGTGCAGCACTTATTCTTCTTGCACTAGTTGTAAAGCATGGAACCGATCTTGACTTTGGATGGGTTCTTTCAGCCGAGAATATCTCGCTCTGGAAGTAACCAAAAGGTAATTTGAAAATAATTAAGTAAAGGGCCCTCGGCGTTACTGCCGGGGGCTTTTTTCTTGCCGCAAGTGGCACCATTAGCCTTATGGATATCGCGCTTGCTCTCGTTGTCGGAATATTTATCGGTGCGGTCCTTGGTTTTATCGGTGCAGGTGGCGCGATGCTCACAGTTCCGATTCTGATCTACATATTTAACTTCACGCCAGTTCATGCAACCACCGCTGCCCTATTAGTTGTATTTCTTGCCGCCGCATTTGGTTTAGTCCCCAAGATAAAAGCTGGCGATGTTCAAATTAAAATCGCACTTTCCATCTGGTCACTCGGTTTAATCACAAACCTTGGTGGCGCAATTGTTGCGCGGCACCTCTCGGACGCTTTCATTATCACCGGGTTTTCAATCATCCTGATTTTGGCTGGGCTTTCGATGCTTCGTGCACCGGTGTCAGAACGCACTGAAAAGAAGATTCCAATTATTGCTTTAGTCCCGCTCTCCTTGGTTATTGGTTCGATGACCGGAATCTTTGGTATCGGTGGCGGCTTTCTTGCAATCCCAGTTCTTGTAATTTTCTTTCACACACCACAAATCAAAGCAGCCGGAACTTCACTCTTTATCATCGCAATTAACTGTCTAACGGCTCTGCTCGGGCGTCAGTATTTATGGGAAGAAATTGATTGGAGGATTCCAGTCATAATCTCGATCTGAGCAATAATTATTTCAATCTTTGGTTCACACCAAAGTTCAAAAGTTCCGACCGCGATACTTCGAAAGTCCTTTGCCTACCTACTCTTCGCGATTGCCACATTTTCAATTGTTGAAATCTGGTTTATTTCCTAACGGTAAAAGTAAGGGAAGAAGAGACAGGATGTCCATCTTCAGAAACCACGCGCCAGGAAACTCTAATCTTCCCAGTAGCACTGCGATTTTTGATGTTCACGCTAACTCTGGCACCACCAACAAAAGGTTTGCCATTGCTCAGTTCTTTGCCTTTTCTGTTTTTGACAGTCAAGAAATTAGTCTGCTTATCTGCAATCGTGATTAAGTTTCCATCAAATTCCACCCAAACAAGTTTCGGTAACTTTGAAATAGTTGAACGGGCTTTGGGATTTGAATCAGAGTATGAGGCATGTGCGCCTGCACTTGGAGCCGCCGCTAAGGCGACCCCAAATGCAAGAAATGCGCTAACTAGTTTTTTCAATTTAACTACTAGCTCGCTACCGTTGTGACAGTTGGTGCTGGACCAAATTCAGTGTCCGCAGTTGCGGCCATAGTTGAGCCATCAGTTATATGCCACTTCAGGTAAAGCGCTTTACGCGATCTGGTTGAGGTGTCATAAGCAGAACATTGTTGAGTTGTCTTGAATGCAATCTTCTGCGGACTCTTGTCCCATTTAACTTTTAAGCCGAAGTCATAAAAAGTATAGGGATCAATTGCCCAACTAGAAGACTTAGCTGTCCAAGTTACTGTGTAGTAAGCCGGCACGTTTGCACTATCAGCTTCCTTAGATGCAACAACCTTCGCTTTGAATCCCTGATGGAATTCCGGAGTTGGCTTTCCAGCAGCAGCCGGAACTTCTACCGAGAAGATATGAGTTGCATACTGAACTTCCTTATAAGTGCAGCCATGGCCAAGGCTTAGATAAACCCGGCTAGATGCACCCGCTACAAGCGAATTTCCTCGCATCTGAGTTCCAACATGCGCATGTGCTGGAGCAATAAATCCAATACTCAGCATGAACGCAGCTGAAACCGCTATTACTTTCTTTTTCATTTAAAACCTTTCGATAATGAGAAATATATTTAGTTATGGCATTCGTTTAATGAAATACCACCAGATTCCGATTACAGCCAAAGCTGCTACGGAGAGAACTATGTGTGTGAAATGGTGCTGAAAGAAACTTTCGTGGACGTGTTCCATGTCAGGCGAAGTTTCCTTTCCTCAAAGAATTAGGCGGCGCTCGAAGCCCATTGCTTGAAGTAAGTAAAACAGAGAACCAGCATTCTAAATCTCGGTAAAAAACTTTAAATTCACGGAATTTGATCTGCGGAAGCGTCAGTATCTGTGGGCTAACTATGAGCAATGCCAACTTCTTGACAGCAAACCAGAATTCATCAGATTTTGCCAGAAGTGCAAAGGAAGCGATTCCACCCAAAATGTGACTTGCTGACATTGCAAAACTATTTCCAGTCATCTCCCCCAGGATAAAGTGGGTCGCACTTTGCACAATAAAGACCAAGAGTGCGAGACGTGGTCCAGATAAAATACTCCGACCCAAAATGAACAATGCAAAAACAATTAGTAATCCCATCGCAAACAATCGGCCAGCGGTAGTGAAGCTTCCACCCGCAATGGCATGTGAAATGAGCGCAAAGCTAAAGAGTATGGCTGAATTTATAGCCATTCTTGGAGTCGATGCGCCAATCATCATTTTGCAATCTTAGCAAAATGAGCGCTTTTCCCTACTAGCATGTGGCTATGACTTCAGTCCTATTTGTTTGTGTTCACAATGCCGGTCGTTCGCAGATGGCAGCTGGATTTATGTCCACGCTTTCTGGTGGAAAAGTTGAAGTCCTTTCTGCAGGTTCTGCGCCAAAAGATTCAATTAATCCGATTGCTGTGGAAGCAATGGCCGAAGTCGGAATCGATATTGCAAATAATGTTCCAAAGATTTTGACCACTGAAGCCGTTCAACAATCTGATTTTGTCATAACGATGGGTTGTGGCGATACCTGCCCATTCTTCCCGGGCAAGCGTTATGAAGATTGGGTCTTGGATGATCCCGCAGGTCAAGGAATTGAATCTGTTCGAGTAATTCGAGATGAGATTAAGAAGCGAGTTGAAGACTTACTCAAAGAAATAATCTAGTTTCATCTAAAGTAAGGGCATGGAAAACGTCCTTCAAAACCCCTCGGTCCAACGCGTATCAGCAAAATTAAAAGAGCTTGGCGTCAAGGGTGAAGTCCACGTTTTATCTGACAGCGCAAGAACCGCGCAAGAAGCAGCAGATGCACTCGGAATTTTGGTTGGCCAAGTTGCATCATCAATAGTTTTTAAACTCGATGACGATTCACCGCTGCTGGTAATCACAAGTGGTCGCCACCGCGTTGATACCAAATTGGTGGCAGAAAAACTGGGCGTTGCGAAACTGCATCGTGTGGATGCCGATTACGTAAAAGAGAAATCTGGTTTTTCTATTGGAGGCGTATCCCCTGTTGGCTGGATCAGCCCAGCAACTATTTTGATTGATGAAGCGCTCAACGATTACGAAGTTGTATGGGCCGCAGCAGGTCATCCGCATTCGGTATATCCAACTACATTCGCCGAACTACTTGACTGCACTGGTGCGAAACCAATGGTTGTTGGGGATTAATGGTTGTCTTAGTTTATTTCTGGAAGCTAAATCTTCGATCAGTCCCCGTCGCGATTCTGCATATGGCACTGGATCGTTTGAGTCTTAAGCGAAATAAGAAAATAACTTTCTTTAAATCATTAGGGACCGGCAAAGGTGAAACATTTACGCCCAATGATGCTGATGCAAGGCAGTGGGGTTTATTGGTTGTTATCGATTCGAAGGACGTTGACTCATTTGATTCATCCAGATTAATCAAAAGCTGGCGCAAGACTTCGATTTCAGAATATCGAGCGATCTTGCAACCGATTTCATCACATGGCTTGTGGTCAATGCGCGAACCATTTAGCCAGAATCAGATCTCTGATTGGAAGGGTCCGGTTGCAGCAATAACGCGTGCACGAATCAAATGGTCAATGAACTCTAAGTTTTGGCGGGCGGTTCCTCCCGTGACAGTAAGTTTGAAATCTTCTCCTGGATTGCTGAGTGCTATTGGGATAGGTGAAGCACCTATCGGACTGCAGGGCACCTTCTCCAGATGGGAATCTGGGATGGCGCTTAGAACTTTCGCATATCAAGGACCCGCACACATTGCGGCCATTCAAGCGACCAAAGATTTGGATTGGTATGCCGAAGAACTCTTCGCACGATTTGCCATTATCGAAGAGCATGGTGGCTTCTAGCCCGACTTAAGGCAGAATTCTCCTATGTCCATTCGCCAATACCGCCCGAGAAATAATCGGCGCCGTGGAATTTCAGCGAATCAAAGTCTTGGGTTGTATTTTCTTTTTGCTCTTGCAATCGCATTGCAGATCTCTTACCCCCTAGTTTCTGGAGACACACTTCGATATGTAACAATCTTTTTTGTTATCGCTGGTGCGCTACTAATGCTGGTGCACGCACTTTTATCTTATGGCTTTAAATACTTCGTAATTTTTGGAAGCGTGACATTTATCTTCTCGCTTTTAGTTGAAATTCTGGGAAGTAAAACTGGTTGGCCATTTGGAGCGTATGCTTATTCTGATTCCCTCGGATTCAAAGTTGCCGGGGTTCCGATAATCGTTCCCCTTGCTTGGATAATGATGGCGCATCCAGTTTTAATCGCTGCTAGAAAAACTTTTCCTAACTGGGCATTTTTATATGGCGGCGCCGGACTGATGGTTTGGGATCTCTTCTTAGATCCGCAGATGGTTTCGGTTGGTAAGTGGACTTGGGAAGTGGTTGGACCTCATGTTCCGTATCAACCAGAAATTCCACTTTCGAATACTGCTGGCTGGCTATTTGCCGGAATGGGACTGATGGCACTTTTGAATTTAATTTTGCCTAAAGAGCGACGTAAAGCTGGAGTGAATTCAACAATCCCAGATATTTTCTTAGCCTGGACGCTCTTCTCTTATGTTGTCGGAAATCTCTTCTTCTTTGATAGACCAGGTGTTGCAATCTTTGCAGGAATAGCATTCGTGCTCTGGGCTGCTCCATATTTATTTATAATCTCTTTTGGCAAACCAGATTTACTAAAGTAAATGCTCGAATTCTGGTTCTGCGCAATTGCGCTAATAATTACCCTTGCCAATGTAATTAATATGCGAGTTGTAGGGTTAAAAGGTGTAACCACTATTAGTGAGAGCGTTGATGTACTTATCCCAATGCGCGATGAAGAAGACAACGTCGAGGGCTCGCTAAAATCAACATTAAATAGCGAACTACTCGAAGCCAGCAGCGTTTACGCGCTAGACGATAATTCAACAGATCAAACTGGAAAACTTATTAGCGAATTTAAAGTTAATAAGTTGATCGGAAGCGAGCTTCCGGCTGGCTGGCTTGGAAAAGTCTGGGCCTGCCATAATTTGTCTAAAGCTGGGTCTGGCAAGTATTTAGTCTTTTTGGATGCTGATGTGCGACTGCATCCATATGCAATCGCATCTGCAATTACCAGAATGAATAAATTTGGTTGGGACTTTATTTCACCATACCCAAGGCAAATTGCAGGTTCTTTTCTTGAGAAATTAATCCAGCCCCTTCTGCAATGGTCCTGGCTTGCAAGCGTCCCACTTCGATTGGCTGAGAAATTTCCAAATCGTTCAATGACAATCGCTAATGGCCAATTCTTTGTAGTGAAGCGAAGTGCTTATGAAGAAGCCGGTGGACATGCCGCAATCCCCGGTGAAGTTCTGGATGATCTCGAGCTTGCACGTCTTTTAATAAGCAAAGGATTCAAGGGTGGCGTGGCTGATGGAAGTGCTGTTGCAAGTTGTCGAATGTATAAAACTAATTCGCAGTTAATCGATGGCTATACAAAATCACTATGGAAGGCATTTGGCGGACAGTTTGGAACTGTTGTTGCAATAATTCTGCTCTTCTTCACCGGGATTTCACCATATCTCGGAATTGGCGCACCAGCCACCTTTATTTTTCTCTCGCGTTTTCTTGCGGCTATTAAAACTAGATCTAATCCGGCTTATGCTTTCCTGCATCCGATTTCAATTACCATTCTGCTTTATCTAATTGTTCTCTCTTCAATTCGAAAGTCCCGCGGAACTTTAATTTGGCGTGGTCGGACAATTTCCTAAATGGGTAAAGTAATCGTTATCGGGGCTGGCATTGGTGGCATGTCTGCTGCTGCAAGGTTGGCTAAAGCTGGGCATGATGTAACAGTTTTCGAAAGCAGTGATCGCACCGGTGGAAAATGCCAGACCAGATGGGTAGGAGATTATGCATTCGATATCGGGCCTTCACTACTGACTCTTCCAGCCGTTTATCGAGATCTATTCTTGAAAACCGGAAAACGAATAGAACATGTTCTTGATATTAAGCCAGTTGATCCAGCATTTGAATACACCTTCGCTGATGGAGTTCGAATTGTTTTTCCAAATCTTTCGCTAAAGGGTATTTGTGATTCGATTGAGGCAGAACTCGGTAAAGAAGCGGGCGATCAATGGCATAACTTGATGCAGCGTGCCGAACATATGTGGGATGCATCTCGAGGACCATTTGTTGAATCCGAGTTAAAATCAATTAGAAGCCTTATTGCAAAGAAGGGCTTCTTGGCTGATCTTCGAATGATTTCACCTTTTACTTCGCTCCGAACTTTAACGTCTAAATACACAAAGAACCAATACCTGCAGAAGATAGTCGATAGATACGCAACTTATTCGGGATCAGATCCGCGCAAAGTTCCTGCAGTTCTACTAACAATCGCCTTTGTTGAAACATCTTTTGGCGCTTGGCATATCAAGGGTGGAATCGGACAACTTTCTGTTGCGATAGAAAATCGATGTCGCGAACTAGGTGTTAAATTTGAATTGAATTCACCAGTAACCAAAATTACCCATCAGGGCTCTAGAGCAACGGGTGTCGAAGCAAATGGTCAGGCAATCGAAGCCGAATTTGTGGTTGCTAACGCCGATGCCGAGCTTGTTTACAACAAACTACTTCCGCCAGATTTAGGTGCTGTTAAATCAGAGCGCAGGAAGTTGGCTAGTGCAAGTAAATCACTTGCGGGTTTCTCGCTTCTGCTGGGATTAGATAACAGCAAGTTATCTGGACCGGCTCCTGAAATGAAACATCACAGCGTTTATTTCCCGGCAGATTATGATGCTGAATTCGACGATATCTTTACTAGAAAGATTCCAGTAAATGATCCAACAATTTATATTTGTGCACCAAATGATCCGGAAATGGTTAAGGGCTCAAATAAGGAATCTTGGTTTGTCTTGGTCAATGCACCAAGGCATGAACCTGGCGCTGGATGGGACTGGAACACGGGTTCTGCAGAATACGCAGCAAAGATTATTGCAAAACTCGATGGATTAGGTTTGAAAGTCTCGGAACGCTTGGATGTAATGGAGTTTTCAACACCTGCTGATTTAGAGAACAGTGTTGGCGCTCCTGGTGGTTCAATCTATGGAACTTCAAGTAATGGCGCACGATCAGCTTTTCTGCGTGCCAAAAATACTTCACCCCTTAAGAATTTGTATTGTGTTGGTGGCTCTGCCCATCCAGGGGGCGGGCTCCCACTTGTCGGAATTAGCGCAGAGATAGTTGCCGAGGCAATACGCTTAAAACAAACGTAAGCGTCAATCGGATATCCATCGCGCGCTTTGGATAAGTAATTCATCGCTTAATTCCTAATCTCACTTACTAATGATCCCGGCGTTGCTGGGTAGATAGGGGTTTAATCGGATGAAAATTGGAATTGTGGGAGCTGGATTTGCCGGAATCTCGTCTGCAAAAGTTCTAGCTGAATTCGGTCATGATGTTCATATCTTTGAAAAAGAATCTGATGTTGGTGGTGTTTGGTCTGCTTCACGCAGATACCCAGGTCTTGGAACTCAGAACGTTCGTAGCACATATGCGTTGAGCGATTATCGATATCCAAAAGGCACGCCAGAGTGGCCAAGTGGCGAACAAGTCCAGCAATATATAGAGGGTTATGCCAAAAAATTTAGCGTCTTTAATAAGATTTCTTTCAACACCGAAGTGACAAGTGCGCGACAGAATGCAAATGATTCATGGACAGTTGAAACGATTTCTAATGGCAAGAAGTCTTCCCAAGACTTCGACTATTTCATTGTTGCTAATGGAATTTTCAGCGATCCATTCATCCCAGAATGGAAAGGTGCGGATGCATTTAAAGCTGGGGGCGGAAAGATTCTGCATACAGTTGATTTCCATCGACTAGAAGATGTTCGCGGAAAGAACGTTGTCGTAGTTGGTTATGGCAAGTCCTCTTGCGACGCAGCAAATGCAACCGTTGGAACATCAAAGAAGACAACTATTGTTGCGCGCCACTTGATCTGGAAGGTTCCAAAGCGACTTAACAACGTTCTTAACTACAAGATGCTTCTTCTAACCCGCATGGGCGAAGCGCTATTTCCTTACATTGAATTGAAGGGTGCTGAAGCTTTCTTGCACGGAAAAGGTAAAAAAGTTAGCGCCGGAATGCTCGGAAGTGTTCAGGGCGTTATCGAGAAGCAATTTAAGTTGGAAAAGCTTGGGTTGCATCCAAAAACTGGACTCGACACAATTGTTCGAAGCACAGTTTCACTTGCTACTGATGGTTTCTTTAAGAATATTAAGAATGGAAAACTATTCGTAGAACGTGACACTGAAATTGTTAGTATGGCAGCCGGAAAGGTAACTCTTTCAAACGGCAAGACCTTGGATGCGGATTACGTAATCTGCGGAACTGGTTTCCACCAACGTGTTCCCTTCCTTGATGATTCGGTTATGAAGTCAATCAATGACGAGCGCGGCAACTTCCGTCTTTATCGTCAGTTAATTCCTTTGGATGTTAAGAACTTGGCATTCAATGGATATAACTCTTCATTCTTCTCCCAATTAAACGCTGAAATCGGCGCAATCTGGATTGCAGCAAATATCGAAGGTGCAATTAAGTTGCCTTCACGAAGTGAAATGTTGTCTCATATTGATAAGCGACTTGCCTGGATGGAGAAGCGCACCGAGAATAAGCATGCCCGCGGAACAAACATTATTCCGTTCTCTGTGCACAACATCGATGAATTACTTGTTGATTTGGATCTTCAGATTCCAGCACCAGTTCGATTTAATCAATGGTTGTTGCCAATCAACCCAAAGAGCTATGCAAAAATCGGTCCAAAGCTTCGCAAGCAATTAGCGAAGGTTTAATACCAATTAAATTACGCTTCTAGTAATGGGATCGCGGGCACAGCTTGCTCCGGTCCCATTGCAGAATAGCCACCATCTGCGGCCCAATCTGCGCCAGTAACCACTGAAGCTTTATCGCTAGCCAAGAAGGAAATCACATTTGCAACTTCTTCTGGATCGCCAACTCTTCCGGTCAAGTGGAATGGTGCGGCAACTCGGTCAGTCTTCTTGCGATCACCTTTTGACAACATATCCATAATTGCGGACCAGGTCCATCCTGGTGAAACTGAATTCACGCGAATTTTATCGCCGGCATAATCCATCGCCATATTGCGAGTGAGTTGAACAAGCGCAGCTTTAGATACTGGATAAATCCAACGACCGGTCTGAGCAACGCTCGAAGAAATACTTGTTAGATTAATGATTGAGCCACCACCTTGCTTTGCCATGTGAGGCTGAACTGCAGCTGCCAGCATTGCTGCACTTGAAATATTTACATTCAAAGTATTTGTCCATTGGGCACGAGTGCTATCAGCGCCCGAATCGTCATATGAACAAGCAAGATTTACTAGAACATCTACCCGGCCCCAGGTAGAGATTACCGATTCAACCAACTTCGAAATTGAAGAATCATCAGTTACATCCCCATGAAAAAAATTAGCGCCACAAGATTTAGCCGCCGCTGATCCACTTTCGGCATTGATTTCAACGATCATAACTTTGGCGCCATCATTGATAAGCGTCTTTGCTACTGCAGCACCAAACAGAGTCCCACCGCCAGTAACGATTGCAACTTTGCCCTTTAGTGAATCTGAACTCATGTATCTCCCTTTAGAACTGCGAGGTTAAAGTAATGAGGAATAGGCTAGGTAGGGCTGACCCTCAAAGATGTCCCACCCACGCATGGACTATCCAAAGAACGCAAATAACAAGACCATTAACCCAATAAAACCATTGACAGGCTGCCATTACAAAGTGAACCATTCACTCATGGCTCCACTCGCCGAACTGCTCCGCGAACATAATCTATTTCGCACTTCTCACTTGGATGAGGCACGAAGTGAAGTAGCCCGAGTTTTCTGTCCCCATGGACTTACGACTACTAATAAAGGTGAGAAACTTAACACCGTTCATAATCGGGTAACTCTGGGCGATGTAACTTTAAATTATTTGGATTACGGCGCTGAAGTACATATCACTCCCGGAGAATTGAATTCTTTCTATTTAATTCAAATGCCCTTGGCTGGAAGCGCAGAAATCACATGCGGGAAAGAGAAAATTCTCTCTGATGTAAATATGGCATCTATCCCAAATCCTCTTGAGAAGTTAGACATGATCTGGCACGAAGGAAACCCACAGCTACTGGTTTACATTAATCGCAGCACTCTTGAAGAACGACTCGAAGACTTAATCGGCCGAGAGTTACACCTTCCGGTGCGCTTTGATCTTGGAATGGATTTAACAACCCCTGAAGCAAGAAGTTGGCGCACGTTGGTTGACACGCTTGTTGCAGATGTAGATCGTGGCGGATTGACCATGCACAGTGGCGTTCGAAACCAATTCCAAGATTTGATAATTAGTGGACTTCTACTTTCCCAGCGCCATAACTACAGCGAATCAATCGGAACAAGCGTTGAACCAGCAGCACCAAGATCTGTCCGTTTAGCAATTCAAGCATGTGAAGCCAGTCCGGAAGAACCACTAACAGTTACTGATATGGCACGAATTGCAGGAGTAAGTATTAGGTCATTACAGGATGGATTTAAGAAATATGTAGGTATGAGCCCCACCGATTATCTTAGAAACGTGCGTCTTACCAGAGTTCATGAAGAACTTATCTCAAACCGCAGCTTAAACTCTTCAATCTCTGACATTGCATTTTCTTGGGGCTTCACGCATATGGGCCGATTTGCAAAGATGTATCATGAACGTTTTGGTGAATTGCCATCTGAAACAATCCGACGATAATTAGTTCTTAAGTGTTTTATAGCTCGTGAAAATCAATTGAAGTAAGGCGAAGTTCTGCATTGCAACCCAGATAATTGCAATTGCTGTAACAAGATCAAGCCCAACCAAATTGGCAACAATCGCAATGAAGATCAAGCTTGCCCGAACCGGACGCTCGCAGATAGTTACGATTCCGACTTCGTTGTGGCCAAGTCCGCCAGACCGAGCACGAATATATTCCTGAACGTAGGTTGCAAGTAGCGCAACAAATACCAAAGCTGCAGGTGCA
Source organism: Candidatus Nanopelagicales bacterium (assembly GCA_030834095.1). GTDB lineage: Bacteria > Actinomycetota > Actinomycetes > Nanopelagicales > Nanopelagicaceae > AAA044-D11. The sequence continues at coordinate 36,689 of JAURGA010000003.1, read as the reverse complement.
CCTAATTCATAGAGAGCAAGTGCCCAGAAGACTTCAGAGATTCGATCTACAAATGAATCAGTGAATGCGCCAAACTTGGAAGTTTTCTTCTGCAAGATTGCAAGCGAACCATCAATTCCGTCGAAGAATAGTGAGAGAACCAAAAACAGCGCGGCCACCCAGCTGTTGGCAAATTGCCAGAGCGCGATTGCAAAAAACAATCCAGCAAAAGTTAGAAGGTTTGGAGTGACTCGCAATTTTGAAAGAAATTTTGCACTGGCATAAGAAATCTGTAACCAAGTTTTAACAATGCCTTCAATCTTTGCACCGCCATGCAAATTGGACCAGGTAGTGAAAAATTCGTTCTTATCCACGGTTATTCAATCCCAGGTTTCCACAAATCTCCAACGTGGCTACAGCTGTATTCATAGTATAGAAGTGTAAACCAGGGACTTTAAGTGTAATTAATTCTTGGCAGAGTTTTGTGGCTAAATCTGCACCAGCTTTTCTAACCGCATCTGGGTCCTCTGAAATCCCATTAAACAACTTAGATATTTTCTCAGGGATTGGTGTGCCACCAAGTTCAGCCATGCGATGCAACTGCTTAACATTTGTAATTGGCAAGATACCAGCAATTACTGGAAGCTTTGAACCACGCGCTTCTAGCTTTGAAACTAAGGACTCCCACTTTGAACTCTCGAAGAAGAACTGTGTTGTTGCAAATGTTGCACCCAATTGTTCTTTGCGAATCAGGACATCGATATCTTTCTCCGAATTACCACTGCTTGCCGGATGACCATCCGGAAATGCTGCAACACCAACATCAAATCCACCTTGGCTTATTGCGAGTTCGACTAATTGATCGGCATGATCAAAGCCACCATCGGTTGTAACCCAATTAGCAGCAGGTCCGCCAACTGGATCACCGCGAAGTGCCAGGATACTTTTAATTCCTGCACCTTTGTATTGATTTAGTATTTCGATTAACTCTTCTTTAGTAGAACCCACACAGGTTAAATGCGCAACGGTTCCGCGCCCAGTCCGCTTGGTAATCTCTTTCGTAATCGCAACTGTTCGATCGCGGGTGCTTCCGCCAGCACCATATGTCACTGAAATAAAATCAGGTGCGATGGTTTCGAGCGCAGAACTAGCCTCCCAGAGTCGCGCTTCGCCAGCGTCGTCCTTAGGTGGAAAAAATTCCACTGAGACTGTCATGTGTTCCATAGCGGGTCAGGTTACCCTTACGCCGTGAGTTTTTCTGCTTCCGCTGACCTTAAAGAGATTCGTAATTCTATAAATCAAGAATTACTTAACTTCGTAGCGACTGAGAATAAATACTTAAATGAAATCGCCTCCGAGTTAGCTCCGGTGGCTTCGGCTATGGAGCGCTTTCTTTTGGATAGCGGAAAGCGGCTTCGCCCACTCTTTGCATATATCGGATTTCTTGGAACTGGTTCAAAACCTAGCGTTGAAGTTCTGCGTGCATGTGCATCGCTCGAATTAATCCATGTCTGCGCATTAATGCACGATGATGTTATGGATGCATCTGACACTAGACGAGGTGCGCCAGCAATCCACAAAGCATTTGAAGCTTTACACAAAGATCAGAAGTTAAGCGGCTCTAGCGAACAATTTGGAATTTCGGCAGCTATTTTGCTCGGAGATTTAGCACTTGTCTGGTCTGCAAAAATGTTGCACCAATCTGGAATTGATGGTGAAACGTTAATCCGATCACTTCCAATGTATGACGAGATGCGCGTTGAATTAATGGCTGGACAATACTTAGATGTTTACGAACAAGCGCTAGCTTCAGAATCAGTAGAGCGTTCGCTTAAAGTTGCACGCTACAAATCTGGAAAATACACAATTGAACGACCACTACATTTCGGCGCAGCACTTGGAAATGGAAAACCTGAATTGTTTGATACTTATTCAAACTACGGACTTCCTCTAGGTGAAGCGTTTCAACTTCGAGATGACATTCTGGGAATCTTTGGCGATCCGCAGGAGACCGGCAAACCTGCGGGCGATGATTTGCGTGAGGGCAAGCGAACAGTTTTGTTGGCAAAGGTTATGGAGCTGGCAGATTCAAGCCAGAAGTCCGAGATAAGTTCGGCCCTAGGCAATCAGAATTTAGGTATATCTCAGGTAAGTAAGGTGCGTGAAATCTTCATTGCGACTAGTGCGCTTTCAGAAGTCGAAGAGCTAATCTCAAAGCTGACTTCCAACGCGCAATCCGCGCTCGAACATGGTGAAATTGACCCACTGGCATTAAGTGCATTGACGCAGCTATTGACCATTGTTACCCAACGAAAACTTTAGGAATCGGATATTAAATGACGGCTCGTGTAAAAGGACCTACAGACCATGTTGTAATTGTTGGTGCTGGCTTAGGTGGACTTAGTGCTGCACTTCGATTAGCAGGTGCTGGTCGAAAAGTTACAGTCATCGAACGTGAAGGTGTTCCGGGCGGTCGAAATGGTTTGCTGAATAAAGATGGATATTCATTCGATACCGGCCCAACTGTTTTAACTATGCCTGATCTGATTCAGGATGCTCTCTCCTGTGTCGGTGAGAAACTTGAAGATTGGATGGAGCTACTTCCGCTAAAGCCTTTGTATCGCGCTTTTTATCACGATGGTTCAACGCTAGATGTTCATGCTGAAACCGGCCGCATGCAGGAAGAAATTCGTAATGTAATTGGCCCAGATGAAGCCGCTGGATATGGCAGATATGTAGATTTCGTAACCAAGCTTTACAAATATGAGATGAAAGATTTCATCGATCGAAACATTGATTCACCCTTTAATCTTTTGACGCCTAACCTTGCAAGATTGATTGCCTTGGGTGGCTTTAGAAGGCTTGCGCCAAAAGTTAATGATTTCTTGAAAGACCCTAGAACTCAGAAGGTTTACTCTTTCCAAGCAATGTATGCCGGTGTTAGTCCGCAACAAGCACTGGCGATTTATGCAGTGATTGCATATATGGATTCAGTAAATGGCGTCTTCTTTCCAAAGGGCGGAATGCATGCACTGCCTCGCGCACTTGCCGGTGCCGCCGCAAAGCATGGTGTTGAATTTAAATACAACCAAACAGTTACTTCTATCGAGCATTCTGGTGGCCGTGCCCGCGCCGTAATCACAGCAGATGGTGATCGAATTGAATGTGATGCGGTGATTCTGAATCCAGATCTGCCAGTCGCTTGGCGTGAATTATTAGGACGCACGCCCCCTTCAGTAAAACGCCTTAACTACTCCCCTTCTTGTGTAACGCTTCTGATTGGTTCAAATAAGAGTTATGACAGATTGGCGCATCACAATATTCACTTCGGAAAGTCTTGGGATGGCGTGTTCGATGAACTTATCAAAAAGAAGACCCTTATGACCGACCCAAGTTTGCTGGTAACTGTTCCAACTCATGATGATAAAGATTTAGCGCCTGCTGGAAAGAACTCTTATTACGTTCTCTTCCCGACACCAAACTTATCTGCAGATATTGATTGGAAAGTCACTGGGCCTAAATATCGCGATCAGATGCTCCGCACCATGGAGGAACGTGGTTATGACGGCTTTGCAGATTCAATTGAAGTTGAACATATGACAACTCCCCTAGATTGGCAGAACCAAGGAATGGAGCAAGGCGCACCATTCGCTAGTGCACATACCTTCTTTCAAACCGGACCATTTAGACCACGCAATATTGCAAAGGGTTTTGAGAACGTTGTCTTTGCAGGTTCTGGCACACAACCAGGAGTTGGAGTTCCAATGGTTTTGATTTCAGGTCGCCTTGCTGCAGAAAGAATTGTTGGACCTGTTAAGTAAATGAATGAGTTAGACGCTGCCGGAATCAGTGACCCACAACTTCGGGCATCTTTTACTGAATGCAAGCGCCTTAACTCGTTACATGGAAAAACTTATTATCTAGCAACACTTTTGCTGCCGCCGGCGAAGCGTCCATTTGTTCATGCACTGTATGGTTTTGCGCGATATGCCGATGAAATTGTTGATGATTTGAATTCGACACTTACCGATGATGAGAAGGCTGTTGAGCTCTCAACTTGGGGAAACCAGGTTTTGGCAGATATCGAAAAAGGGGTAAGCCACGATCACATCGGGCGGGCGCTTGTAGAAACAGTTAACCGATTCAATATTCCAATTGCCCACTTTCAAGCCTTCATGAAATCCATGACTATGGATTTAACGATTAGCGAGTATCAAAGTTTTGATGACCTCATGGAATATGTATACGGATCGGCTTCAGTAATCGGACTTCAAATGGTTCCGATTCTTGGCGTTACATCACCGGATGCCTATGTCGCTGCCGAGAAACTTGGAACCGCTTTTCAATTGGCAAATTTCATCCGGGACGTCAGTGAAGACTTAGACCGCGGCAGAATTTATCTACCAATTGATGAACTCACTTCGCATGGCGTAACGCATGGAATGTTGGAGGCCAGAGTCCTCACACCGCAGATTAAATCTGCGCTGCAAGAACAAATTGGCCGGGTTCGAAGACTTCAAAAAGAGGCAGCCCCTGGCATCAAAATGCTGTCGCCTGAATCCCAAGCTTGCATCGAGGCCGCCTCCGAACTTTATTGCGGCATCGTTGATGAAGTTGAAAAAAATGACTACCAAATCTTTGACCGCCGTGCGAAAACATCGACCTGGCGCCGAATCAAGGTCGCGCTCCCTGCGTTTCTAAGAGCGCGAGCTGCCAGATAGTTTGCTAACGTTTGTGTCAACGGGAGCCGAGAAATTGGCTGAGAGGATCTGAAATTCAGATCGACCGTAGGACCAGTTCGGTAATGCGAATTGGAAAGGGGTTAATCGATGAATTTAATGGTTACAATTTTTACTGCTTGGGGATATGAACTCTCCCTTCTAGAGCTTCTTGCATTCATAACTTCACTCATCGGAGTATCGCTCGGAGTTTTTGGCCCACGAATAACTTGGCCATTTTGGATCGTAAGTTCTCTGCTTTATGCAACACTTTTCTTCCAGTGGAATTACTACGCTAGTGGTTTTCTCCAATTCATATTTATCGCTGGCGCAATCGCTGGTTGGTTCGGTTGGGGACCGAAGGGCGCGCAACCAAAGCGGCTTACCAAACGCGATGCTGCAATTTGGGGCGCAGCATTTTTAGTTGCCTGGTTCTCGCTGTATCCAATTCTTAAGAACATTGGCGCAGCCGCATCTTTAACTGATGCTTTCGGATTTGTTGGAAGTTGCATTGCGCAACTCCTACTGGTGCTTCAACGCTATGAAACTTGGATGATTTGGGTGGTAGTAAATGTGGTTTACACCTACCAATATTGGCGGGGCGAGCAATACTTAACAGCAATTCTTTACTTCATATTTATCTTGATTGCAATTGCTGGCTGGAAGCGATGGCGTCGTGAATCAGCAACTTCAAAAGCTTAAGGATTTGCTGCCTGGACTCACTTCTAAATGTGGTGAGTCCGTCGTAATAACAATTGATGGTCCGGCAGGTTCTGGAAAAACGACTTTGGCCAAAGAACTTTCATCAGTTCTGGATTCTTGCTACACGATTCATATGGATGATTTATATGAAGGCTGGGATTCAACCCTGAATCTAAAGTTGACCGACAAGTTGAAAACAATTTTGTCCTGCTTAATGAATGAGAATCGAATTCGCTTTACTCCCTTTGATTGGCTGGTAAGTAAATTCGGCTCCCAGGTGGATGTCGCGGCACCAAAATATTTAATTATAGAAGGCGTAGGTTCAGGCCAAATTGCCATAAGAGACTTCGTCTCGCTCTCGCTGTGGATTGAAGTCTTGCCAGACCTAGGTTTAGAGCGGGTCATTAAACGGGACGGTCCATCTGTCACTGAATTCATGCCCGCATTTATCGTGGCGCAGAACGCGCATTTTGAGAAAGAAGACACCAGGAAGAGCGCGGATTACCGCTTAAGTGGGCAGGGCACTGTCTAAGATTTAAGCGTGTCCGACTTAACCGGCGAATTAATTGATAATCGCTACTTGCTAAAACGCGTGGTAGCGGCAGGTGGGATGGCCACAATTTATTTCGCACTTGATCTTCGATTAGATCGACCAGTCGCAGTAAAAATCATGCATCCTCATTTAGCGAATGATGAAGATTTTGTCGGAAGATTTATTCGCGAAGCCAAGGCTGCCGCTGCGCTCGCTCATCCAAATATTGTTGCGATTCAGGATCAAGGTTGGAATGAAGGTGGCGTCCCTGCAGTCTTTATTGTTATGGAATACATCGAAGGTTTCACTTTGCGAGATGTCATAGCTGAACAGGGCGCACTTGGTGTTAATGAAAGTTTAAGATACTTCGCACCTGTCCTCTCAGCGATGTCTGCTGCACATAAGAATGGAATTTTGCATCGAGATATTAAGCCTGAAAATATCTTGATCTCCAAGGACGGCCGAGTTAAGGTCGCTGATTTTGGTCTTGCTAAGGGTGCACAATTAGGATCAACGCTTACGGTCGAATCAAGCGTTATTCTTGGAAGCGTCTCGTATCTCTCGCCAGAGCAGGTTGAACGCGGTCTCTCTGATATGCGAAGTGATGTTTACTCATTAGGAATCGTTTTATTTGAGATGTTGACCGGCAAGAAACCATTTGACGGTGAGAGCCCAATCCAAATTGCATATATGCATGTCAATCAAAGTGTAGCTGCGCCATCAACTCTTAATCCGGCCATCCCCGCCGAACTCGATGAAATTGTCATGAAAGCAACTGCAAATAATCCCGATAAGAGATTTAAAGATGCTGGGGAAATGCATGAGCAGACCCTTGCCGTACTTACTAAGTTGGATCCGAAGCGAAGGCAGATGAGCCTTGAACTTGATATCCCAATCCCTAGAGGCAAATCGCCAAAAGGAAAACGAGAAAAACGCGACAAGTTCGATATTATAAAAAATATAACTACTCAGTTAGATCTAAAGAGGGGCAAAGAAATGCACGAGACCTCCGGTACTGCCAAAGGAAAGCGTAAAGTTTCGACACGAGTAAAACGCAATCGAGCCATCGCACTCCTCATTGTTCTGCTGATTATTGGAACAAGCTGGTACGGAATCTCTGGCTCGGGAAACAAGATTGCTATTCCATCCCTTGCTGGCATGTCGCAAACCCAGGCAGCTAGCACGGTTGCGGAGCTAGGATTAAAGATTGGTCAAATCCAAGAAGTATTCAGCGAGGATGTGCCAAAGGGCAAAGTAATAACTTCAAATCCTCCAGGAGGCGGACGCGTAGAAGTGGCTGGCGAAGTTTTGCTTATAGTTTCTAAAGGTAAGGATCGAATTAAAGTTCCAGAGCTAATTGGTTTAACGGTTGAAGACGCTACTGCAGCCCTTAAAAGTAAAAATCTTAAAATTGGACGAGTGAGTGAAAAATACAACTACACCTTAGAAGCGGGTCTGATAATTGACGGTAATCCTCCGAGTGGATCACCTGTTAGAAAAGATAGCTCTGTTGATTTGATAATCAGTAAGGGGCCAGAGCAGGTTGAATTATCAAATTTCGAAGGAAAGACAAGTGATCAAGCCCAAAGTGAATTAACTGCTGCTGGATTGATTGTAAATAGTAATTATGAATACAGTGAAACAGTTCCTATAGGCACCGTTATCTCACAAACTCCTAGTGATGTATCGACGGTTGGAAAGGGCGAGAAGATTGAATTGGTTATTTCTAAAGGGCCTTCAAAAATCTTTATACCTAATGTCTACTCCCTATCAAAACTGGCAGCAACTAAGATTCTTGAGGATCTGGGTTTCAAGGTTGAGTTTAAATACATCGCAAATAAGAAAACTGTTACGGATATGGTCCCGAAGTCTGGGACTGCTGTAACTCCTGGTTCAACCGTTACCATTACCTTAGGGTAAAAAACTCGTCACGATGAGTTAGGGTTTGCTAATGGCCAGCCCAAGAAAACTCCCCCGTTTGGGCGCGCATACTCCAACTTCTGGAGGCATGGCTAAACGTTCGATTGCCTATGCCCAAGAAGTTCGTGCAGAAGCGATTCAGGTATTCGCATCTAACCCTCGAGGTTGGGCGATGCCCGATGCAAATGTTGAAGCCGATACCTTGTTTCGAGATAAAGCGCTTGAACTTGATATTGAAACTTATGTTCATGCACCATTTTTAATTAACCTTGGTTCACCAACGGTGTCTACATACGAAAATTCAGTTGCGTCTACAGCTTATTCACTTCGCAGAGCGCGAGAAATTGGCTCAAAGGGCGCTGTTGTTCATACTGGATCAGCCGTTGAGGTTGACTACGTTGATAAAGCGTGGAAACAAATTAAAAAAGGCGTGATGCCAGTGCTGAATAAATTAAAGGATGAAGATCCCTGGCTGCTACTAGAGCCGACTGCGGGACAAGGGCAATCTTTAGTTAAAAAGCTAGATGATTTACTTTATTACTTTGAAGCCCTGGAATGGCATCCAAAAGTTGGAGTCTGTCTCGACACTTGTCACGTCTTTGCAGCTGGACATGACATCGCTAAAAAAGGTGGGATGACGGAGACTCTCGACCTGCTTGTTAGATTAGTTGGAATTGAGCGCATTAAATTAATTCATACAAATGATTCGATGGATGTCTGTGGCGCGTTGAAAGATCGCCATCAGAATCTTGGCGATGGTGAGATTGGTTTAAAAGCTTTTGAAGAATTGTTGGCTCATCCCGTGGCCCAGAACGCCCCATTGATTCTCGAGACACCAGGTATGGAAGAGAAACATGGCGAGGAAATTGCACTCTTGTCAAAAATGAGAGCCAAGATTAAATGAGAGATAGCAAAGTCTTCTCTTCAATAGCACTGATGGCAGTTGCAGCTATTTGGGGTAGCGCTTTTCTTTCAATGAAAGGCACCTTAGAGCGCCTTGATGTAAATTCATTTCTTACCTGGCGATTTGTCATCGCGACGCTCTTGTTAATTGCGATTCGTCCATCGGTGCTTAAGAAAATTGATTTGCCCTTCTTAAAAAAGGGAGTCATTCTTGGTTTGTTTCTGAGCAGTGGATACATTTTTCAATCCTTTGGACTGACTCTGACTACAGTTTCAAATACTGGCTTTATAACCGGCTTATATGTTGTTTTCACTCCAGTTGTTGCTGCGGTGATCCTGCGAAAGAACATAACTTTGGTGGAATGGTTTGCGGTCTTGGTTGCGACTGTTGGACTCGCGCTACTTTCCTTCAACGGAGTTAAATTCGGAGCTGGTGAATTTTTAGTTCTCATAAGTGCACTTCTCTTCGCCTTCCATATCGTTGGCCTTGGCGAATGGTCAAAGGGCCTTGACGCCTATGCGCTAACAGTTATTCAACTAGGAACCTGCGCAGTGGTTACATTTCTTGCAAGTTTCAAAAGTGGATTCAAGGCGCCACCAGATTCTGGTGTTTGGTGGTCAATTATTTACACCGCCATCTTTGCAACCGCCCTGGCATTCATTGTCCAGACTTGGGCCCAATCATTTATTGCGCCATCAACAGTTGGCGTTATTTTGGCCGCCGAAGTCGTATTTGCTGCCGCTTTCGGAATTTGGCTACTAAATGAGCCAGTAACACTTCGAATTGCACTTGGGGGCTTGCTGGTTCTGGCTTCTATGTATTTAATTATTCTGCTTGATCAGAGAAAAGAGAGTGCGAAATCTTGAGCCAGCTATCTGATTTTAGATCTGACACCGTAACTAAGCCTTCACCTGAAATGCTTGAGGCTATGTCAACAGCCGCTGTTGGCGATGATGTTTTTGAAGATGATCCCACGGTAAATGCTCTGGAGAAAAGAGTTGCGCAAATGTTTGGCAAGGAAGCTGCGCTCTTTGCAGCCACCGGTTCACTAACCAATCAACTTGCTATTCGCTCATTAGTTAAACCGGGCGAAGAGTTATTAACTGAATTAACTTCACATATTGTTCGGGCAGAACTTGGTGCTGGTGCAACCTTTAGTGGAATCACTACACGAACCTGGGAGGGCCATCGGGGATCCTTTAAGGCAAGTGAAGTAATGCGAATCGCTTCACCGGATGCGGGGCCATATTTAGTTTCAACGAAGGCGATTGCAATTGAAAATTCTCATAATTTTGGTGGCGGCTATGTTCAATCATTCGATGAGATCAAAGAGCTTCGTAAAGCAAGCTCTGCTGTCGGGATAAACATGCACCTAGATGGTGCAAGAATTTGGAATGCTCATGTCGCTAGTGGAATCGCGCTAAAGGACTTTGGATCACAATTCGACACTATTAGCGTCTGTTTCTCAAAAGGACTCGGCGCACCTATCGGTTCAGCTATTCTTTCAACTTCAGAGCGCATTGCTGATTCGCGTATTTGGCGCAAACGATACGGTGGCGGAATGCGCCAAGTCGGTTTCCTAGCAGCAGCAGCAAATTATGCTCTCGATAACAATATTTCTAGATTGAGGCTGGACCATGCAAATGCAAAGGCGATAGCTGAAGCTTGTGCCGCAATCTCCCCTAGTTTAATTGATTCAACTAGTGTGGAAACAAATATTGTTGCTCTAAATTTATCATGCACCTCAATCACAGCTAATGAATTGAATAATCAATTGAAGGAAGTGGGAATTCTAGCTGCCGCACTCGGGCCGAAGTTTCTTCGAATAGTAACTCATTTAGATATTACCGAAACTGATCTGGCCAAGATTCTTGAAGCTCTTCCAAAATTACTTAAGCGCGCCCTCGTGGCGTAATAGCCAATCCTTTATCTGCAACCCATAGCCATAATTTCCTAAAGCACCACCACTCTTCACAACTCTGTGGCACGGAATGATTGGAGCGATTAAGTTTCTGGCACAGGCCGTTCCCACGGCACGCACAGCATTGGGTGAACCTGCCCTGCTTGCTAAATCTGAATATGACCAAGTTTTACCCGCTGGAATCTTTCGCATCACTTTCCAAACTTCCTGTGAAAATTCGGCCCCAGGCTGTCTAACTTTTATCCCACCTAAGGCCGATAAGTCTCCATCGAAATAATCTTTTATCAAATCACTAATTATCGGAATACTTTTAACGCTCTTTGTTTCGAGATTGAGATCCGCAGCATCCATTTTGGAGAGTAAATCTTTAAAATTCCTAAAGCCTGCGGCTAGCAAGATATGTTCATGGCTTACAAGAAACAACTCCCCGACCGGAGTCTTCTGAGTTGCCTGAAACAGCATCCCACAAGGCTAATACGAATCTAAATAAAAACTAGTGGTCGCGCAACATTTCTGCCACAAGGAAGGCAAGCTCGAGAGACTGCGTATGGTTCAAACGTGGGTCACAAGCGCTTTCATATCGCGTTGCTAAATCAGATTCCAAAATTTGTTCGCCGCCGCCGACGCATTCAGTGACGTCATCTCCAGTCAATTCAATGTGAATACCACCAGGATGGGTGCCAAGGGCTTTGTGGACTTCGAAGAAACCACGAACTTCATCCATAACATCATCGAATTTGCGAGTCTTGTAGCCACTTGGCGCCTCATAAGTATTTCCGTGCATTGGGTCGCATACCCAAAGCACTTTTGCGCCGGAATCAGTTACGGCCTTAACGAGAGTTGGTAATTTTTCGCGAATTAGAGAAGCACCCATCCGAGTAATAAAGGTGAGGCGACCAGGTTCATTGTTTGGATTCAATTTTTGAATCATGGCAAGAGCATCTTCAACCGTGCTCTTTGGGCCAAGCTTGATTCCGATTGGATTCTGAATTTTGGAGGCGAAATCCATATGTGCGCCATCTAATTGTCTGGTGCGTTCGCCAATCCAAACGAAGTGCGCAGAAACATCATAAGGAAGATCGGTTCGGGAATCGATTCTGGTTAGTGCTTTTTCGTATTCCAAAATTAGCGCTTCGTGTGATGAATAGAAATCTACGGTCTTGAATGCATCTGGATCGACACCTGCAGAAGCCATGAAATCTAATGAACGTCCAATCTCTCCCGCCATCTGCTCGTAACGCGCACCAAAACGTGGATCCTTTGCAAACCCTTTGTTCCATTCATGAACTCGGCGGATGTCAGCGAAACCACCTTGAGTAAATGCGCGCACTAAATTGAGCGTTGATGAAGATGTGTTGTAAACCTGCACCAATCGCTGTGGATTTGGGGTCCGCGCTTCTAGTGTGAACGCTAAATCATTTACCGCATCGCCTCGATAGGCTGGAAGAGTTACATCACCACGAGTTTCGGTATCGCTGCTGCGTGGCTTAGCGAATTGTCCAGCCATTCGGCCAACTTTGATTACTGGAAGACTTGCAAAATATTGTAGGACCGCTGCCATCTGCAAAATTGTTTTGATTCGGTTTCGAATCGAATCTGCTGTTGCAGCTTCAAATGTTTCGGCGCAGTCTCCGCCTTGCAACCAAAAAGCTTTACCTTCTTGCGCAATTGCGATACGAGATTTAAGACTGTCGCATTCACCAGCAAAAACTAGCGGTGGCAACTTACGAAGAGTTTCAACGGCCGCACTAACTTCTGGACCATTAACTCCGCCTGGCCACTGTGGTTGTTGGGCAGCCACAAGACCTGGGGTAAATAGTGAATCGATTTTCATCATGTCCTTAAGTTTAGAGAAGAAGGGATGCTCGGCGCTCGTTATTTAGCCTGGATTATCCGAAGAAGACTTCCGCTTCAGCGTATAAATCAGGCGTTACTAATTTAAGTTGAGTGGTTGCCGATGCCAGCGGAACTCGCTCAATCTTGGTTCCGTGTAGCGCGACCATCTTGCCAAAATCACCCTCGTGGATTGCAGTAATTGCATGCAAACCAAATCTAGTTGCTAACACACGGTCGAAGGCAGTTGGCGAACCACCACGTTGGATGTGTCCGAGAACAGATGTGCGCGCCTCTTTTCCAGTCTTCTCTTCAATCTGAGCAGCAAGCCATTCACCGATTCCAGATAATTTAACGTGTCCAAATGAATCAAGTGTCTGATCTTTAACAACCATGTCGCCATCCTGCGGAATTGCACCTTCGGCAATAACGATGATTGGTGCATAGGAAGATTCGAATCGAGAATTTACCCACTCGCAGACCTTGTCTACTGAGAATTTAACTTCTGGAATCAAGACGCAAGATGCCCCACCGGCAATTCCGGCATGAAGCGCAATCCAGCCAGCATGCCGTCCCATTACCTCAACAATAAGTGCGCGGTGATGTGATTCTGCTGTCGTATGAAGTCGGTCAATTGCTTCAACTGCGATATTTACCGAAGTATCAAAACCAAATGTGTAATCAGTGTTATTTAAATCGTTATCAATTGTCTTTGGGACACCGACAACTTTTACACCCAATGAATCGAGCTTTGTTGCTACCCCAAGTGTGTCTTCGCCACCAATTGCCACAAGTGCATCAATATTCATCTTTGCAAGGTTTTCTTTGATGCGCTCTACGCCATTTTCAATTTTAAAAGGATTTGTTCTAGATGAACCAAGAATCGTTCCACCCCTAGGCAAGATGCCACGTGTTGTTGCTAGATCCAGAGGCATTGTTAAACCTTCAAGTGGACCCTTCCAACCATCGCGGAACCCAACAAACTCATAGCCATACTCTTTAACACCCTTGCGAACCACCGCACGAATAACAGCATTTAATCCTGGGCAATCTCCGCCACCTGTTAGGACACCAATACGCATCTTTACTCCTGATTTTTAGTTTAATTCGCTTGAAAAATATTTAGGGTGGTCAACTTTGACTAGATAAGTCTACCCTCCGCAAAGTGGTGGTTAAATCATCCCCTAGAGTCTTGAGTAAAATGTCGGGAGCGAAAATGCAACTAGTGGCTGGTATCGATACCTCAACACAGTCGGTCAAAGTTGTTATTCGTGACGCTCAAAGTGGCCAAATTATCCGCGAAGGCCGAGCTGCGCACCCTGATGGCAGCGAAGTTGATCCGGCTCTTTGGTGGAGCGCGACCCAAGATGCAATAAGGATTGCCGGTGGTTTAGATGATGTCGCAGCAATTGCTGTTGCTGGACAACAGCATGGGATGGTTGCACTAGATAAATCTGGAAATGTAATTAGAGCAGCGCTTTTATGGAATGACACAAGATCATCGAAAGAAGCTGATGATTTGAATACTGAAATGGGTGGCGGCTCTGAAATTGCTAAAGCAGTTGGATCTTCATTGGTGGCGGCATTTACTGCAAGCAAAGTGCGTTGGCTTGCAAAACATGAACCAGCTAATGCGGCAAAAGTGGCTGCAATTGCACTTCCCCACGATTGGATATCGTGGAAGATTTCCGGAAGTGAATTAATCGCAGACCTGTTTACTGATCGCGGTGATGCAAGTGGGACTGGGTATTTTGACTGCGTTAGCAACAAATATCGAGAAGATGTTTTTCAGTTAGCCATCGGAAGCAAACAAGAGATTACATTTCCTAGAATTGTTGAACCTAAAACTTTCGCAATGAAAACGAAGAGCGGAATTCCAATCGCTGCCGGAACTGGCGATAATGCGGCAGCTGCAATTGGTGTTGATGCCCGGCCCGGAGATGTAGTTGTTTCACTTGGCACAAGCGGAACCGCATTTGCGGTTTCTAAAACACCAACGCATGATGCAAGTGGCGAGGTTGCAGGTTTTGCAGATGGCACCGGTTATTTTCTTCCGTTAGTCTGCACTTTAAATGCAGCTCGAATTCTGGATGCAGCAGCTCGAATTCTTGGAGTAAGCCATGATGAACTTGGTGAACTTGCACTTAAAGCAGAACCTGGCGCAGGTGGTCTAACACTTCTTCCATATTTTGAAGGTGAACGAACCCCAAACCGACCAGATGCAACCGGCGTTTTCTCCGGAATGAATTTAAATAATTCAAATCCAGAAAACTTAGCTCGCGCAATGATCGAAGGGATGCTCTGCGGTATGGCTGATGCTGTTGCATCACTTGAGAAGTTGGGTGTTGAAGTTAAACGAATCTTATTGGTAGGTGGAGCTGCAAAGAATCCTGCAGTTGGAAAAATAGCATCTGCAATCTTCGGTCGCGAAGTTTTACTTCCGCCACCTGGTGAATATGTTGCAATCGGTGCAGCAAAGCTTGCCGCCTGGGCTCTTCTCGGAAGTGAACGACCACCGCAATGGGATTTAGGAAAAGTCGAGAGCATTAAAGAAAAAGCGACTCCTGAAGTTTTAGTTAAGTATCGCAAACTTCGAGATCAAACTGTGGGTTGGTAGAAGTGGGACTTAAGCCAGAGCTAGTAGCTTTCTTACAGGCACGCAGTGAAAGTGGTTTACCAGAAGTTTGGCAGGCACCAGTTTCAACTATACGAAAGAATTTGGAGAACCGCGCAGTTCAATCTGGCGAGCCCGAGAAAATTTATGAAGTAATTCATCGTTATATTCCTGGACCAACAGCCGATCTTCCGGTCCGGATATACCGCCCAGTTAAAGGCGCAATTCTACCGGCGCTAGTTTTCTTTCATGGTGGCGGTTGGGTTTTAAATAACTTAGATAGCTACGAACAAGCTATGCGTTCATTATCCAATAAAGGCCAATTTGTAGTTGTTGCAGTCAATTATCAAAAAGCGCCTGAACTACCTTTCCCAATCCCCTTCGATGATTGCTATGCAACACTTCTGTGGGTTGCTGCAAATTCGCAATCTCTAGGAATTAAACCAACTCAGATTGGTGTTGGCGGTGATAGTGCCGGCGGAAATCTTGCAGCTGCGGTTGCGCTGAAGGCCAGAGATACTGCAGATGTAAGCCTTGCGTTTCAGTTACTTATCTATCCTTGCAATGACAACGAGATGAATTATGACTCGGCATATAACAATGCAACTGGATTTGGGCTAAGCACGCAGGCAATGAAGTGGTTCTGGCAGCAATACCTTTCAAAAAAGTCTGATGCAAGGAATCCATATGCGGTGCCAGTCGCTGCAAAAGATTTTTCAAACCTTGCTCCCGCGATTATTACAACGGCTGAATTTGATCCTCTTTTGGATGATGGATATATCTATGCCGAACTCTTGCGAAAATCAGGAGTTCAAACCGCATATCGTGAATATGACGGAATGATTCATGGTTATTTTTCGCTTGCCGGGATAACGCCTGATGCAAATGTTTTACACCAGCATGTAGCAGATGAAATCAACGCGCTACTTGCCCGCTAATTTTGAATTGAGTGCCCTTTAGTAGAAACTAAGCTAATGTCCAGACGAAATTGGTTTCTCTTTATTTTGATCGGATTTCTCTGGGGTATCCCATATTTACTTATTAAAGTTGCAATTGATGAACTTTCACCAACCATAATTGTTCTCTCTAGAGTCGTTATCGGAAGTCTGATTTTAATTCCGATGGCAATGAGACTTGGATCCCTAATGCCGGCAATAAAAGCTTGGCGCTATGTAATCCCATATGCTATCGGCGAAATGGTTGGACCTTGGTTTTTGATCACTGCTGCGGAAGAAGACGTCAGCTCTGGCCTGGCGGGATTGCTGGTTGCAACAGTTCCGATTTGGGCGACGCTAATTGCTTCTATGCATGGCGATAAAACTGTGTGGCAGCGCAAGCGACTATTTGGAATCTTGATTGGGTTCATTGGCATTGTTCTAGTGGTCGGAATCGAAAGTTTCTCTGGTCGTCAATCAATCGTTGCGATATTCATGATTCTAATTGCCGCTATTGGTTATGCGTGGGCAGTATCAATGGTTACTACAAAGATCCCACACATCGAGCCCATCTCAATGAATGCGGTTGCAATGGTATTTACGATGATTGTCTATCTACCATTTTTATTCATTTACGCACCCGAAAAAACCCCCTCAGCTGAGGCTATGGGATCAGTAATTATTCTTGGAATATTCCCAACCGCACTTGCTTTCATTCTCTTCTTCCAACTGATCAAGGATATTGGAACTGCGAGAGGTTCACTTGTTACTTATCTAAATACTGCATTTGCTGTAATGCTTGGTGTGATAATTCTTAAGGAGCCATTTACTCTGGGAATCGCTATTGGATTGCCAATGGTATTGATCGGCAGCTACTTTGCCAGCCGCAAAGTAATTACTTCCGTTCAATAAATCCAAGCTTTGTAAGTGCCTTAGCATCTCTTTGCCATTCTTTACTTACCTTTACATGCAGTCCTAAGAAGACTTTCGCATCTAAAAATGTTTCGACTGAACCTCGGGCTCTAACTCCAATATCTTTCAATCTGGATCCCTGTGGTCCGATCACAATCGACTTTTGGCTATCGCGTTCAACATGAAGTGTTGCGTGGATGTCAAAGAAATCTTTACCGTCGCGCTTTGCCATCTCATCTATTGTTACAACGATTGAATGTGGGACTTCTTCATACAGGTTTTCAATTGCAGCTTCCCGAATCAATTCAGTAATTGTCATCTCTGCTGCCTGATCGGTCGTTATGCCCTCTGGATATAAGGATGGAGATGCTGGCAATTTTTCGGCCAGCAAATTCAGTAGCAGTTCGGTCTGAACTAAATTCTTGGCCGAGATTGGAACTATTTCGGCAACGCTCAATCCGACTCGCTTTGCGAATTCGCCAACTTCAATCAACTTAGCTAGCAGCGCTTCTTGTTTGACACTGTCGGTCTTTGTAACTGCAATAAAGACACGGCGTTGATTTAATACTTGCTTTGCAATGTATTCATCTCCGAAGCCAATTTCTTCATCTGCTGGAAGACAGATAAGAACGGCGTCTACAGACTCTAAATTCTCGGAAACCATTGAATTAAGCCGGGACCCAAGTAGCGTCTTTGGCTTGTGAATCCCTGGGGTATCAACAACAATCATTTGATAATCTGGTTTTGAAATGATTCCGCGGATTGGATTTCGAGTGGTGTTTGGATGCTTAGATGTAATAACTATTTTTCGACCAACTAAAGCATTTACCAGAGTGGACTTACCAACATTTGGGCGCCCAATAATTGCTACGAAGCCCGCCTTGTGTTCCACACTCATGCCTTAATTCTCTCACTTAATGTTTATAGGCTTCACCAATTCCATAATTTCAGATACTGAAGTAACTAATTCCGCAACGCGTTCGACAATAAGGCGATGGCAGCCCTCGCTTGTTGGCGCAGTTATCGGTCCAGGCACTGCCATAACTAGTCTAAATATTTCAGCGGCATCGTGTGCGGTCCGAAGTGAACCGCTTCGAAATGCGGCCTCAACTACTACGGTTGCCTTCGATAATCCAGCTATCAATCTATTGCGCGTTAAAAAGCGATGCGGGATTGCAGGCACATCAGGCATAACTTCAGAAATCAGAATTCCACTTTCGCAGATCTCGGCAAATAGCCTTTCGTGAGTTGCCGGATAATTCTTGTTAAATCCCCCACCAAGTATTGCAACCGTAATTCCTTCACCAACCAGACAACCTTTATGTGCAGCCGCATCAATTCCGATTGCGCCGCCACTCACAACAGCCCATTCATGATCTGCTACCCCTACTCCAAAATCACCAGCAATTCGTGCGCCATAAGAAGTTGGGTTTCTGGTTCCTACAATTGAGATTGAGTTCTCTAGGCGAGTTAAATTCTCGCGCTGACCCTTAATAAGTAAGGCAATTGGTGGAGCAGCTAAATCATTTAAAGATTGTGGCCAATCCACATCTTCGGGCGTAAGAATGAATGCTCCTGCATTTGTTATTTGAGCTAAGACTTCTGCGCCGGTGGTCTGATTAATTCGTTCGGCCGCTTTGCTTGCAGTTTTATAAGCCCCTGCGCAGAGTCGATCTCGAACTTCAATTGGACCTAACTTTAAAATCTCCTCATTCCAAAGAGCTGATCCTCCTTCGATTGCCGCAAATAATTGCGCGCGTGCTAGTAATACGCTCAAGCCAATATCTCCATTCCTTCGCGCAATCGAAAAGCCGACTCAACATCATCACGGGTGGGAATCGAATGTCCATTTGCGTCAGCGATGCTCCAAGCTATGCGAAGCACCTTATGAAAGCCACGAGCACTAAGCCGCTCATTATCAAGTTCGGTATGTAGAAAATTCATTCCTAGTTTTTCGGCCTTAAATCTCTTGCGCAATTCACTTGGCGGAATCTGAGAATTCAATTTCCATAAACAATCTGCAAATCGATCCTTCGAAGTTGCTCGGGCCGCAATTACGCGTTGTCGAACAACCGCACTGGACTCTCCTAGTTCGTCACTGGCCATTTCAACTCGACTTGGAGAATCAACAAAGACTCGAATATCAATACGATCAAGAAGCGGGCCCGACAAACGCTGTAGATACCTTCGAATTGCGACTTGGGTGCAAGTGCAGCTTCGACCACGACCACTGAAGCGTCCGCATGGGCAAGGATTTGCTGCAAGGACCAACATAAATCTCGCGGGATAAGTAACTGATCCAACTGCTCTGGAAATAGTTACATTTCCAGATTCGAGAGGCTGGCGTAGTGAATCCAATACTCCGCGCGCACATTCAGGTGCTTCATCAATGAAAAGAACACCCTGATGTGCAAGGGAAGTTGCGCCGGGGCGAATTGCATGTGCACCTCCGCCAATCATTGCGGGCGCAGTAGTTGTGTGATGTGGTGCTACGAAAGGGGGAAGCTTGGAAAGTAATTCTCGATCCAAAAGTGTCCCTGCAATCGAATGTATTGCGGTAACTTCCAAAATTGAATCTTCATTTAGTGGCGGCAGAATCGAAGGAATTCTTTCGGCAAGCATTGTCTTTCCCGTGCCAGGTGGTCCAATAAAAAGTAGATGATGTCCGCCAATTGCAGCAACTTCCAAAGCTCTTCGCGCACCGACTTGCCCAGCTACATCACATAGATCCAAATAGTTCTCATTCTCATTTGAGATGAATGGATCGGGTGAAACTAAAATTTCGCCAAACCTTAAATATTTAAGCGCATCTGCTAATGAATTTATGGCGATGATTTCGATTCCTGAAACACACTTTGCTTCGGCATAGTTATTAAATGGAACCAAGGCCTTAGTGAAACCAAACTTCTTCGCTGATAAAACTGCTGGCAATACGCCCCTCACGCTTCGGAGCTGACCATCCAGGGCAAGTTCGCCTAAGTAGATGCAAGTTCCTGGTTCGTCTTTAGGAACTAACCCTTGTGCCATGAGCAGAGTTAGGGCGATGGGGAGATCGAAGGCTGAACCGCTCTTCGGTAGCCAAGCTGGCGAAAGTGAGACCGTAACTTTCTTATTTGGCCAAGCCTCCCCACTGTTAACAAGAGCAGCTCGAACCCGATCTTTAGATTCGTTCAGAGCTGCATCAGGTAGGCCCAAAAGTATGTAACCTGGAAGCCCATCTGAGATATCTACTTCGACATCAATTAGATTTCCGATTAGACCTGTCAACGAAACTGTCGATGTGAGTGCAAGTGACATCAGAGAACTGCAATTCGATAATCAATTTCAAATTTTTCGCCCTTAGAAATCAATACTCCAGCAGCATCTATCCGATATTCAAATCCCCACCTGTGATGAACTGTTAACCAGGCCAAGGCCAGTCGCTGCAACCGATATGCCTTATCACGAGTAATTGCTTCTAAGGGATGTCCGAATGCAGAATTAGTTCTGGTCTTTACTTCTACAAATACAACCACCCCGTGCTCTGAGATGGCAACTAGATCTATTTCGCCTTCACGAATCCGCCAATTTCGATCCAGGATTTCGTAGTTCCTTGAAAGTAAATACTTTGCAACAAAATCTTCACCGAGTGCACCAATTAATTGTTTAGTCCTCATAGGAGACAGAGATTAAGCGAGTTGCCCACTTCCAAACTTTCCTATTTGTTAACTTGTGGGACTTTGCTAACTGTTAATAAGCGCTGCAATATTGGCAAAAGACTTACGGTGGATATCCGTAACACCAAGTTCGCCCAAAGCTTTGGTATGTGCTGCTGTTATGTAGCCCTTATGTTTCGCTAGGCCATATCCCGGATATCTTGAATCAAGTCTCACCATTTCGCGATCGCGATAGACCTTAGCCAGAATCGATGCCGCGCTAATTGAAACTGCAACTTGATCGCCCTTCCAAACGGCTAAGTTTGGGATAGCTAGGCCCTCAATCGCATAACCGTCGGTTAAGACATATTCCGGAACTATTTCAAGTGAATTGATTGCTCGGCGCATGCCCTCAAGATTCGATTTATGAAGTCCGAAACTATCAATCTCTTCAACCGAAATCTCGATTATCAAATAACTCAGCGCTTGTTCTATGACTACATCGAAAAGCTTTTCGCGAAGCGCTTCAGATAATTCCTTCGAATCTCGGACTTCGGAAAGTTCTGGCGCAAATGGATCTTTCAGAATTACGGCAGCTACTACAAGAGGTCCGGCACATGGTCCACGCCCCGCTTCATCAACACCAGCAATCCGCTTAATTCCGGATGCGATTAGCGTTGATTCAATATGTTTCATCACTTCGAATTATTAATAGCAACCTTAGATAATTCGCTGCCAGTGCTTAAGAATTTTAGATGATTAAACGGCCAGACAACAACGGTTGCACGCCCGACGATTGAAGATAATGGAACCATTCCTTTGTGAATGTCATCAGTATGGAATCTTGAATCAGCACTTGCTCCACGGTGATCTCCCATAACCCAGACAAAACCCTTTGGAACAGTCACGCTAAATTCAGAATCACTGGGTTTATCGCCAGTATAAATATATGGCTCTGAAACTGAAACGCCATTAACCGTCAGATAACCTTTTTTGTCGCAACATGTAACAGTATCTCCGCCAACACCAATTATGCGCTTAATCAAATATTGCTTTGCCGGATCTGGAAGGACTCCAACAGTAACTAGGCCACTCTTTATAGTTTGAATTATTTTTGGATCACTGCTCGCTGCAGGTGTCCCGAGCCAACCAGCAGGATCTCGAAACACGACAACTTCTCCGCGCTTTACATCGCCGAAATAACTTCCGAATTTGTTGACTGCAATGCGATCCCCGACTTGAAGGGTGTTCTCCATTGAACCAGATGGAATAAAGAAGAAGTGAATGAAGAAGGTTTTAACGATTATTGATACGACTAGCGCCGAAACGATAATGATTGGAAGTTCGCGAAGTAGCGAACCCTTCTTTGGTATGCGCATTTAGATTAAACGCACTTAAAAGTTATTTACGCTTCTGGAGTAGTTTCAACAACAGCTTCGGCAGTTTCGACTACTTCTGCGGCTGGTGTTTCAATTACTTCAACAGTTTCGACAACTGGTGTTTCAATAACTTCAACGGTTGCTACATCTGCTGCAGTGACTGCTGCGGCCGCAACTACGGCTGCTGCTGCCACGACTGGCGCTGCTGGAGCAGTCTCTTCAACAATGAACTCGCCGCCGACGCCACGACGCTCTTTAATCTTTGAAGCCTTGCCGCGAAGTTCGCGTAGGTAGTAAAGCTTGGCGCGACGAACATCTCCGCGACGGACCATTTCATATTTTTCAATAACAGGTGTGTGAACTGGGAATGTGCGCTCTACTCCGACACCGTAAGAAAGCTTGCGGATTGTGAAAGTCTCGCGGACGCCTGAACCTTGGCGACGAATAATAAGTCCTTGGAAAACCTGAATACGGCTCTTGCTACCTTCGATAACACGAACGTGAATCTTGATTTCGTCTCCGGAACGGAAGGTTGGAACATCGGAGCGAAGTGATGCGGCATCTACCGCGTCTAACACGTTCATGGCATTTCCTTTTCTTTAGGACAGAAGCCGTATCTTGCCACAGCCACCCCTATCCGACCAATTCGCCTGCTTCTAACCGATCTCGGAGACCAGCCTTGCGTGCAGATGTGGTCCTGCTGCAATGACCATCTCCTTGCCTGCTGGCCCGCCATTTCGCCCCGTAACCAGCGCCCCGGCTTCGGTTGCAATCAATCCACCAGCAGCCAAATCCCATTCATTTAATCCCATTTCATAAAAGGCATCGAGTCTTCCAGTTGCGACTAAACATAAATCAGCAGCCCCAGCGCCAATACGACGGAGGTCACGAATTTCAAGAAGTAAATTCGAAACTAACTTTGCTTGAGCTTCTCGATCTGCAACATCATAGGAAAAACCAGTTGCAATCAGCGCACGATTGAATTCGACTGGTTCGTTGCACATTATTTTCTTGCCATTGCAAGTTGCGCCGCCGCCTTTGGTTGCGGCCCAAATCGAATTAATTGATGGTGCATAAACCACGCCTACTTGAACGCCTTCACTATCTTTTACTCCAATGCTGACATTCCAGCCGGCAATTCCGTAGAAGTAATTAACAGTGCCATCCAACGGATCGATTACCCAGGTAACTCCAGATTTTGATGGTATCGATGAACCTTCTTCACCAATAATTCCATCATCAGGGCGGGCCTCTAAAATTTTGGAGACAATCAGTTTTTCACTTGCGGTATCCATCTGGGTTGCAAAATCGATTGCAGTTGACTTAGTTTCGAGATCGAAAACATCTGGTCTCGCCATCAACAAATCGCCCGCTGATTTGGCGATTCCAAGAGCTAGTTCCAGGAGCTCGGCTTTAGTTTCGCTATTCACAGGAGAATTTAACCACTCGTTGCTACCCACTTTTTCTCACCCCTTGTGGCAGAGTTACGCCCGTGAGTGATGAAAAGAGCGATAAGTCAGCCGAGCTAGTCCTTGTCGGCCGAACTACAGATGGCTCTGCAATTGAGTTAACTGATGCGTCAGGTGCGAAATTTTCATTGCCGATCACCGAGAACTTAAAAACTGCTCTTACCCAACCAAGATTGGTTTCCGTTGCTCCGGTTGATGAGCGCCCAATTTTTGGAGTTAAAGAGATTCAGGCCCGCCTTAGAGCTGGCGAGAGTATGGGTTCAATATCTAGAACAACTGACTGGTCAGTCGAAAAAATTGAGAAATTCTCTGGACCGATTTTGCAAGAACGGGCCTACGTAATCGAAACTGCGTTGAAATCCTATTTGCGCCGTGAAGCATCTTCACCAACTCTAACCGAGGCCACCTTCATACAACTTTCAAATCATGGCGTGGATATGGAAGCAGTCGAATGGAACACTCATCGCAATATAGATGGGACCTGGAACGTTGTTGTTCAGTATCCAAATATCGACGGAACTGCTGAAGCGAACTGGAACTTTGAATTAGGAAATCGAATTCTCACCGCGAAAGATGATTCCGCAAGATGGATCGCCGGCGACGCTAAAGAGGCGCGACCAAGAACTGCGACTCATGGCTTCATTAATTCTGTAGATCCAACTCCATTCGCTCCAACAACTCCTCCGCCTCCGGCACCACGACTCGTCGCGGTTCGTGAAGAGATAACTGTTACTGAAATTGTTGAAGAAGATGAAGAGTATTTTGCAGAGGAACTAGAAATCGATGTTGTAGATGAATCGGATTCAGTTTCAGATGGCGTTGTTAAGCGCCCGAAGTTGCCTTCATGGGATGACATTATGTTCGGTGGCTCAAAGACCGAGGATGAATAACTCTTAACTTTGATGGCTTAGTAACGGAATAGCTACTTCAATTGCTTCAAGTCCCCCGTGATGCCCAATCATCTTGCTCTCTTCTTTAATCCGTGTTGGATCAACCAAAATCATCTCGCCCTTTGCGATTGCGATTAAATCACCCATTCGCTCTCGGCTATCTAACGAAACTTCAGGTCCAAAAAGTTCTACTGCAATAACTTCATCACGGCTAAATACATCGGCTTTATCCCCTAAGAATTCTCGCCAGATTGCAATGGTTTCATGTATGGCGCCATCTCGAACATAAATATGACGGGCTCTTGGTTCGCCACCGACCAGAGTTACATTCGCCATTAAATTATTGTCTTGGCCCAAAATGATTTTCTCACCAACATTAATCATTCCGTGGTCTGCGGTAACCCAGAGCCGGGTTCCATTTGGCAGGCGATCTCGAAGGCTAGTGATTAATTCGGAAACTGTTGCAAGTGCAACTAGCCATTTCTCTGATCCCACACCATCGTCATGCCCTGCAGCATCCAAATGATTTATGTAAACGTAGGAGAAAGCAGATGGCTTCTGCATCGCAGCAACCGTATTTTCGACAATGTCATTAATCAGATTTGCACCCAAGTATTGGGCCCCGCGAAGAGCGGCCTGCGTAAAACCAGAACCTTCATATCGCTTCGCTGCGATATGAGAAACAGTTATTCCTTCCTGTGAAGCTCTTTCAAAGAGCGTTGGGACGTTCTGCCAGATAACTGGATCGACTCGTTCATCCCACTTAAGTGAATTCAATAAGCGCCCAGGTTCGCCACTTCGTGGAACTCGAACGGTATAGCCCAGCATTCCATGAACACCGGGCAGGGTTCCGGTTCCCAGTGATGAGAGATTTGTTGCTGTTGTTGATGGAAAGTGTGAATCTAAATTTGTTAGAGAATTTAACTCTTTGAAGATTGGAAATTCTGATCCATATTTAGCAATTAAATCTGCGCCCATTCCATCGATCAAAAGTAGGCATTCGCGGGCGCCAGGGTTTTCAGCAATCCCAAGTTGGTTTTCCGCTCCTGAAACCTGCAGGGATGAAAATATGGAATTAGATAGCGCAGCTAAATTCCGAGGATTCACAGTCCTATCTTGCCCTAACTTTTTTAGCCACAGTGCAATTGCCTGATGTAATGTGCGCAGGTGATTAAGTATTCGAAGGAAGTAGCCGCCGCTAAGAGTCAGGGTCGTCCGATTGTCGCCCTCGAATCAACAATTATTTCTCATGGCTTACCTCGTCCAACAAATCTTGAAGTAGCAAAAGAGGTAGAAGAAATAGTTCGGAGCCAAGGCGCTACTCCAGCAACAATTGCGATTATTGATGGTGAAATTTTCGTAGGCTTAGAAGAAGACCAATTATTGAGAATCGCTAACGATGAAAATATCGTAAAAGCTTCAACTCGCGACCTTGCAATCGTTTGCGCAGATGGCAAGAGCGCGGCCACTACTGTCGCTGCAACATCGCATATCGCACACCTTGCAGATGTCGGCGTTTTTGCAACAGGTGGATTGGGTGGTGTCCACCGTGGTCATGTTTATGATGAATCTGCCGACTTAACTGAATTAGCAAAGACTAAAGTAGTCATTGTTTGCGCTGGCGTTAAATCCATATTGGATGTTGCTGGAACCTTGGAACGTTTAGAAACCCTCGCTATACCTGTTCTTGGATATCAGACCAATAAGTTTCCAGGCTTCTACTTAACGGATTCCGGTTTCAAACTCGAACACCGTGTTGAGAGTGTGGATGAAATTGCGAAAATCTGGGGCTTGCGCCAAAGTTTAAATACTGATGACACCGCGATAATTGTTGCTAATCCAGTGATCAATCAGATGGATAAGCATCTTCATGACCAAATTTTAGAAGCTGGGCTTTCAGCGGCGACAAAAGCAAACATAACTGGAAAAGGCGTAACACCATTTTTGCTGGAACATTTTCATTCAACAAGTAAGGGCGAATCCCTTAGAGTTAATATTGAAATCATTAAGGCGAATTCAAAGTTGGCGGCCCAAATCGCCTGTGCACTCTAGATAAGTTATCCAACATGGCTGATCAAAAAATCTTATGTATCGGCGACATGATGTTGGATGTGACTGTTTTACTTAATCGACCAATAGTCGAAGGGCTAGAAACCCGAGCAAAGATTTCAACTCAAGGCGGAGGCGCTGCTGCGAATGTGGCATCTTGGCTTTCTTACAATAAAACCCCCGCCTATTTAGTGACTCGAGTCGGATCTGATTCGGCAGGACAAACTCTGCTCGCCGAACTTGATTCCTACGGTGTTGAGCATTCAAATAATTTAATTCCAAATATGAATACTGGTGTCGTCGTAGTAATCGTTGGGGCTGAAGGCGAGCGAACCATGTTTCCGGATTCCGGAGCAAATGCTGGGCTTGGTTTAAGTGATCTGCCAGATCTAGGGCAATTTAGCGCCGTTTATCTCTCGGCTTATTCCCTAATAAATCCACAATCGCGCGCGGGCGTTCTTGAGATTATTTCAAAAATAAAAGGTGCAAATCTTCCAATAATTTTAGATCCGGCAACTGTTGGAGTTTTGATGGAAGTCGGAGTCGAAGCCGCAAATGGCTGGTTTAAGTTTGTGGATTGCATTATTTTGAATGAAGAGGAATCTCATTTCTTAACCGGTAAAACAAATCCGATTGAGGCTGCTGGTGAATTACTTAAGAGTGTAAATACTGTTGCAATCAAACGCGGTTCAAATGGCGCGCTCGGACAATCTCAAGGCGGTCAATTGGTTCAAGTTGAAGCCAAGAAAACAACTGTGGTGAATACAACAGGCGCAGGTGATGCCTTTGCTGCCGGATTTATTTCAATCTGGGCGAAGAATGGTGAATTATTGGATGCGCTGGAATCTGGAATTGAATTTGCGGCCAAATGTGTTGCACTTGTCGGAGCCAGGCCGATTGATCGCACTTGATGCGTAAGTAAATCGAGTCGCTACCGAGTAAATAGATAGTTCATTGGCAAGATACGCCCCATGGCAAAAACTCCTAAAGCCGTTCTCCCTAAACCAGGTGAGAACCCAGGCCGAATAATTGATATCGATGTCTCGCAAGAGATGTCAGAATCATTCCTCGAATATGCATATTCAGTAATTTACTCACGCGCACTTCCAGATGCTCGTGATGGTTTGAAACCAGTGCAACGCCGCATCTTGCATCAGATGTCAGATATGGGACTTCGCCCAGATAAAGGCCATGTTAAGTGTGCTCGAGCTGTTGGTGAAGTTATGGGTAAGTTGCATCCGCACGGCGATGGTGCGATTTACGATGCCATGGTTCGTATGGCACAAAGTTTCTCAATGCGCCTTCCGCTAATTGATGGTCACGGAAACTTTGGTTCACTCGATGCCGGCCCAGCTGCGATGCGTTACACCGAATCTCGTCTTGCTGCTGCAGCAATGGCGATGGTTGATGAGTCAGATGAAAATACTGTTGATTTTGGATCAAACTACGACGGCCAATTATTAGAACCACAGGTTCTCCCCGCAGCATTTCCAAACTTGCTCGTAAATGGCACAACTGGAATTGCCGTAGGTATGGCCACAAATATGGCGCCTCACAATTTAGGTGAAGTAATTGCTGCAACAAAGCATTTGATCGAAAACCCAAAGGCAACTTTGAAAGCCCTGATGAAGTTTGTTCCTGCTCCGGATTTTCCAACAGGTGGCGAAATCGTCGGCAAAGAAGGTCTCGTCGAGGCTTACGAATCTGGCCGCGGTTCATTCAAGGTTCGCGCAACTGTTGCGATTGAGAAAGTAACTGCAAGAAAACAAGGTCTAGTCATTACTGAACTTCCTTACAACATTGGTCCCGAGAAGATCGTTGAAAAGATTGCTGACTTAGTTAAAGCCAAGAAGATTCAGGGCATATCTGACATCGTAGATTTATCTGATGGCCAGCAAGGCACCAAGGTTGTAGTCGAACTTAAGAATGGTTTCGAACCTGAAGATGTTCTCGCAAATCTCTATAAGTTAACTCCGATGGAAGATCAATTCTCGGTTAATGCCGTGGCACTTGTTGGCGGAAAGCCACTAACCCTTGGACTTAAAGAGCTTCTACAAGTCTTTATTGATCACCGAATCGAAGTAATTCGCCGCAGATCTGAATTCCGTAAGGCTAAGGCCGAGAGCCGTTTGAACTTAGTTGATGGACTTCTAAAAGCAATTATTGATATCGATAAGGTAATTAAGTTAATTCGTGCCGCGCAAGATGCACCGGAAGCAAAGGCTGCCCTTATAAAGGCTTACAAGTTATCGGACGAACAAGCCACATATATTTTGGATATGCCACTTCGTCGCTTAACTAAGTTGAGCAAGCTAGAACTAGAAACAGAGCAGAAAGACCTTAAGGCGATTGTCACAAAGCTAAAGGCGCTACTTGCATCTGAAGAAGCTATCAAAGCCCAGGTCTCGCTCGAGCTTGATGAAGTTTCAAAGAACTTTGCAACACCGCGCCGTACCCGTATCGCTTAAATATCGCTTAAACTTCGGCCATGGCAACACCAAAAGATTCAAGCCGCGAGTCTCACTTCCCTGCCATCGAAAAGAAGTATGGCGAGAAGATGTCATATTGGTTCAAGGTCATGGCCAAACTTGAAGGCAAGAAATATCCAGAGCAGATAGCTCACCTTCGCGAAAATTATGGTTTCTCGCAAGCCCATGCCAACGCCCTAGTTATGTATTCTCGTGGCTCGGTATCTGCCAAACGATATGAAACACCTGCCCAATACTTTAAAACTTTAGATCCACGGCAGGCCACAAAGGTTCGGGCGATTTTCAAAGCTATAACCTCGAAATTTCCCAACCTTGAACTTGTAATTGCCTGGAATCAGCCAATGCTAAAGCTTGGTGAACACTATGTTTTTGGCCTTTCTACCGCTAAGAACCACATCTCATTCGCTCCCTGGAGCCAGGATGTTTTGGAGCAATTTAGGCCAAAGATGAAGGATCTCGATGTTAAGAAAAAGACCATCAGCGTTCCGAATGATTGGAAAGTTGATGAGAAGTTATTGCAAGCGATAGTTAAAGCCAGAATTGAAGAAACTAAGTAACGAGATTAAGCATCAATCCGATCGCGAGCGATATCTGCAGTAGAAATAAATTCTTTACGAGGTGCAACTTCATTGCCCATTAGCAGTTCAAACATCGCTTCTGCGGCGGTTGCATCCTTCATTGTGATTCTACGTAGGGTGCGATGTGCTGGGTCCATTGTGGTCTCGCGAAGTTGATCTGCATCCATCTCGCCCAAACCTTTATAACGTTGAATTGGTTCTTTCCAGCGTTTGCCAGCTTTAGTTAAATCTGCGGTCATCTTCTTCATTTCATCATCTGAATATGTGTAATGAACTTCTCCGCGCTTTCCGCCCACAACTTCGATGCGGTGTAGCGGAGGCATAGCGGCAAAGACCCGACCATCTTCAATTAGTGGACGCATATAACGTGAAAGCAAAGTTAGAAGCAAGCAGCGAATATGTGCGCCGTCGACGTCAGCATCAGACATCAGAATGATTCGGCCGTAGCGGGCATCTTCGAGAGTGAAAGATCTTCCAGAGCCAGCACCGATTACTTGAATAATTGATGCGCACTCGTTGTTCTCGAGCATCTGTGAAAGTGAAGCTTTCTGAACGTTCAAAATCTTTCCGCGAATCGGCAAGATGGCCTGGAATTCTGAATTACGTGCTGCCTTTGCAGTGCCTAATGCAGAGTCGCCCTCGACGATGTAAAGCTCGGTGCGATCTGTGTCATCAGATCTGCAATCTGAAAGCTTTGTTGGAAGCGATGAACTTTCAAGGGCATTTTTGCGACGTTGAATGTCTTTGTGGGCACGAGCAGAAATACGAGTTCTAGATGCGCCAGCAACCTTCTCAAGAATCATTTTTCCGGTGGCTTTATCAATTCGCTTTGTTGTAGCAAAGAACTTCTTCATCTCTTCTGCCACCACTGCTGCAACAATCTTGGTCGCGGCTGCTGTTCCCAAAACTTCTTTGGTCTGGCCTTCAAATTGTGGTTCGGACATACGAACTGTTACAACAGATGTAAGACCTTCTAGAACGTCATCTTTGATTACATCGGCCTCATTATTCTTCAAAGTCTTGGTCGCGCGAAGTGCATCGTTAAATGCTTTTGTGATTGCGCGTTCGAAGCCCTGGACGTGGGTTCCGCCCTTGGGTGTTGAAATAATATTTACAAAGCTAGACAAAGTGTTGTCATAACCATTGCCCCATTGCAGCGCAATGTCGACGCCCATTTCGCGATTAACTTCAGTTGGCATCATGTGTCCTTTTTCATCAAAGACTGGAACTGTTTCGGTGTATTCACCTGATCCGGTTAAACGAATAACTTCTCCGATTGGATCATCAGGGCGAAGGAAGGAACAGAATTCGGAGATTCCACCTTTGTGGAAGAACTTCTCGGTGGTCTTTGTCTTGGTGCGATTGTCATTGACGATAAGCGTGAGTCCAGGAACCAAGTAAGAAGTTTGGCGTGCACGAGCGTAAATCTCTTCAATCGAAAGTTCGGCCTCTTTTAGGAAAATTTGGCGATCTGCCCACCACTTAATTCTTGTGCCAGTAACTTTGGCACTTACTTTTCCGATTACGCGAAGGCCAGAACTTTCATTAAATGGTGCCTTTGGTCCATCGCCATCGAAAATCCCTGCGTTACCGCGCTGGAATGACATCCAATAAATTTTTCCGTTGCGATCTACTTCGACATCAAGTCGGGATGCAAGAGCATTTACAACTGAAGCGCCAACACCGTGCAATCCGCCAGAAGCGGCATAGGATCCGCCACCAAATTTTCCACCAGCGTGCAACTTGGTCATAACAACTTCAATACCAGTGAGGCCAGTCTTCGGCTCTTTATCAACTGGGATTCCGCGACCATCGTCATGAACTTCTACCGAGCCGTCGGACTCCAAATTAATTTCAATATTTTTACAATGTCCAGCAAGTGATTCATCTACCGAGTTATCAATAATTTCCCAGAGGCAGTGCATGAGACCGCGAGAATCGGTTGTTCCGATATACATACCGGGACGTTTGCGAACTGCATCGAGGCCTTCTAATACGGCGAGATCTTTGGCGTTATAGCCATTGTCTGTTGTTGATGCAAGATCGTCGGTAGCCACGGAGATGAAGGTTATCTTGTCGACACACAATTTCTCGGTTGATTGCAGGCACTTTGCAGGAAAATATAAATTCAGGGCATTTACAGGAAATTATCTGCGATTTATGACACGCCCGAGCGTAAAAATAGATATTTTAACGAGCGGGGAATAAACGATTCGTGGTTTGATGTTCCCCTAACCAAGAGCAAGAACAAGAACTTACTTCAACATAAGGAGCGAAATGACCGAGCAACTGATTCTCGAAACCACACCGCTCAATGCTGTCGATCGCTGCGATCGCTGCGGAGCCCAGGCTTATGTTCGTGCAGTAATGCTTAATGGTGGCGTGCTCTTGTTCTGCGGACATCACGCAAAAGAATATGCAGAAAAGCTAAAGCCTGTTGTAAAAGAAATTCAGGATGAAACTGCGAAATTAACCGCAGTCTCTTCCAACAATAACTAATTTAGTTATTTAACTCTTAATCCAAATAATCGCGCAGGACTTGTGAACGCGATGGATGGCGAAGTTTTGACATCGTCTTAGATTCAATCTGGCGGATCCGCTCACGTGTGACGCTGTAAACCTTGCCGATTTCATCCAACGTTTTTGGTTGGCCATCAGTCAGGCCAAAGCGCATCTTCACTACCCCAGCTTCGCGCTCGGATAACGTTCCAAGAACTGAATGAAGTTGTTCTTGAAGCAATGTAAATGAAACTGCATCAGCAGGAACGATTGCTTCGGAGTCTTCGATTAAATCTCCGAACTCGGAATCGCCTTCTTCACCAAGAGGTGTGTGAAGTGAGATCGGTTCGCGACCATACTTCTGAACTTCGACAACCTTTTCAGGTGTCATATCAAGTTCTTTAGCTAGCTCTTCTGGAGTCGGTTCGCGGCCAAGATCTTGAAGCATCTGTCGTTGAACACGAGCAAGCTTGTTAATGACTTCAACCATGTGAACCGGAATACGAATTGTTCTTGCTTGATCAGCCATCGCACGAGTAATCGCTTGGCGGATCCACCAAGTTGCATATGTCGAGAACTTGTATCCCTTTGTGTAGTCAAACTTCTCAACTGCACGAATAAGACCCAAGTTTCCCTCTTGAATTAGATCCAAGAACAGCATTCCACGACCGGTGTAACGCTTTGCAAGTGAAACTACAAGACGAAGGTTTGCTTCTAGCAAGTGATTCTTTGCGCGCTTTCCATCAAGGACCAACTGCGCGAGCTCGCGCTTATATTTCTTCTCAATCTTCTTCTCGTGCTTTATGATCTCTTCAGCAAAGAGACCAGCTTCAACGCGCAGCGAAAGATCAACTTCCATTTCAGCATTAAGTAGTGGCACGCGGCCTATCAGCTTTAGGTAATCCTTTACTGGGTCAGCAGTAGCACCTGCAGTTAGAACGGTCTGAACTGGCGCGTCATCTTCTTCAGAATCTTTGATAGTAAAGGCGTTCTCTTCGTTCTGAGATTCTTCGGCGACATTTACAACACGAATTTCACTCTCTTTTTCCTCTTCAATAATCTCTTTAACTTCTTCAACTAGTGTTTCGAGATCTTCTAATTCAATTTCCTCTAACTCGACCTCTTCGCCATCAATCTTTGTAACGATTGGCTTTCCTGGCTTACCTTCGGCAACTGGTTTAGCGCCTAGAGCAGCAAGACGCTTCGCTTCGAGTTCGGCCTTGGTTGGAAATAATTTCTTGCCAGAAGTAGCAGGTGCTGATTTCTTTGCGCCCTTATTTTCTTCGGCTAATTTCCTGGCCTCAATCTCTGCTTTGGTCGGAAAGCGGTGCAGACCCGTTGACTTCTTAACAATTTTCATTGACTTCTTTGGTGCAGCTTTCTTCGCAGTCTTCTTAACAGCTGATTTTTTAGCAACAACTTTTTTGGTTGCGGCTTTCTTCACTGTCTTCTTGCTACTAGCGCCATTTTTTTGCGCACGAATTCCAGCCACAATTCATCCTTTGGTTTGCCTGGCCTCTCTTCGGACCAGCGAAACTTGCTTGGCTATATTATAAATAGTCCACAGGCATTTATGCACATCGCAAAACGCTTGGCCCCTGCAAGTATTTCTGCCTTTATTTGCTGGAATTGCCCTTTAGCCCAATTGCGAGCGCATCTCGGAGCACACTTCCCACTGATTCGACCTCAATAAGGAAGCCGTCGTGGCCAAATGGCGAGGAAATCGTCACCAAAGGCAGGGCGGTTGGCGTTAATTCCACAATCTCTTCCTGCAAACGTGGCCAGAAGAGTCGATCCGAATCAATTGAAATTACTACGACCGGAATCTTTACCGTAGAAAGCGCCTCAGCGACTCCCCCGCGGTCTCGGCCCACATCATGAGAATTCATGGCTTCCGTGAGAGCGATATAGGTATTGGCATCAAAGCGCCTAGCCAATTTGTTTGCTTGGTGGTCTAAATAAGATTCAACTGCATATCGGCCGGTGTCATCGCCTTGAAGCTCGCGACCAAAGCGGACATCCATCTCGGTCTCGGTTCGATAAGTTAAATGGGCAATTCGACGAGCGATTCCCATACCCTCGGTTGGACCTTGGTTCTGCTCGTAGTAATCACCATTGCTGAAATGTGGGTCAGATTTAATAGCCCGGATCTGGATTGAAGAGGCGCCAATCTGATCGCCGGTTGCTACAGCCGAAGAACCAATTGTGCAGATTGCATTAACGCGAGTCGGATGCGAGATCGCCCATTCAAGTGCGCGCATTCCACCAAGTGATGGACCAACCGCCAGAAGATAATTCGAAATTCCAAGCGCATCAGTCAGTGCTAACTCGGCGGCAACCATGTCCCGAATCGTCACTGTTGGAAATCTAGAACCCCAGCGTCTTCCATCTGGTGCAAGTGATGAAGGTCCGGTGCTGCCCTGACATCCGCCAATAACATTTGGGCAGATCACAAAATATTTATCAGTATCAAGTGGCAGACCTGGGCCAACCATCGAAGGCCACCAACCAGGAACATCGGACCAACCAGTTAGTGCATGGTTGACCAGAATTGCATTGTTGCCCTCGGCGTTTAGCTTGCCCCAACTTTGATAAGCAATAGTTGTATCAAGAAGTTTTTCGCCAGATTCAAGTTCAAGATCACCGATTTTTAAGAATTGCCGATCACCGGGTTCGTGGGTTTCAAGCCACGCCCCAGTGATATGACAATTGCATTCAGATGCCATGATTCTAGATTCGCAGATTAATTACTTAGCTGCGGCGAAACCATCAGTGATATCAGCTTTAATATCTTCGATGTTTTCGATGCCAACAGATAAGCGAATCAAACCTGGGGTAACACCTGCAGTTAATTGTTCTGCTGGTGACAGTTGTGAGTGAGTGGTCGATGCTGGATGAATAACCAGCGAACGAACATCACCAATGTTTGCAACATGTGAGTGCAACTTAAGCGCTTCGACAAACTTCTTACCCGCTTCGATTCCACCCTTGATTTCAAAGGAGAGAACTGAGCCCGAACCAGTTGGCGCATACTTTGTTGCCAACTTGTGCCAAGGTGAAGATGGAAGTGATGCGTAGTTGACCTTCTCTACTTGTGGTTGCTTCTCAAGCCAGGCCGCCAAAGTCTTTGCATTTGAAACATGGCGTTCCATACGTAGTGAAAGTGTTTCAAGTCCTTGCGCCAATAACCAGGCGTTAAATGGGCTGACAGCAGCGCCCATGTCGCGAAGCAGGGTTAGGCGAATCTTGAAGATGTAAGAAAGGTTTGCGCCAAATGGCGAACCAACGCCAAGGGCTTGGGCATAAACCAAACCATGGTAGCTAGGGTCTGGTTCGTTAAATCCTGGGAAGCGATCTTTGTGTTGGGCATAATCAAACTTGCCGGCATCAACAATCGCTCCGACAACTGAGTTTCCGTGACCAGCCAGGAATTTGGTTGCTGAGTGAACTACAACATCTGCGCCAAAATCAATCGGACGAATTAAATATGGTGTCGCCACTGTGTTATCCACGATTAGTGGGACGCCATTTTTATGAGCAATATTCGCAACTGTTTCGATATCCAGAACATCGTTCTTTGGATTAGCAATTGTCTCGCCGAAGAAGGCCTTGGTGTTTGGCTTTACCGCTGCTTGCCATGAAGCAGGGTCGTCCGGATTTTCGACGAAGGTTACTTCGATACCGAACTTTGGAAGTGTGTAGTGGAACAAGTTATAAGTTCCGCCATAAAGACTTGGTGAAGAGACAATGTGGTCGCCAGCTTCAGCAACGTTTAGAACTGCGTATGTAGTAGCTGCAGAACCTGATGCAACCAGGAGGGCAGCGACGCCGCCTTCGAGTGAAGCAATACGTTGTTCAACTGCATCCTGCGTTGGATTCATGATGCGGGTATAAATATTTCCAAGTTCAGCTAGACCAAAGAGATCTGCTGCATGCTTGGTATCGCGGAATTGATATGCAGTTGTCTGATAAATCGGAAGTGCGCGTGCACCAGTTGTTGGATCGGGAACTTGCCCAGAGTGAATTTGGCGAGTCTCGAATGAAGCTTTATCTAATGAAAATGACATTACAGACCTCCCAGAAATTAAGGGGGTAGCGTTTTTTACTCGTTACCCACGCTTGCCAATTGCAATTTGCAACTGACCTGGTCTTCACCCGGAGCACCCCACCGTGGTGGAGGGTTGCCGTCCAGTAAGCCGGGGCTAAAACCTGGAACTCATGACCTGGGAAAAGTGTAAATAACTAAATGCGAGTTGTCTAATTGCTAGTTGATTGCAGGAAGTTAATTGTGCTCGCGCCAGGCCGAAGTAATTGGCAGTCTTCGATCTTTACCAAAGGCGCGCTTGGAAATCTTGGTTCCGGGTGGGTATTGGCGACGTTTATATTCGGCAGCATCGACCATTCGAATAATCTTGGTGGCAAGTTCTAAATCAAAGCCCGCGGCCAAGATGCCCGCTAGTCCTAAATCTTCATCAATATAAATATGCAGGATTTGATCGAGCTTCAGATAATCCGGCAAGGAATCGGTGTCCTTCTGGTCCGGGCGAAGTTCAGCGCTTGGCTCTTTGATAATTGAATTCTCTGGAATCGGAGGTGCGTAGCCATTCTTTCTCGCCTGATTATTTCGCCACTTCGCAAGCGCCCAAACTTCGGATTTAAATAAATCTTTGATTGGGGCATATCCCCCAACAGCATCGCCATACAAAGTTGAATACCCAACTGCCAATTCAG